>CAJONB010000152.1 GCA_905235715.1 uncultured Ruminococcus sp. | reverse complement strand
AATACGACTTCATGCCGTGGAAAATACCCGGTCTGCCGGTGGAGATGGTCGCCGCGGTCTCAAAGGTGTCGATTCCTCTGCCCGCCGCCTCACACCCAATCAGGCGCACGTCCTTGTCGTCAATAAAGTGATAGAAGCTGCCGATGGCGTTGGAGCCGCCGCCGACGCAGGCAATCACCGCGTCGGGGAGCCTGCCCTCCTTTTCGAGCATCTGCTCCTTGATTTCTTTGGAAATCACCGCCTGAAAATCACGCACGATCGTCGGGAACGGATGCGGCCCCATCACCGAGCCGAGGCAGTAGTGGGTGTCCGCGATACGCGACGTCCATTCGCGCATGGCTTCGCTGACCGCGTCCTTTAGGGTAGCGGTACCGCTTTTGACGGGGATGACCTCAGCGCCGAGCAAGCGCATACGGTAGACGTTCAGCGCCTGGCGCTTGGTGTCCTCCTCGCCCATGAACACGACGCACTCCATGCCCATCAAGGCGGCGGCGGTCGCGGTGGCAACGCCGTGCTGACCCGCGCCGGTCTCGGCAATCAGGCGGGTCTTGCCCATCTTCTTGGCGAGCAGCGCCTGACCGAGAACGTTGTTGATTTTGTGCGCGCCGGTATGGTTCAAATCCTCGCGCTTCAAGTAGATTTTTGCGCCGCCGAGCTCCTTCGTCATCTTTTCCGCATAGTACAGGAGCGACGGTCTGCCCGCGTAGTTGTTGAATAATTCGCTCAGCTCGCGGTTGAATCCGGGGTCGTTTTTATAATAATTGTACGCTTCCTCCAGCTCGATGACGGCGTTCATCAGCGTTTCGGGAATATACTGTCCGCCGTGCGCGCCGAAGCGTCCGTTTGGATTTGTCATAACTCTTCTTCCTTTCTGACAGCGGTGACAAACGCCGTCATCTTTTCAATATCCTTTTTGCCGCCGGTCTCGATGCCGGAGCTGACGTCCACCGCGTAAGGGCGCAGGGAGCGCACCGCATCGGCAACGTTGCCCGGCTCCAGTCCGCCCGCGAGAAAATACGGACGGCTGATTCCGCTCAGCAGGCTGCGGTCAAACGTCCTCGCGCTGCCCATCCCGCCGTCGAGCAGGATACTGTCGGCACAGCTTTGCTCTGCGCGCTTGACGTCGTCCGCGGAGCGGATGATAAACGCCTTGATGATTGGCTTGTCCGTCAGCGCCCGCAGCCGATATACGCGTCGTCCTCGCCGCCGTGGAGCTGTGCGACGTCAATCACGCCGCTTTGCAGGAGTTCTGCGACAAGCTCCGCATCCTCGTTGACGAATACGCCCGCCGCTTGGATTTCGGGGCGAAGCCGCTGTCTTAATTCAGCCGCCTGCTCCGGGGCGATATACCGCCTGCTTTTTTCGGCGAACACAAAGCCGATGTAGTCGGGCAGGAGGGTGTTCGCCGCTTCTATATCCTGTGTGCGGGTCAGTCCGCACAGCTTGATTTTTGTCATACGCTTCCTCTCAGCTCCGTGAGCTTCTGCTTTTTGTCAGGGGCTTTCATCAGCGTTTCGCCGATCAGAACCGCGTCCGCGCCGATTTCGCGCAGCCTTTGCACATCCCCGGCGGTTTTGACGCCGCTTTCCGATACGAACAGCACCTGCTGCGGTATCTGCGCCCGCAGTCTGCGGCTGTTCTCCGTATCGACGGAAAAGTCCTTGAGGTTGCGGTTATTCACGCCGATGATACGTGCGCCCGCGTCGAGCGCAACGCCGACCTCCGCTTCGTCATGCGCCTCCGTCAGCGCCGATAAGCCGAGAGCGTCGCAGATACAGATATATTCCTGCAACTGCGCGGGGGAGAGGATCGCCGCAATCAGCAGCACCGCCGACGCGCCGAGCAATTTCGCCTCGTAAATCATGTATTCGTCCACCGTGAAATCCTTACGCAGACAGGGAATATTGACCGCTGCGGCGATTTCCTCGAGGTACGCGTCGCTGCCGAGAAACCATTTCGGCTCCGTCAGCACCGAGATGCCGTCCGCGCCCGCTGCCTCATACTCCCGCGCGATTTGCAGATACGGGAATTCGGGGGCAATCAGTCCTTTAGAGGGCGACGCCTTTTTGCACTCGCAGATAAAGGCGATGTCCTGCGTCTTCAGCGCGTTTTCAAAGGCGAAATTTCCCTTTGGCAATTCCTCCGCCCGCCGCCTGATGTCACTCAGGGACTGTTGCTGCTTTGCGTTTTCGCACCGCTCCTTTGCGTGAGCGGCAAGCTGCTCCAGAATATTCATGCTGATCCCCCGGGACGGTTGCTGACTTCAATCAGCTTTTCGAGAGTTTCTGCCGCCTTGCCGGATTCAATCAGCTCAGCCGCCAGCTTTACGCCGTCCTGCATACTCGCCGCCTTGCCGCCGATATACAGCGCCGCGCCTGCGTTGAGGAGCGTCGCGTTGCGCTGATGACCCTGCTTACCCGCGAGGATATCGCGCGTGATCTGTGCGTTCTCTTCGGGAGAGCCGCCCTTTAAATCGTCCTTGGTACAGCGCGCAAAGCCGAAGTCCTCGGGCGTAATCACGTAGGATTTGAACCAGCCGTCCTTAAGCTCACAGATTTTGGTCGGCGCGCTGAGCGAGATTTCGTCGAGCTTATCCGTGCCGTAAACGACCATGCCGCGCTTTACGCCGAGGTTGAGCAGAACCTGCGCCAGCGGCTCAATCAGATATGCGTCGTATACGCCTAAGAGCTGCATGGACGGCGAGGCGGGGTTGGTCAGCGGTCCCAGGA
>CAJONB010000151.1 GCA_905235715.1 uncultured Ruminococcus sp. | reverse complement strand
GGCGGGCTTCTCCCCCACTCTCACGCCGCCGTCCTCAATCAGCTTGGCGATTGCCGAACGGCTGAGCGTATCCACGCGGTCGGACAGATATTTGTCCAGACGGACGCCGCTTTCGGACGCGTCCACGGTAAAGCTCAGGCGCGTCATCTCAGGAATCCCCGTCCGCTTCCGCGTCAGCCTGCGCCTTCTTCTTTTTTCCGTCCTTGAGAAAATCGGAGAAGAACAGCAGGTATACAATCAGACAAACGGTGCCCGCGGTGATACAGTAGTCGGCAAAATTGCACACGGGCGGGAAAAACGACAGGCGCAGGTAATCGACCACGTAGCCGTGGGCAATGCGCTCGTAGAGATTTCCCAGTCCCCCGCCGATAATCAGCGAGAGGGATACCGTTAACAGCTTGCTTGTTTTATAATTCTTTATCAGAAATATAAGCGCGACAATAATCACAATCGAGGTGGTGACCGCAAAGAACACCGTGCCGTCCTGAAACATACCGAACGCAACGCCGCGGTTCTCGGAATAAACCAAATCGAGAACGTGCGGAATCGCCGTGAAAACGCCGTCGGGCTTAAGATTCGCCACGATAAAATAACGAAAAACCTCGGCGAGTACCGGAACAACAACGATGACAGCGATAGAAAGAATCAGCAAAAAATCACGCTCCTAAGACAATGCGGTGTACCGAGCGGTACACCGCAGTAAAAGGTGAATATTAGTATAGTATAAAATCAGGATTCAAGGATAGCTGCACAGCGGGCGCAAAGGGTCGGATGCCCGTGAGCTTCGCCGACGGTCTCGGAATAAGACCAGCAGCGCTCGCACTTTTCGCCCTCTGCCTTTTTGACCTCTACGCTCAGCTCTCCGTCAGCCTCAACAAGCTGTACGTCGGAGACGATGAACGCCGCCTTCAGCTCGGGAAGCACGGAGCTGATGAACGCGTACTCCTCGCCGGAAGCCTTGAGAATCACGCAGGTCTCGAGGGAGGTCTTGACGACCTTATCCTTAATCACGACCTCGAGCGACTTCTTGACGGTATCGCGCAGGGCATGGATGCGGTCCCATGTCGCGATAAAGTCGTCCGCTACGTCGACAGCGATCGTCTTGGGCATATCGTTATAGAGGACGTTCTCCTTATCGTCGGAGGAACGGTGCGGCATATAACGCCAGATTTCGTCGGCGGTATAGGCGAGAATCGGGGTAAGCAGGCGGGTCAGAGAATCGAGGATGTAATACATCGCTGTCTGAGCCGCGCGGCGCGCCTTGGAATCCGCCTTCTCGGTATATAATCTGTCCTTAAGCACGTCGAGATAGAAGTTGGACATATCGACGACGCAGAAGTTATGAATCGAATGATAAACCTGATGGAACTCGAACTTATCGTAGGCATTCAGGCACTTGGTAATCAGCTCGTTGAGCTTGACGACCGCCCACTTATCAATCGGCAGCAAATCGTCCGAAGCCACGATATCGGTATCGGGGTTGAAGTCATAGAGGTTGCCGAGGATATAGCGCGCGGTGTTGCGGATTTTGCGGTACGCCTCGGACATCTGCTTGAGAATATCGCGCGAGATGCTGATATCGGACTGGTAGTCGGAGGAAGCGACCCACAGACGGAGCACATCCGCGCCGTACTGCTGAATGACCTCCTGCGGAGAGATACCGTTGCCGAGCGATTTGCTCATCTTGCGGCGTTCCATATCGAGAATCATGCCGTGGGTGAGGACAGTCCTGTAGGGGGCGACGCCCTCGGTCGCGACGGACGTCAGAAGCGAGCTTTGGAACCATCCGCGGTACTGGTCGTTACCCTCGAGATAAAGGTCGGCGGGTACGCCGAGATAATCGCGGCGCTTGCAGACGACCGCGCGGTGGGACGAGCCGCTGTCGAACCACACGTCCATGATGTCCTTTTCTTTTTCAAAATGCTTGCAGCCGCACTTGGGACAGACCGTTCCCCCGGGGAGAATCTCCTCAGCGTCATGGGTGAACCATGCGTTGGAGCCTTCCTCGCCAAACAGGTCGGCTACCGCGAGCATCGCCTCTTTGTTGACATAAGGCTCGCCGCAGTCGGAGCAGTAGAAAATCGGAATCGGAACGCCCCACTTGCGCTGGCGGGAAATACACCAGTCCTTGCGCTCGCGCACCATTGCGGTAATGCGATCCTTGCCCCACGCGGGAATCCACTCGACGGTGTTAATCGCGTCGACCGCCTGCTCCTTGAAGTCGTCGACAGAGCAGAACCACTGGTCGGTAGCGCGGAAAAGAATCGGGGTCTTGCAGCGCCAGCAGTGCGGATATTGGTGGATAATCTTTTTCAGCGCGAAGAGCGCGCCTGTTTCTTCCAGATAGGCGGCAATCTTCTTGTTGGCTTCTTCGGTAGTGAGTCCCGCGAACTGACCCGCCTCCTCCGTCAGAACGCCGTCGGCGT
>CAJONB010000150.1 GCA_905235715.1 uncultured Ruminococcus sp. | reverse complement strand
TCGTTCTCGCGCTGAATCAGCTTTTTGAAACGCACCTTACCATGCAGGAGATGGCGGATATCTGCGCGCGGTTCGGCTCGGATGTTCCCTTCTGTCTGCTCGGTGGTACAATGCTCGCGACAGGAACAGGCACGACCCTCAAAAAGCTGGCGTCCATGCCGAAGTGTTATATCGTTATCTGCAAGCCGGAGCTTTCCGTTTCGACCGCAGAAGCTTATGCGCGCTGTGACGCCCGTCCTGCCAAGGACTTTCTCTATACCGACGAGCTGGTCAAGCAGCTGTACAGCCGTGACATCCGCGGAATGTCCACCTGCTTATACAATGAATTCGAGCAGGTGATGGAGCTGGACGAAATCACCGAAATCAAGCGGACGATGCTGAGAGCAAAAGCCCTCGGTGCGTCCATGAGCGGTTCGGGTTCGGCGGTTTATGGGATTTTTAACAACGGGAAAAAGGCGCAAGCCTGTGTTAATATTCTAAAAGAGAAATATAATCGTGTCTTTCTCACTCAGCCGACAAAGACCGGTTGCTTTATTGAATAAAACGGAATTACCTGCCAAGAATCATAGAGAGAAAGGCAGGTAATATTTTTGAGAAGATTTTTGAACGTGATGATTTTCGCGCTGATTGCGGCGTTTTTGGTGTCGGTGATACCGTTTGTTAATTCTTGTAAAGAATTATCTGACGACGTACTGCGCGTCCACATCCTTGCAAATTCCGATTCTGCCGCCGACCAGAGCTTAAAGCTCGCCGTGCGTGACAGAGTGCTCGACCACTGCTCCGCGTATTTTGATGACTGCGGGGATAAGAACGAGGCGCTTGCGCTGACCCGCGCGCACCTCGGGGAGATTGAGCAGGTCGCCGCGGATGAAATCCGCGCCCACGGCTTCGACTATCCTGTCAGGGCGGAGGTCGGACAGGCGTATTTCAACACCCGCTATTATGAAGAGTTTACCATGCCCGCGGGATGGTACGACGCCTTGCGCCTGACCATCGGCGACGGCGGAGGTCAAAACTGGTGGTGTGTGATGTACCCTTCCCTTTGCGTCGGCGCGGCGACAAAGGATAAAATGCGGGAGGAGCTGAACGACGGCGAGTATCGCGTCGTGACCTCCGACGACCTTGATTTCCGCTTCAAGCTGGTCGAATACTGGGAGGATTTTATGAATCTTTTCCGCTGACAGCTTGCATTTATTTTTACAATTAACGTTTCATTTTTGGTACAATTAACGATGACGATCGCTTTCTCAAAGTCCCGTTTATCGTCACTATAATATGTTATACTCGGTATAAGAAGTGATAAAGGAGTATCCTTATGCTGCGTTTTGTGCTGGGCCGGTCCGGCTTCGGAAAAACTGAATATCTGCGCCGCGAGATAGCCGGACGCGCGCGGTCGGGGGAGGACAAATTATTATTCCTTGTACCCGACCAGATTACCTTTGAGACAGAAACCGCCTTTCTCGACCTGCTGGGTCCCGCCGACGCGGGGCGTGTGCTGGTGCTGGGCTTTTCGCGTCTGAGCGACTATGTCTTTGAGGCGACGGGCAACCGCTTTTCATCCTTTGCCGACGAGGGCGTGCGGAATCTTGTTATCAGCCTTGCTCTGGAGCAGGTCGCCGACAGGCTGACGGTTTTTGAGAAGCGTTCAACCTCGCGGGATTTGTGCGATATCATGCTGTCCGCCGTCAAGGAGTATAAGAAATGCTCGCTGTCGAGCGAAACGCTGCTTGCCGCCGCCGACGCGGTCGATGACGAAATTCTCAGCAAAAAGCTGCGCGACAGCGCGCTGGTCTTCTATGATGCGTACAACGCGATTATGGAGCAGAGCTACATGGATCCGCTGGACTCGCTGACGAAGGCGGCGCAGATTCTGGAAAGTCATCCGCTGTTTGCGGATTATACCGTCGCCGTGGATTCGTTTTACGGCTTTACCGCGCAGGAATACGCGGTGGTCGAGCGGCTGATGGTGCAGAGCCGCGATATGCTTGTCGCGCTGACGGATGATGGGAGCAACGGCGGCGATACCTCGCTGTTTTACGCGCCGCAGCGCACCCGCGCCAACCTGCGCCGTATCGCCCGCGATAACCGAATCGAAATAGCGCCGGCGGTTTACCTGACCGAGCCGGTGCGCTTTCATTCTCCCGCGCTCGCGGCGGTGGAGGAGAATCTTTACCGATTAGATAAAATTCCTTATGAGAATAATAACGACGCGGTTCAGGTTTATGAGGCGTCGGGTATCTACGACGAATGTGACTTTGTCGCGCGCACAATCCGCAGGCTGGTCGAGGACGGTTACCGCTATCGCGATATCGCGGTGATTGCCCGCTCCTCCGATAAATACGCGGGCGTGCTCGATACCTGCTTTGACAAGTACAATATCAGCTACTTTATGGACGAGCCGGTAAATATCGACGCGATGCCGATTGTGCGGCTGGTGTCGGCGGCGTTTGATATTGCGTGCAGAAATTTCGAGCGTGACGACGTGCTGACCCTGTTGAAAACGGGGCTTTGCTCCTATGACGTGCGCGATATCGCCGACTTTGAGAATTACATATTTGTGTGGGACATCAGCGGCAGACGGTTCTTTGACGAATTCACCGCGAATCCCTCGGGCTTTTCCGATACCTTTACGGACGAAGAAAAGGAACGCCTCGCCCGCGTCGAGGCGCTTCGCGCCGACGTAATCGGCAAGCTGAGAACCTTCTCGAAGGCTGTCCGCGACACCGACGGCAGGTCGATTGCAAAGGCGCTGATGAAGCTGCTCTATGCGCTGAAATGCGACGAGAATATCAACCGCCTGTGCGACGAGATGGAAGCGAGGGGCGAGATTCAGCTCAGCGAGGATTTGGTGCGGATGTGGGACGTGATGTGCGAGCTGCTTGATAAGACGGTCGCCGTCATCGGCGATTACGCGATTGAGCCGCGCCGCTTTGCCGAGCTGCTCTACGTCAACTTCTCCAACACCGAGGTCGCGAGTATTCCGCGCGGACTGGACGAGGTGGACGTCGCCTCCGCCGACCGCTCGCTTGTCAGCGGCAAGAAGGCGGTATTTGTGATTGGCGCGGTCGAGGGTGAATTCCCCCGTACGCCTGTCGAGGCGGGCGTGTTTACCGATAACGAGCGCTGTGTCCTCAAGGCAATGTCGCTGCCCCTGTCCGACTCCGTGAGCGAGCTGTTTTCCACCGAGCGTTACTATGCCTACACCGCGTTGACCTCCGCGTCAGAGCGACTTTACATATCCTACTATACCGCCGATTTGGTCGGCGAGAAGCTGGCTCCGTCCGATATTCTCACGGAGCTGAAAAGCAGCCTGAGCGATTACCGCGTGCAGACCTTCGATACCGTCCCCGTTACCGACCGCCTGCTGAGTGAGCGCGCGGCGTTTGACTACCTGATCGAGCGGTATCACAGTGAATCGCCCGACGTCGCCGCGCTGCGTACCTATTTTGCCGGCAGCGAGGTCTACGCGCCGCTGATGACGGCAATCGATTCTTTGTCTGACCGCTCCCGGCGGCGCATTACCGAAAAGGAGTTGACCCGCAAGCTGTTCGGCGCGCAAATGCGCCTTTCCTCGACGCGAATCGAGGC
>CAJONB010000149.1 GCA_905235715.1 uncultured Ruminococcus sp. | reverse complement strand
CGCGGTAATCGGCGCGGGCAACTCCGCCCTCGGCGACGCGATTTATCTCGCGAATCTCTGCGAGGAGGTCTACCTCATTTATCGCCGCCCCTACCCCACCGCAACCAAAAGCTATATGGATTCACTCGAGGGGCTAGACAACATTCACCTCATGCCGCGCCACATTCCGCTGGAAATCAAGGGCGAGAAAAGAGTCAATGCCCTGCGCGTCAAAAACCTCGACAACGGTGAGGAATACGACATGGAGGTCAACGGCGTTTTCGAGGCGATCGGGCTGATTCCCGATAACGGGCTTTTCGGCAGCTTCGTCGAGCTGGACGGGAACGGCTACATTCTCACCGACGACGAGATGCGCACAAAAACAGAGGGGCTTTTTGCCGCGGGCGATACCAGACAGAAGCACCTGCGCCAAATTGTGACCGCGTGCTCCGACGGCGCGATTGCCGCGACTTCGGCACATGAATACCTGACGCAATGAAAGAGATTCAAGAGCGGCTGTTCGCCTTGCAGGACTTGAAGTATCGCGACTTCAATGCAAAGCTGAATCCAAATATTGACAAAGATACAATCATCGGCATACGGATTCCCACTTTGCGGGCGCTCGCCAAGGAGCTGAAGGGTACGGACGAAGCGGCAGACTTCCTCGCTGTTCTCCCGCACGAATATTTTGAGGAGTATCAGCTGCACAGCTTTTTGATTGGCTATATCAGGGACTTTGACGAGGCGGTCTTTGAGGTCGAGCGCCTCCTGCCCTATCTCAATAGCTGGGCGCTCACCGACTCCATGCGTGTCAAGGCGTTTGACCGTACCCCCGAACGGCTGCTGCCGGCTGTCGACAGGTGGCTCGAAAGCGGACAAACCTACACCGTGCGCTACGGAATCCTGTGCCTGATGAACTACTTCCTCGACGGCAGATTTCAGCCCGAATATCTTGAAAAGGTCGCCGCGGTGCAGAGCGGGGAATACTACGTCAACATGATGATTGCGTGGTACTTTGCGACCGCGCTCGCGAAGCAGTATGCGGCAGCCGTGCCGTACATAGAGGAGCGCCGTCTGGACGCATGGACGCATAACAAGACGATTCAAAAGGCGATCGAATCCTACCGCATAACGGAGGAACAAAAGGCGTATCTCAAGACGCTGAAAAGAAAAGCATAGACAAATACGCATACGTATGCTATAATTTTAACCAATCCATCGGAAAGGAGTGGGCTGCCGTGTCGGAAACGGTTTATACAATCGCAAATATCAAGTCGCTCTTGCAGCCTGTTTTTGATGCGTACCATGTCAAAAGAGCCGTGCTGTTCGGCTCTTATGCAAAGGGTATCGCCCTCGAAAACAGCGACGTCGATATTCTGGTAGACAGCGGTTTGAAGGGACTGGCTTACTTCGGATTGTTAGAGGACGTCGTTACCGCACTGGATAAAGAGGTCGATATGCTCGATGTTACTCAGGTAACGCCGAATTCTTTGGTGGATAAAGAAATCACAAACAGCGGGGTACTGATTTATGGAGCATAAAGACAAGGTGGTTTTACAAAAAATCTATGGCCATATCAGCGCCGTCATTTCATATTGCGAAAGCTGTAACTCTTTGGACGATTTTCAAGCCGAGCCTATGCGCATTGAGGCGTGCGTCTTTAACTTGATGCAGATCGGCGAGCTTGCCAAAACTGCTCTTTCCGACGATGTTAAATCACAAATCACGTCTATTCCTTGGAAACAGTTGTACGGTATGCGCAACCGGATTGTTCACGGCTATTCCGGCGTTGATATGCGTATTGTCTGGGATACCATTCACGACGATCTGCCTGTCTTGAAGCAGGAGATAGAAAAATATCTATAATACTAAGATCAAATAAAACCCTTTAACATCTGTTGCGCAAATAACTTTGTTGTCAGGCTTGACAGGCGCCAGCCTGCCTGCGCCCTCCGCCGCGTTCTGTGAAATTTTCCGCTAACATCTTATTTAAGCTTTTTATTTGACATTAGTATGTAAAAAACTCCCTTAGCTGCGTTTTCAGCTAAGGGAGTTCGTTTTGTGAATTAATAAAGCCTATGCCAGCGTTGCGGCGATGACGGCTTTGATGGTGTGCATGCGGTTCTCCGCCTCGTCAAAGACAATCGACTGTTCGCTCTCAAAGACCTCGTCGGTAACCTCCATACAGTCGATGCCGAACTTGTCGTGAATCTGTCTGCCGATGGCGGTATTAAGGTCGTGGAACGCGGGCAGGCAGTGCATAAACCGGCACTGTGCGCCGGCGTTATCCATCAGCGCCTTTGTCACGCGGTACGGCGTCAAATCGGAGATACGCTCCTCCCAGACCTCATCCGGCTCGCCCATGCTGACCCACACGTCGGTGTAAATCACGTCGGCATTCTTCGTCGCGAGCATCGGGTCCTCGATAAATTCGAGGGTCGCGCCTGTTCCGGCGGCAACCGCCTGACACTGTGCAATCAATTCCGCGTTCGGGAAATATTTCTTCGGCGCGCAGGCGACAAAATGCATTCCCATCTTCGCCGCGCCGACCATCAGGGAATTGCCCATATTATAGCGCGCGTCGCCCATATAGACGAGCTTTTTCCCGCTCAGCTCACCGAAATGCTCACGAATCGTGAGGAAGTCGGCGAGAATCTGGGTCGGGTGGAATTCGTTGGTCAAGCCGTTGTAGACGGGTACGCCGGCGTACTTTGCCAGCTCCTCGACAATCTCCTGACCGTAGCCGTACTCGATCGCGTCGTACATCCTGCCCAGCACGCGGGCGGTGTCGGCGATACTCTCTTTCTTGCCGATTTGCGAGCCGCTCGGGTCGAGATAGGTCGGGTGCATACCGAGATCCGCCGCCGCTACCTCAAAGGAACAGCGGGTGCGGGTGGAGGTCTTCTCAAATATCAGGGCGATATTTTTGCCCTCGCAAAGGCGGTGGGGAACCCCCGCCTTTTTCTTAGCCTTCAAATCGGCGGCAAGGTCGATCAGCCCCGCGATTTCGTCGGGCGTAAAGTCGAGTAATTTCAGGAAGTGTTTGTTTTTTAAATTCATAAGGCACCTCTGCGTAGCGCTTACGGAGCGGCGGCAAACACGTGTGTCATGCGCCGTCCGCTGCTTTTTATTTCAATGCTTCTATAATGACGTCGATTGCTTTTGCGAGCTGTTCCCAGCCGATATTCAGCGGGGGAAGCAGGCGCAGCTTTTCCTTGGCGGAGAGGGTCAGCACGCCGTTTTCCGTACATTCGGCAATCACCTCGCCGACCGGCTTTCCGGTCGCGATACCGACCATCAGTCCCAGTCCGCTGACGGAATATCCCGCGCCGGTCAGGCGGGTACGGATATAGTCGCCCTTTTTCCGCACCTCGGCGAGAAAAGCGTCGTCCATGCGGTTGAGGACGGAGATTGCCGCCGCCGCGCAGACGGGATTGCCGCCGAAGGTAGAGCCGTGGTCGCCGTAAGACAGAACATCCGCGACCTTTTCATTCATCAGGCAAGCGCCGATCGGCAGACCGCCCGCCAGACCCTTTGCGGTGGTAAACACATCGGGGTGCAAATCAAAATTCATGTACGAATACAGCTCGCCCGTGCGACCGTTACCTGTCTGTACCTCATCTATCATAAAGAGTATATCGTTGTCGCGGCAGAGCGCTTCGACCGCCTTCAAAAACCCGGCGGACATCATGTTCACGCCGCCCTCGCCCTGGATGGTTTCGAGCAGAACGCCCGCGACCTTATTGTCGCGAATCAGCGCTTCAAAGCCCGCGATATCCTCCGCGTCGGCATAGAGAAAGCCCTCGGTCAGCGGTGTGAATTGGTGATGGAAGCTGTCCTGACCTGTCGCCGCGAGGGTCGTCAGGGTGCGTCCGTGAAAGCTCTTGTTAAACGTGATGATATTGTAATAATCCGCGCCCTTATGTTCAGCGGCATATT
>CAJONB010000148.1 GCA_905235715.1 uncultured Ruminococcus sp. | reverse complement strand
GGTCACGCAGCTGTCTGCGGTGCTCCTCCACATCCTTCAACTGCGCCTTTAGGGTCTCCATCCTGCGCTTGATATGCCGTCTGTCGGTCTCGAGCTTTGTCTCGCCGGGGCCGCGCGTTCCGATACCGCCGCCGAGACGCGACATCTCCACGCCCTTGCCCGTAAGGCGGGGCAGCATATATTTCAGCTGCGCCAGCTCGACCTGTATCTTGCCCTCGCGGGATTTCGCGCGCAGGGCGAAAATATCCAGAATCAGCATGGTGCGGTCAATGACGCGCACGTCGGTCACCTGCTCGATATTGCGGATTTGTACGGGCGACAGCTCGAGGTCAAAGATAATCAAATCAATGTCCCCGGCGGTACAGTAATCCTTGATTTCCTCCAGCTTTCCCGAGCCGACGCACGTCGCGGGGTCAAGGCGCTGCAGCTTCTGTGTGACAGACGCGACGGCAACTGCGCCCGCGGATTCGGCAAGCTCAAACAGCTCCGCAAGCGACGCCTCCGCGTCATAATCGCCCGTATCCGCCTCTACCAAAAGCGCACGGGTCGGTTCTTGTTCCGTAACGGTATATTCCATAAAAAATCTCCGAATATCTGTAGATTATTGAAATCGCTTATGCTATACTATTATACACATATCCGGAAATTTTGCAAATGCGGATTCACAAAAGTAATTTCAATCAGGTGCGGACAGCGTCCGCCCTCCACTCTTCACTCTTCACTCTTCACTTATATTAATAAGTACATCAGCGCGAGAACCGCGTTCATGTCCGCGCCGTCCTTCATCAGGATAATCAGCAGGAGCATGATCAGGCTCTGTTCCTTGTCCTTGAGCAGAATATCGAGCAGACCCGCCGACGGTTCGGGTACCTGTCGGGGCGGCTCCGGCTCGGGCTGAGGCTCCGGCTCGGGCTTTGGCTCAGGCTTCGGCGGCTCGGGCGGACGCGGTCTGTTATGCCCTCTCCGGTCAAAGGACGAGTACATCCGCGCGACCCTGTCGAGCGCCTGTTGTTCCAGCGAGCTTTGCGGCATAATATCACCTACAAATCAAATAAATTCAGCTCCCGCAGCATCGGCAAGAGCTTCATCATTCTCAGCATCTTCTTTGCCCTATCCAGCTTTTCCTTCCGTTCCTCGCTGAGAAAGGGACGTATCGCGTCCAAAAGGCGCGTGGTATCGTCGTCCTGCTTCAGCGCTCCCATCAGCGGCATGATGCCTGACATCACGGAGAGCGCGTCGTTTTTCTCGGGCTTTTTGGGCGGCTCGGGTTCGTTATGTACGCCCGGCGCGTCTACGCCGAGCTGTGACGCGAGCTGTGCGATTTCCTTCATCGCCTCGGGGTCGCTGAGTATTCCGCTCAGCTTCTCGCTCAGGTCGTCCATCAGCCCATCAGCCTCTTGATGATCGCCTTTGCCTGCGGGCTGTTCAGGAACTGCTGCGCCGCCTGTTCATCGCTGAGCAGCGCTTCGACCTTTTGCGCCTGCGACGCGTCCATTTTGCTCAGCAGCTTTTTGTAGTTGGAATTCTGCACGGCGTTTTGAATCTCGCTTTCGGACGTTCCCGTGCGCTCGCTGAGCTTTTTAATCAGCTTTGCAATCTGTTCGTTATCAGCCAATGTTCTCACCTCTGTACTATAGTATGCAGGAAGGAGTAAAATATGAAAATTATTGTTGTATCCGACACGCACGGCTCCAAAGACGCGCTGCGCCGTATCATGGAGCTGAACTCCGGCGCTGACGCGGTCGTACACTGCGGCGACAGCCGCGGCGAGATGGAAGAAATCAAAATGCGCTATCCCGGTAAGCAGTACTACGAGGTGCGCGGCAACTGCGACATCGGCTCCGCGCTGCCGCAGACGCTGACCTTTGAGCTGGACGGCTTTCGGTACATGGTCACTCACGGCCACGCCTATAACGTCAAGTACGGACTCGACAGGCTCTTTTACGCCGCCAAGGAGGCGGGCGTCGACGCGGTGTTACACACCGCGCTGGACGAAACCGTCGAGGGAATCCGCCTGATCAACCCCGGCGCGTGCGGCGGTATCAACGCGAGCTTTGCCGTTATCGAAACGAAAAACGGTCAAATGCTCACCAATATCGCGCATCTCTCCCGCGACAGAAAATAACAGTGGATTTTTGCCGCCGCTTATGTTATAATAGGATTTGACATAAACGGACAGGCGGTGAGCAAGTGGAAATTTCTCTGAAAAAAGAGAATGAGAAAATGATTCTTGACCTCATCCGCTCACGCCGTCTGCCCCATACCGTCATCATCGAGGGCGACAGCAAGGACGAGCGCGACAACGCGGCGATGCTGCTGATGTGCGGCGCGATCTGTTCCTCAGACGACAAGCCGTGCCTGAGCTGCAGGGCGTGCAAAAAGGTGCTCGAGGGGATCCACCCCGACGTCTTTATCCCCAAGCCGTCCAAAAAGCTGAAATCCGGCATTATCTCGCTCAACGAGCTTCGGGATGATTACCTTTCCCAGGCGAGCATCAAGCCCAACGAGGCGGATATCAAAATCTACCTCTTTACCGACGCGGACAGGCTGCTCCGTGAGGATTCACAGAACACGCTCCTGAAAATCATCGAAGAACCGCCGCAGAATCTGCTGTTTATTTTTACGGCGGAAAAGGCGAAGGCGCTGCTGCCGACCGTGCGCTCACGCGCGCACCTGATCACCCTCAGCCGCATATTCCCGATGAAGAGAGCGAGGCGCTCGCCGCCGCAATCACCGACGGCGTCGTCAATCTCTATGAATACGACCTGCTGCTGACGCTTTCAAAGCTCAATAAAAAAGAGCAGCTCGAGGCTGCTTTGACCGTATTTTGCGAAAAGCTCCGGCTGGCGCTGTCATTCCAAAGCGGTGTTATGACCGGCGACGTCTGCGCCCGCAAGCTCTCGCGAAAGCTCGACCGCGCGCGGATTCTCTCGATGACGGACGTCTCTCTGGAGGCTGTCGCAAGGCTGAAAACCAACGTTAACCTACAGCTGCTTTCTACGTGGCTGTGCACACAATACAGGAGGATTACATGGCAGAAGTAATCGGCGTAAGATTTAAGGAAGTCGGCAAGGTATACTACTTTGACCCCAACAACAACAAGCTGAAAATCGGCGACACCGTCATTGTCGAAACCGCCCGCGGTATCGAATGCGGTAAAATCGCCATGGAAAATAAAACGGTGCCCGACGACGATATTGTCCACCCGCTCAAAAAGGTCGTCCGCGTCGCGACCAAGGAGGACTTCAAGCATCTTGAGGAAAACCGCCGCAAGGAAAAGGAGGCCCTGAAAATCTGTGAGGAAAAGGTCGCGGAGCATGGGCTGGAAATGAAGCTGGTCGACGTAGAATACACCTTTGACAACTCAAAGATTCTGTTCTATTTCACCGCCGACGGCAGAGTGGATTTCCGCGCGCTGGTCAAGGACCTCGCCTCGGTGTTCCGCACCCGTATCGAGTTAAGACAGATCGGCGTGCGCGACGAGAGCAAAATGCTCGGCGGTCTCGGCGTATGCGGCAGACCGTTCTGCTGCTCCAGCTTTCTCGGCGAGTTCCACCCCGTTTCCATCAAGATGGCGAAGGAGCAGGGGCTTTCCCTCTCCCCGACCAAAATCTCCGGCACCTGCGGACGGCTGATGTGCTGTCTGAAATACGAGCAGGACGCGTACACCGACCTCTTGAAGCGCACGCCCAAGGTCGGCGCGATTGTCAAAACACCCATGGGCAGAGGCTTGGTTGTCGAGAACAACCTGCTGACCCAGACCCTTAAGGTCAAGATGGACAACACCCCCGACGACGCCGCGCCCCAGACCTTCAAGGTCAAACAGGTACGCATCGTCAAGGACGGCTACATCAAGCTCAACAAAAAGGAAATGGACGAGCTGAAGGATTTGGAAGAATAAAATCGAATATGATACAATCGCCTCCGCACGGAAATCCTGCGGAGGCTTTTCTTATTCCTGAAAATACTGATTGTTTATAAAAGCATCATCCGCATTTTCGTCAGGATTTTCTTCTCTCTGCGGGAGATTTGCACCTGCGTAGTACCTAATTTCTTCGCGGTATCGGACTGGGTCTTGTGCTGATAATAGCGCAGGTTGATCAATTCTCTGTCATCCTCGCTGAGCGCGGCGATTGCCTGCCGCAGCGACAGCCTGTCCGTCAGGCTCTCCTCGGGCGAGGGGACGGGGATTTCCGGTGCGGAATGTCCGTCCTCGTCCCCGTAGGAAAGCGACAGCGCGGTCTGCGCCGCAGAAAGCGCCTCCTGCGCCTGATACACGTCGACCTCCAGCCGCCGCGCAAGCTCCTCAATCCGGATATCCCTGCCGGTTTCCTTGCGGTAGTCGTCGGCAATCTTCCGCGCCTTGATGCTCCTCTCCTTTAAGG
>CAJONB010000147.1 GCA_905235715.1 uncultured Ruminococcus sp. | reverse complement strand
GCTCCCGAGGGAATTATCGAATGGATTGATGTGCCGTCGCTCGACATGACCAACACGCTGATGAAAGAGGCGGACATCATCCTCGCGACCGGCGGCCCCGGCATGGTGCGGGCGGCGTACAGCTCCGGCAAGCCCGCCCTCGGCGTCGGCGCAGGCAACACACCCGCTGTCATTGACGAAAGCGCGGATATCGTCCTCGCCGTGAACTCCATCATCCACTCCAAGACCTTTGACAACGGCATGATTTGCGCGTCGGAGCAGAGCGTACACGTACCCGCCTCCATCTACGACAAGGTCAAGGAGGAATTCGCCTACCGCGGCTGTTATTTCTTAAAGCCCGACGAGCTGGACAAGGTGCGTAAAACCATCATCATCAACGGCTCGCTGAACGCGAAAATCGTCGGTCAGAGCGCGTACAGGATCGCTCAGCTCAGCGGCGTTGAGGTTCCCGAAAGCGCAAAGGTACTGATCGGCGAGGTGGAAAGCGTTGATTTGAGCGAGGAATTCGCGCATGAGAAGCTCTCCCCCGTTCTCGCAATGTACAAATACAACACTATCGAGGAGGCGTTCAATAACGCCGAGCAATTGATTGCCGACGGCGGCTACGGTCACACCTCCTCCATCTATATCGACGAGCTTACCCGCGCTGACGTTCTGCGCGAATTTGAGAGCCGCATGAAAACCTGTCGAATCGTCGTCAACACTCCGTCGTCACACGGCGGTATCGGCGACCTCTACAACTTCGACCTCGCTCCGTCCCTGACACTGGGCTGCGGAAGCTGGGGCGGCAACTCTATCTATGAAAACGTCGGCGTCAAGCACCTTTTGAACATCAAGACAGTCGCGAAAAGGAGAAATAATATGCTGTGGTTCAAAGCTCCCGAAAAGGTTTATATCAAGCAGGGCTGTCTGCCCGTCGCGCTCGACGAGCTTGGCAGCATGATGAATAAGAAGAAAGCGTTTATCGTCACCGACGGCTTCCTCTACAAAAACGGCTACACCGCGCCGATTGAGAAGAAGCTCGACGAAATGGGCATTATGCACACGACCTTCTCCGAGGTCGCTCCCGACCCGACGCTCGCGTGCGCTAAGATGGGCGCGGAGCTGATGAAATCCTTCGAGCCTGACGTGATTATCGCGGTCGGCGGCGGCTCGCCGATGGACGCGGCAAAAATCATGTGGGTTCTCTACGAGCATCCCGGCGTTGACTTTGAGGATATGGCGATGCGCTTCATGGATATCCGCAAGCGCGTGTACGGCTTCCAAAAAATGGGCGAAAAGGTGTACTTTGTCGCGATTCCCACCTCCGCTGGTNNACCGACGAGGTCAGCGGTATCAAATATCCGCTCGCGGACTATGAGTTGATGCCCGATATGGCGATCGTCGACGCGGACATGATGATGAATGCCCCCCGCGGACTGACCTCCGCATCCGGTATCGACGCGGTATCTCACGCGCTCGAGGCGTATGCCTCTATCATGGCGACCGACTACACCGACGGTCTGGCAAAGCAGGCATTACAGGTTCTCTTTGAATATCTCCCGCGCGCGTACCGGAGCGCCGCGACAGGCGTCCCGGATAAGGAAGCGCGCGAAAAGATGGCGAACGCCGCAACGATGGCGGGCATGGCTTTTGCCAATGCCTTCCTCGGCGTAATGCACTCGATGGCGCACAAGCTCGGCGCGTATTACCACATCCCCCACGGCGTTGCCAACGCTCTGATGATGGACGAGGTGCTGCTGTTCAACGCGAAGGAAGCGCCCACAAAAATGGGTACCTTCCCGCAGTACGACCATCCGCATACCCTCAGAAGATATGCTGAAATTGCGGAAACACTCGGTATCGACGGCAAGGATGATAACGAGAAGCTGCAGGGGCTGATCAAGAAAATCGACGAGCTGAAAGAAGCTATCGAAATCAAGCCCACCATCCGCGACTATGTGCCGGATGAAGCGGAATTCCTGCGCACCCTCGACGAGATGTCCGAGATGGCATTCGACGACCAGTGCACGGGGGCAAATCCCCGCTATCCGCTGATCAGCGAAATCAAGCAGATGTACCTGAACGCCTACTACGGCGAGCATAAGGATGTATAAGGAGGCGGCATCATGAATAACAATTATGAAATCTTAGCCCAACGCTCCAAGAAGGTTATCTATAAGGACGGCGACACCGTTCTCAAGGTATTTGACAGCGACTACAGCAAGGCGGATATCCTCAACGAGGCGCTCAATCAGGCGCGTATCGAGGAAACCGGTCTGAATGTTCCGAAGCTGCTCGAGGTCAGCAAAATCGACGGCAAATGGGCGATTCGTCTGGAGTATATCCCCGGCAAAACGCTCAAGGAGCTGATGGATGAAAATCCCGAAAGAATCGACGAGTATCTGCAATTGTTCGTCAATATCCAGAAGGAAGTCTTTTCTAAAAAAGCGCCGCTGCTGAATAAAATCAAGGATAAATTCAACCGCAAAATTTCCGCCTCGCGCTATGACGCGACGACGCGCTATGAGCTTCACACACGCCTTGACTCCATGAAGGATCATAATAAAATCTGTCACGGCGACTTCACCCCCTCGAATATCATCATCACACCCGGCGACGACTACTATATTCTCGACTGGTCGCACGTAACGCAGGGTAATGCCGCCGCCGACGCCGCCAGAACATATATGCTGTTCTGCCTGAAGGGTCAGGACGAGATTGCGGAGAAATATCTCAATATGTTCTGCAAGGCGAACGATACTGCTAAGCAGTATGTCCAGCGTTGGATGCCGATTGTCGCCTGCACTCAGAGCGTCAAGGGCAAGGAGAATGAAGCGGAATTCCTCGACAGATGGGTCAACGTCGTCGAATACGAATAAGCAGCGGGGCGCTGCAACCAATTCCGCCTATTGCAAGCATCAATATCAACTGACGTTTCATCAACGGCGGAGCAAAAGCATTATCAAGCTACGGGGAGGGCAACGTCCCTCCCCTATATTCATCTGAAAGGAGTTATGACATGAACGAAATCACAACCGGTATCACAGGTGAGAAAAGCGTCGCCGTCACGATGGATAACACCGCGATTGCGATGGGCAGCGGGACGCTGAGAGTGTTCGCCACGCCCGCGATGATTGCGCTGATTGAGGGCTGCTGTGCCGAGAGCGTTGAAGAATTGCTCGGCGAGGGAATCACCTCGGTCGGTACGAACGTCACGGTTGACCACCTCGCCGCATCCCCGATCGGCGCAGGTATCGTCTGCAAAAGCAAGCTCGTCGCCTTTGACGGCAGAAGGTTGGACTTTGAGGTCGAGGTCTACGACAACGCGGGATTGATCGGTAAGGGAACGCATACAAGGTTCACCGTGAAAGCGGATAGCTTCCTCCAAAAGGCAAACGCGAAGCTAAACAAATAATTCTTTTATAGAATAATAGGCAAAATGAAGCCC
>CAJONB010000146.1 GCA_905235715.1 uncultured Ruminococcus sp. | reverse complement strand
GGTAACGGGCGAACACGTTACGGTCGACGGCAAAACCATCACCGCCAAGGGTGCGGGATGCGCGCTGGAATTCGGCTTTGCGATTGTGTCCGAGGTGCTTGACGCTCAGACAGCGGACAAGATTGCGGCGTCCATGCAGTGCAAATGAGCGGCATGAATAAGCCCGCGAAAACGGACAAGCCCTTTATGCGCCGCTTCTTTACGGAAAAGCGTAAAATTCTTTTAGAGAATAAAGAGCAAAAACAGGCGCTGGATTTGGAGATACAGAGCCGTCTGCTGCTCAGCGGGGAGTACCGCAGGGCAAAGACGATTCTGATTTACGCGGCGCGGGAGAGTGAAATCGCGACCGATGGCATTATCCACGCGGCTCTCGCGAATCACAAAGCGGTTGCTTTGCCTGTATGCGAGGGCGACGGCGTGATGACCTTTCACCGTATCAACAGCCTTTCCGATTTGGCGCCGGGACGGTTCGGAATCCTTGAACCAAAACCGGACTGCCCCGGGCTGATTCCCGGCGAGGATACGCTCTGCGTCTGTCCCGCGTTATGCTGCGATATGCGCGGCTGCCGGCTCGGCATGGGCGGCGGCTATTACGACCGCTATCTAGCGCAGTATTCCTGTATCAAAGCCGCTCTGTGCTACAGCGACAGCCTGATACCGTCGTTTGAGACCTCCGGCTATGACGTCGGAATGGACTTAATATGCACGGAGAGCTTCATCAGAAGAATATAATTTTAATGACGTAGGGGACGATGCCCACATCGTCCCGCGGACAGATAAATCATTTGTCCCTACATGATAAAGGAGAATCACTATGAGTGAGGATTCACGCAACAATATCGGCGCGTCCATTGAGGAAACCCGCCAGAAAAAGATGGAGGAGTTCAAGCGCGGCTATGACCAGAACGCTATCCGCGGCGAGTATGATGATACCACCGCGGGCGGAGTAAAGTCGTTTACCAATGACGACGGCTCCGTTACCTCCTACAGCACCGACAGCACGTCCCTCAAGCGCAAAAAGACAGTGGATGAAATCAATTCCTACTCCGACAGCGATACCAAAAAGCGTATCGAGCGCGACTCCAAAAAGGAGCTGAAACAGCAGCGCAAGGAGGAGAAGAAAATCGAGAAGCTGAAGGCGAAGCGCAACCGCCGTATCTTCAAGCTTGTGTGGCTGTCGATGGTGCTGATCATCGGCGTGATGATCGCGCAGTATATCATGGTCGGCGTGAACGACCTGCTCGGTATCAGCCGCACCGATAACCCCCACACCGTCACCGTCAGTATCCCCGCGAACCCGACGCTCGACGATATCGCAAATATCCTGCAGGAAAAGGGCGTGATTGAGCGTCCGAAATTCTTCAAGATGTACGCCAACTTCACCTCGAACGTCGAGGGCTTCCGTCAGGGCGAATTCAAAATCGACACCAACAAGGACTACGAGGCAATCATCAATCTCCTGCAGAGCAACGTCAACCGTACCGATATTGTGACCGTCCAGATCACCGAGGGTATGAATATGCTCGAAATTGCCGATTCGCTCCATGAAAACGGCGTTATCACCGATGTTCAGGCGTTCCTCGACGCGTGCAACAGTAATCAGTTTGACGAGGATTTCAGCTTTCTGAAAGCCATCACCAACGTCAATAACCGCTATTATAAGCTCGAGGGCTATCTGTTCCCCGATACCTATGACTTCTACGTCGGCGAGGATCCCGTCACGGTCATCTACAAGTTCCTGAACAACTACGAGAACAAGGTTGTCCTGCATAAGGAGCGCTACTTCGGTCATAAGGACAAGACTACCCTGACCGAGGAGGCGGCAGGTACGGGCTACTCGATGGACGAGATTCTGACCATCGCCTCGATTATTCAGGCGGAGGCGGCAAACAAGGAGGATATGTACTATATTTCCTCTGTCCTGCATAACCGTCTGGACTACGGCGCGTCCGAGGGCGTAGCGATGCTCAACTGCGACTGCACCAAGTATTATCCCTATCGCGACGAGGCGGCGATTCCCGCAAGCGTCAAGGGAAACTTTGTCTCTAAATATGATACCAACACCACAAAAAGAATTCGATAAAATCAAAGATTTTACAAAAGAATCCGAAATACTTGAAAGCTTAGATAAAAGAAAATTGCATCAATTAGAAGTATTATTAAAT
>CAJONB010000145.1 GCA_905235715.1 uncultured Ruminococcus sp. | reverse complement strand
ACTTTACCGCTGTCGGCGTTATCGACGTCCCGACTGAAAAGGAAATACTCAGTTTAATGGAAGAGATACGCAACAGCTCTAAAGTTTCAAAGACTGCGTAGCTTTTGCCAACACAAGATTATAAGAAAAACGGTGCAACCGAACGTATCGACTGCACCAAAATACATTTTTATCCTTAATGGCAACGAGGGGAAGATTATGCGCCAAAAAACACATTCGCTCCGAATTGTCGCCAAACAAATCACAGCTTATCAGTTCCATAATTCTCACGAAACGGGAATAGCAGTTTAAGAGCATAGTGTTTTTATCATAATAATAAAAACACTATTCCCTTGTATCTGAGAATTATGAAAAAACCTCTCAATATTCAACTGTGATTTGTTGGCAATTTAATCGTAGCATATTTAACTCTTTTTTGCAACTGTTTTTTTATAAGCGCGTAAAATCGTTTTCCCTGCCGCGTTCGCCCTCCCGGCACTTCATGCCGCCCGCGGAGCATATCCGGCCTTGCCGTAGGGCGGGGCTTGTCCCGCCGAAACGCTGGATAATGCAGAAACGCTCCTGCAATCGGGCGGATGACAGAGGGGTGCCGTCTCCGGCGAGGAAGGCATCCGCCCCTACGTCGTAACGGAAACGTGTGTTGTAAGGGGACGATGCCCACATCGTCCCGCGTTGCTAAAGGCAACATTCGCGACAGCGAACATAGGGCGGCACATCCCCTTACCTAATCGCCCCTACGTCGTAACGGAAACGTATGTTGTATTCGTAGGGGACGATGCCCACATCGTCCCGCGTCGCCAAAGGCAACATTCGCGAAGCGAACATAGGGCGACACATCCCCTTACCTAATCGCCCCTAAGGTATAGGACGGGACGGAGCCGACGATTACCGTCTGGGCGATTTCAAAATCGGCAGAGGTGCGGATGACGCGGCGGATTTTGAACGGATTATAGACCGTCATCTCCGCCTCGACGTTCAGAATCACATGGTGCAGCGTCTGGTTGACGCCCGCGGATTCAAAGCTGCTTTTCAGGGAGCAGGAAACCGTCTGGCGGCTGCCGATTTCGATCGGAATCTCCGGCCCGAAGCTCATAAACAGCTCAAAGCCCGTAAAGCAGCCGAGCGGCACGGACAGGCTCCCGTCCGCACAGAGCGCCTCTATCTTATCCTGCGTCATTTCGGATATCGTCGCCTTGAGGTAATTCACGGCGGAGGGGTCGCTGGTAATCGAGCTGACAATGCCGCTGTCGCCGTAGTGCGGCACGGTCAGCCCCTCCCCTATCTCCGGATTTTCGTCGAGAAATTCCGCCACGGCGGAGTTCATCGCGCGCTGAGCCAGCGTTTTCAACTCCGCTTCTATCACGCCGGTGAGCTGACTTTTGACGGCGAGTTCAAAATACAGCGACAGAATCACCACGAACGCTATGATTATGTAAACGATACGCCGCAGCTTCTTTCGCCGCGGCGACAGCTTTTGCCTGCACAGCATAAAAACACCCCCGTGTATACTATGAAGCACACGCGGGGGTGTTCGGTATTGATAAAAGAAAAGGGAGGGTCAAGCCCTCCCGAATAATTCTTTTATGACATTAAATCCTCGTCGGCATAGTCATTATGGTCGTGGTCGCAGCCGCAGTCACAGCCCCAATCATCGTCCATCAGCTCGGAAAAATCAAACTCGAGCTTCTCGCCGCAGTTCGGACAGACGATCTCGCCCTCGAGCAGGACGTCCTCGTCAACGGTGATTTCCTCGCCGCACTTGCCGCAGGTGACCTCGTAATAAACGTCGTCATCGTCAAAATCGCCGCAGCAGTCGCACTCGTCATAATCGCCGTAGACTTCTTCCTCAAGCTCGGAAAGATCCTCGTCAATCTCGTCCACCTGGTCGCAGACGTCGTCGACGATGTCCTCCATATCGGTGACGTCATAAGCCATATCCTCGAGCAGGTCGATGATGGCGTTGAGCACCTTGACCTCGTCCTTGTCCTCGTCAAGCTTCAAGCCCTCGCACAGTCCGCGGATATATGCGATTCTTTCTGTTAAATTCATCCTGTTCTCCTTATGCTCTGCCGAGGTACTCGCCGGTACGGGTGTCGATCTGAATCATCTCGCCCTCTTCGATAAAGAGCGGAACCTTAATCTCAGCGCCGGTCTCGAGGGTCGCGGGCTTGGTCGCGTTGGTCGCGGTGTTGCCTGCGAAGCCGGGGTCGGTCTCGGTCACCTGAAGCTCGACAAAGTTAGGCGGCTCTACGCCGAATACGTTGCCCTTATAGGACAGAACCTTACAGACCATGTTCTCCTTGACAAACTTGAAGTTATCGCCGAGGATGGACTTGTTGATCGGGATCTGCTCCCAGGTTTCGGTATCCATGAAATAATAAAGGTCGCCGTCGGAATAGCTGTACTCCATATCCTTTCTGTCGATGAAGGCGGTGGGGTACTTATCGTTCGGGTTGAAGGTCTTTTCAACTACAGCGCCGGTGATGACGTTTCTGATTTTTGTTCTGACAAACGCCGCGCCTTTACCGGGCTTAACGTGCTGGAACTCGATGATGGATACAACCTGTCCGTCCATCTCAAAGGTTACGCCGTTTCTGAAATCGCCAGCAGAAATCATATACATTTCCTCCTAAAAATTATTAGTCCTAAAAGCCGAGCCGTCGCAAAATGCACAGACTAAGCATTTTAATATTAGTATTATACAAGGAAAGCACGGAAAAATCAATACTTTCTTTCGTTTTTTATTACTACAGAATGATTAATTCCTTCGGCAGAGAGGCGAGCGAGTAGCTCTCGCGTCCGTTGACGACGTACATATCCTCGATACGGACGCCGAACTCACCCGGCAGATAGACGCCCGGCTCGTCGGTAATCACCATGTTGTCCTCGAGAACTGCGGTGCTGCGGGCGGACACGGCGGGAGCCTCGTGGATTTCCAGCCCGACGCCGTGACCGGTGCTGTGACCGAAGTACT
>CAJONB010000144.1 GCA_905235715.1 uncultured Ruminococcus sp. | reverse complement strand
GTGCTGGGGACTGCTGGCGTTTATCAAGGCGGCTGACGAACGTACCTATGCCGCAAAACGGCGTCCGGTACCGCAAAAGGTCGAGGAGGAAGAGGAGTTCCTCCCCGGGCGGGATTACCCCCGCGAGCCGGAATATCGCGGCGAGCCTATGCGCGTAAGGAGGGGTGAATAAGCATGAAACGGATTATGCAGCGCTCCTATCTCGTGCTGTTTGTGGCGCTGGCGTTCTTCGCCGGAATGTGCTTCCTTGCATTCCGTGTCGTGACCCAAAGCACCCGGTGGGTACAGCATCCGTATAACGGTCACGCGGAGGCGAGCGACGGACTTGCCAACGCGGGTGAAATCACCGACCGCGACGGCGTAATGCTCGCCTATAACGATGAAGAAAGCGGTCACCGTAAATATAACGACGATATTGATGTGCGCGAGTCGCTGCTCCATGTGGTGGGCGACAAGTCCATGAGTATCTCGACCTCGATTCAGAGTATGTTCCGTGCTGATTTGACGGGCTATAATTTTATTCTCGGTATGGGTCTGCCGAAATCGCTGAAATCCAACCGCGACGTACAGCTGACGGTTGACGCGGATGCCTGCAAGGCGGCGTATGAAGCGCTCGGCGACCGCAAGGGCGCGTGCGTGGTATATAACTATAAGACGGGCGAGGTGCTTTGCTCGGTGAGCAACCCGACCTACGACCCCGAGGATCCGCCCGATGCGGAAACCATCAACAGCAGCGAGTGGTACAACGGCGTATATCTGGATAACGTCATTTCATCGACCTATACGCCCGGCTCGACCTTCAAAATCATTACGTCGGCTGCCGCAATCGAGAATATCCCCGATATTTATCAGCGCACCTTTGAGTGCAACGGCTCCATTGAAATCGGCGGCAATACGATCAACTGTACCGAAGCGCACAGCCAGTACGGTGAGATTACCTTTGAGGAGGCGTTCGCCCATTCCTGCAACGTCGTCTTTGCACAGCTGGCAATTGAAATCGGTCCTGAGAAGATGAAAGAAACCGCCGATAAGATGGGCTTTAACAGCGACGCGGTGAAGATGAGCGGAATCCCGATCGCAATGAGCTACTATGAGGCCGATGGCGCGGATGAAAATACCCTCGCGTGGACAGGTATCGGTCAGGGCTTCGGCAAGTATGAGGACAGGGCAAATCCCCTGCGTATGGCGATGGTTGCCGGCGCGGTCGCGAACAGCGGCACGGCGGTATCGCCCTTTATCGTACAGGACGACGGCTCGCTGATGAACAAGCTCGGTATCGCGACCAACAAGGACGGCGACACCAATATGCTGTCCGCGGCAACTGCAACAAAGCTGCAGGGGCTGATGAAGGCGGCGGCGAATTACTACAGCGCGAGCTACGGTATTAAGGTCGGCGACCTTCCCTTCTGCGCGAAAACCGGTACGGCGGAGCGTGGCGACGGCAAGGATGAAACAGCGTGGTTTGTCGGCTATATTGAGGACGCGAACCATCCCTATGCCTTCGCGGTCGTTGTGGAGGAAGGCGGCGCGGGCGCGACCGCAGCGGCTCCCGTAGCCGACGCGGCAATCTCGGCATTAAACAGATAGAAAAACAGCTTCCGTGCATATCGCCGGAAGCTGTTTCTTTGTATCGGGTGCGGGCGACGCCCGCCCGCAACTCTTCACTCTTAACTCTTCACTCTTCACTTCTTAAAGCCGTCCTTTAGGCTGACGGAGCGGTTGAGGATGATGTTCTCCTTTGTGCTGTCCTTGTCCAGACAGAAGTAGCCGATACGCATCAGCTGGAAGTAGGCGGGGACATCGTATTCCGCAAGAGATTTCTCCGCGACACATTTCGTCCGCACGGTCAGCGAATCGGGGTTGATAAAATCAAGGAAGTCGTCGCCGCTTGCCTCAGGCTCTGCGACAGTAAAGAGATTGTCGTAGAGATTCACGGTCACGGGGACGTAGTTCTGCGCGTCGACCCAGTGAATCGTACAGCGAACCTTTCTGCCGTCCGGCGTGTTGCCGCCGCGGGTTTCGGGGTCGTACTCGGCGTAGACCTCGACGACGTTGCCGTCGGCATCCTTTTTACAGCCGGTACAGCGGACGACGTAGGCGCTCTTGAGGCGAACCTCGTTACCCGGGAACAGGCGCTGGTACTTCTTGATCGGCTCCTCCATAAAGTCGCAGCGCTCGATGTAGCACTCGCGGGAGAAGGTGATGTTGCGGGTACCGTCCGCTTCACAGTTCGGGTTATTCTCGACCTCAAAGGTCTCGCTCTGACCCTCGGGATAGTTGGTGATCACGAGCTTGACAGGGTCGAGCACCGTCATCACACGGCGCGCGGTCATGTTCAGATCCTCGCGCAGACAATGCTCGAGAAAGCCGTATTCCACGATGGAATTGACCTTGCTGAT
>CAJONB010000143.1 GCA_905235715.1 uncultured Ruminococcus sp. | reverse complement strand
GATAACAAGAAAATCATCGTACTCGGCGCAGGCCCCATCCGAATCGGTCAGGGCGTAGAGTTCGATTACAGCACCGTTCACGCGGTGCAGACAATCAAGCGCGCGGGCTATGAAGCCATCATCATCAACAACAACCCCGAGACGGTTTCCACCGACTACACGACGGCGGATAAGCTGTACTTTGAGCCGCTGACTCCCGAGGACGTCATGGCAATCGTGGACTTTGAACAGCCCGAGGGCGTTATTGCTTCCTTAGGCGGCCAGACGGCAATCAACCTTGCCCAGCCCCTCATGGAGCGCGGGGTCAAAATCATCGGCACGGACTGCGCCGCTATCGAGCGCGCCGAGAACCGTGACAGCTTCAACGCGATTATTAAAGAGCTGGGGATTCCGCAGCCCGCGGGCAAGGCGGTCACCTCGATTGAGGAGGGCGTCAAGGCGGCGGAGGAAATCGGCTATCCCGTTCTGGTGCGTCCGTCCTTCGTCCTCGGCGGCAGAGCGATGCAGATTGTCAGTAAGGAAGAGGATTTAAGACATTACCTCAAGACCGCCGTTGAAATCGACGAGGATAAGCCCGTACTGGTAGATAAGTACATCAAGGGCAAAGAGGTCGAGGTCGACGCGATCTGTGACGGCATGGATGTATTCGTGCCGGGTATCATGGAGCTGGTCGAGAGAACAGGCGTTCACTCGGGTGATTCCATCAGCGTATACCCCTCGTTCTCCATCAGCGACAAGGTCAAGGGTACGATTCTTCAATATGCGAAAAAGCTCGGCAAGGCAATCGGCATTGTCGGACTGTATAATATCCAGTTTATCGTAGACGAGAACGAAAATGTTTATATCATCGAGGTCAACCCGCGCTCGTCAAGAACGGTTCCGTTCCTGAGCAAGAGTACAGGCTACAGCCTTGCGGATATCGCGACCGAGGTGATTCTCGGCAAGAGCCTCAAGGAGCAGG
The DNA here is from genome assembly GCA_905235715.1 of uncultured Ruminococcus sp. Lineage (GTDB taxonomy): Bacteria > Bacillota > Clostridia > Oscillospirales > Acutalibacteraceae > Ruminococcoides. The sequence continues at coordinate 2,734 of CAJONB010000143.1, read as the reverse complement.
GAATCTTCCGGCTCTATCCCGAGGAAAAGCAGAGATATTACGTCAAGGTTCCGGTGTTTTCGTTCCAGAAAATCAAGGGACTGGACGCGTACCTCTCACCCGAGATGAAGAGCACAGGCGAGGCAATCGGCTATGACAAGAGTCTGTCGAGAGCGATGTACAAGGCGCTGATTGCGTCGGGGACAAAGGTGCAGAATTACGGCACGGTCATCGTGACGCTCGCGGACGAGGACAAGAAAGAGGCGCTTCCGCTGGTACGCCGCTTCTACAACCTCGGCTTCAATATCGAGGCGACGGATTTGACCGCGAAGGTACTCAGGGAGAACAAGACCAGGACGCTGAAGAAAATCAGCGAGGGCAGCACCGAGATTCTGGACGCGATTCGCGCGGGCTATGTCAGCTACGTTATCAATACGCGCGCGATTCTGTCGGGCATTCACTACGAGGACGGCACGGCGATTCGCCAGACGGCTGTCGAAAACGGAGTGACGATATTCACCTCGCTCGATACGGTCAAGGTACTGCTCGACGTGCTGGAGGAAACAACGCTGACGATTTCGACCATTGACGCTTGATGCATTTGAGGCAGGGTGAACGGTGAATGTTCCTCGCCTGACGGTTCAAATAATGATACAATTCCTCAGTCTGCTTCGCAGACAGCTCCCTTTACCAAAGAGAGCCTTAATGGTGTGATATGAAGGATTCAATTTTTAAGATAACCGAAAATGTGAATATTGCGAAGAAGGTTTACAGGATGGTTCTCGCGGGCGATACCGAAGCTGTCAAAAACCCCGGCGAGTTCATTAACATCCGTCTGGACGGCTTCTATCTGCGCCGGCCGATTTCCGTATGCGACGCGGACGGCTCTTGTGTCACCATCATCTACAAGGCAGTCGGCAAGGGTACACAGCGGATGTCCCGCATGACAGCCGGCGAAGAATTGCAGATTCTTACAGGGCTGGGCAACGGCTACGACCTGAGCCTTTCGGGAGACCGGCCGCTGCTGATCGGCGGCGGCGTCGGCGTACCGCCCCTGTATCTTCTGGCAAAGCGGCTGCTCGCACAGGGCAAGCAGGTCAGCGTGATACTGGGCTTCAACACCGCGGACGAGGTGTTCTATGAAGAAGAATTCAGGGCGCTCGGATGCGCGGTCACGGTCACGACCGTTGACGGCTCGCGCGGGGTGAAGGGCTTTGTCACCGACGCGCTGCCCGAGGGCTATACCTACTTCTACACCTGCGGCCCCGAGCCGATGCTGAAAGCGGTTTATAAGGCGACAAATACGCCGGGTCAGATGAGCTTTGAGGAGCGGATGGGCTGCGGCTTCGGCGCGTGTATGGGCTGCAGCTGCAAGACCCTCACGGGCTATAAGCGTATCTGCAAGGACGGCCCCGTGATGAAAAAGGAGGAGATTTTATGGGAAAGCTAAGCGTTAAGCTCTGCGGAATCAAGCTGGATAATCCCGTTATCCCCGCCTCCGGCACGTTCGGCTACGGCTATGAGTTCGCCGAGCTGTACGACATCAACTGTCTCGGCACCTTCTCCTTTAAGGGTACGACGAAGGATGCGCGCTTCGGCAATCCGACACCGCGTATCGCGGAATGTACGGCGGGCATGATCAACGCCGTCGGCTTGCAAAATCCCGGCGTCGATAAGGTGATTGCGGAAGAATTACCGAAATTAAAGAAAGTGTTTCATAAGCCGGTGATGGCGAATGTCAGCGGATTTTCCGTGGACGATTACGCCTACACCTGCGAAAGATTGGATAAAGAGGAACAGGTTGGATGGCTGGAGGTCAACGTCAGCTGTCCGAATGTTCACGGCGGCGGCATGAGCTTCGGCACCTCGCCCGGGGCGGCGGCTGAGGTCACCAAAGCCGTCAAGGCGGTGACGACCAAGCCGGTTATCGTCAAGCTCAGCCCGAACGTCACCGATATCGTCGCAATCGCGAAAGCGTGTGAGGACGCGGGCGCAGACGGTATCAGCCTGATCAATACCATGCTCGGGATGCGGATTGATTTGCGTACCCGCCGGCCTGTTATCGCCAACACGATGGGCGGCTTTTCGGGCCCCGCGATTTTTCCCGTTGCGCTGAGAATGGTTTATCAGGTCGCGCACGCGGTAAAGATTCCCGTCGTCGGCATGGGCGGCGTAAGTACCGCGGAGGACGTGATTGAGATGATGCTCGCCGGTGCGACGGCTGTCGAGGTCGGAGCGGCGAATTTAGTGAATCCCGCGGCGAGTAAGGAGATTGTCGAAAATCTCCCCGCCGTCATGGAGCAATACGGAATCAATACACTCAATGAAATCATAGGAGGAGTGCAGAATGGGTAAGGACGTCATTGTTGCCTGCGATTTTTCATCCGCAGAGGCGACGTTCCGTTTTCTCGATAAATTCGAGAACGAGGAGAGAAAGCCGTTTGTCAAAATCGGCATGGAGCTGTATTATGCGGAGGGCCCCGCGATCGTGAAGGAAATCAAGCGCAGGGGACATCAAATCTTCCTCGACTTAAAGCTCCACGATATTCCGAATACCGTCAAAAAATCTATGGCGGTGCTGTCGAATCTCGACGTAGATATTACGAACCTTCACGCGGGCGGCACCAAGGCGATGATGAAGGCGGCGCTGGAGGGACTGACCCGCGCGGACGGCACGCGGCCGCTGCTGATTGCCGTGACCCAGCTGACCTCGACCAATCAGGAGGCGATGGAAAACGACCTGCTGATTCACGAG
>CAJONB010000142.1 GCA_905235715.1 uncultured Ruminococcus sp. | reverse complement strand
ATTCAGCCCGCCGACAGTCACGCCCAGCGACACGTCGCTCAGTCGTCTGCCGCCGCACGCGTCGCAGGGAATCTCAGTCATGAAGCTCTGGATTTCTTCTTTCACCCACTGGGAGTTCGACTCGCGGAATCGGCGCTCGAGATTCGGGATAATGCCCTCAAACGCGCGCTCAAACTCGCTGTGGTGGAACGGCGTTCGGCGAACAAGATGGAGCTTTTCGTCGCCCGTGCCGTAGAGGATTTTTTCAACGACGCCCTCGGGCAAGTCCTTGATGGGCGTGAAATAATCGAAGCCGTATTTCTCGGAAAGCCCGTCCATGTACATCTGCGCGATGGTGTTGCCCTCCATCGCCCAGCCGCTGCCCTTGATGCCGCCCTGAGAAATCGACTTTGTATCGTCGGGGATAATCAGCTTCGGGTCGACGCGCATGAATACGCCCAGACCCGTACACTTCGGACACGCGCCGAAGGGGTTGTTGAACGAGAACATCCGCGGGCTCAGCTCGTTGATTCCGATGCCGTGGTCGGGACAGGCGTAGTTTTGGGAGTACAGCACATCCCCGCCGTCAATCACATTAATCAGCACCAGCCCGTCCGCGAGCTTTGACGCGGTTTCAAGGCTGTCGCTCAGCCGCGAGCGGATGCTTTCCTTGATGACAAGGCGGTCGACGACAATTTCAATGCTGTGCTTTTTATTCTTCTCGAGGGAGATTTCCTCGGACAAATCATAGAGAATTCCGTCAACGCGCACGCGGGCAAAGCCGCTTTTCCGCGCGGAATCGAATACGCCCTTATGCTCGCCCTTTTTGCCGCGAATCATGGGCGCAAGCACCTGGATTCTTGTCCCTTCGGGCATAGCGAGAACGCTGTCGGCAATCTGGTCGACAGTCTGCTGGGTGATTTCGCGCCCGCATTTCGGACAGTGCGGAACGCCGATACGCGCGTACAGCAGGCGGAAATAATCGTAGATTTCCGTCACTGTACCAACGGTGGAACGCGGGTTTTTTGAGGTCGTTTTCTGGTCGATGGAAATCGCGGGCGACAGTCCGTCGATCGAATCCACCTCGGACTTTTTCATCTGACCGAGGAACATCCGCGCGTAGGACGAGAGGCTCTCGACATAGCGGCGCTGACCCTCGGCGTAGATGGTATCAAACGCAAGCGAGGATTTTCCCGAGCCGGAAAGTCCCGTCAGGACAACCAGCTTGTCGCGCGGGATTTCAAGGTCAATATTCTTTAAATTGTGCTTTTTCGCACCTTTGATAACAATTTTATCCTGCATGATTTTCACTTCGTTGAGATAAAGCCTCCCTCTGACGAAAGAGGCAGAGTTTGCAAAACAAAACTCAAAGGGAGAGATAACGCAGCCTTATTGTGACAGTTCTGCGATTGACTGAATCGTGTCAACCGTATGATTGCTGCTGTAAAGCGGCGTCATCTCTCCCCGGTTTCGTCAAAGGGAACTGGTTTTATTCTTCGTCCTCAGGTTCTTCAAGCGGCTCGACGTAGGTGCCGTCCATGACCTGTTCGAACACCTCGCCCGACATCTTCTCATTCTTAATCAGATACGCCGCAACCTCGTGGAGCTTGGCTAAATGCGCGTTGAGAATACTCTCGGTCTTTTTGTACGCCTCATTGATGATGCGTTGGATTTCTTCATCAATCTTCGCGGCGGTTTCCTCGGAATAGTTCTTGGTGTGACCCATATCTCTGCCGATGAATACCTCGTTCGAGCCGGAGGTATAATCAATCGGGCCGAGGGCTTCGGACATACCGTATTTGACGACCATGTTGGTCGCGGTCTTTGTCGCCTTTTCGATATCGTTGGACGCGCCGGTGGAGATATCGCCCATAATCAGCGCCTCGGCAACTCTGCCGCCGAGATCGACGACGATTTCCTCTTCCATCTCGTGCTTGGAGCTGTAGCTCTTATCCTCGGTCGGGAGAGGCATAGTATAGCCGCCCGCCATACCGCGGGGGATAATCGAAATCTGGTGGACGGGATCCTGCGTATCGCAGGCGTAGAAGCAGATTGCGTGTCCCGCCTCATGATAGGCGGTGAGCTTCTTTTCATGGTCGTTCATGACCTTGCTCTTCTTTTCCGTTCCGACAACCACCTTGATAGCGGCTTCCTCAATTTCGGTCTGGGTAATCGCCTTTTTATCCTTGCGGGCGGCAAGCAGCGCCGCTTCGTTCAGGAGGTTTTCGAGGTCAGCGCCCGTAAAGCCTGCGGTCTGCTTCGCGACGTTGCGGAGCTTGACGTCAGGAGAGAGGGGCTTCTCGCGGGAGTGAACCTTGAGGATTGCCTCGCGCCCGTTGATATCGGGATAGCCGACCATGACCTGACGGTCAAAACGGCCGGGCCGGAGCAGCGCGGGATCGAGAATGTCGGGACGGTTGGTCGCCGCAAT
>CAJONB010000141.1 GCA_905235715.1 uncultured Ruminococcus sp. | reverse complement strand
TTCGGCGGCAAGGTGCGCCTTGTACAATATCGTAAATCTCGCGCATTTTGTCGGTCGCGTGTCCGACCGCATAGGTGCGGGTCATGTCGCTGTGATAGCCGTTGTAAACAGAGCCGATATCGAAGGTGAAGAAATCGCCGTCCTTGACCGTGTAACCGCCGGGTACGCCGTGCGGCAGCGAGGTATTCGCGCCCGCAATCGTAATCAGCTCAAATGCAATCCGCTCGCCGCCGTAGACGTGAATCAGATGCTCCAGCTCCACGGACATCTCGCGCTCGGTTACGCCGGGCTTGACATAATTGAGCAGCTCGGTAAGCGCCTGCTCGGTAATGCGCTGGGCTTTGGTGATACAGGCGATTTCCTCGGCGGTCTTGACCGCGCGGATTTGGCGGATTTTTTCGGACAGTCCGCTGTCGGTGAGCAGCTCCGCGTTCAGCTTGCTTTTTAGGGTCGCCAGCGTCGCAAGCGTGACGCTTTCCTCCTCAATCATCAATGATTTAATATTCTTATTTAGAATTATATCATTGAGCGTTTCGTACAGCTTACGAAACTGCACGACGGTGACGCCGGGCGACGCGGACCTCTGCGCCGCCTCGATATAGCGGAAGTCGCAGAGCAAAAAAGCCTCGTCCTTCGTGACAAGGACAGCGCCGTCGGTATAATGGAACAGGGTAAAATACCGCGCGTTGATTTCAGAGGTAATCAGCGCGGCGGTGGATTTGCCGGGGAGAAAGCCTTGCAGCTTTTCAACAGAAGCCATAGGAACACCTCATACTAATATCTGTGGTTGCCTGCGGCAACAATTGTACAATTCCTCAGGATAGCTCTCTTTGCCAAAGGAAGCCTATAAACAAAAAACGGACAGCGAACTGTCCGTTTCTTCTTTCCTATTGTACTTATCTGTACTTACGCTTGCGAGCAGCCTCGGACTTCTTCTTACGCTTTACAGAAGGCTTCTCGTAAGCCTCTCTCTTACGAACCTCAGCGATAACGCCGGCACGCGCGCACTGCTTTTTAAAGCGGCGAAGCGCACTCTCCAAAGATTCGTTTTCTTTGAGCCTTACTTCTGACATTTATTTCCCTCCCATCCGCCATACGGCAGGGGTTATTCGCATAATGCACTGTTGATTATACAATAATGTGTTGAAAGTGTCAAGTACCAACAAGGAATTTGTTGAACTTTGCTAATTTTGAGAGGAAAATTTCTACAAGTAAACAAGTAAAAGGGTTTCCCGCTATCAGTTCCCGTTACCAAAGAAACCTGTTAAGGCTTGACAACGATATTGACCAGCTTGCCGCGGACGTAGATTTCCTTGACGATATTCATGCCGCTGATAGCTTCCTGAACCTTCGGCTCCGCCTTTGCCAGCGCGAGAACGTCGTCCTGAGCGGCGTCGGCGGCGATATTGAGCTTCGCCTTGATTCTGCCGTTGACCTGAGCGACAATTTCGATGGTATCGTCGACGCACTTGCTCTCGTCATATTCGGGCCACTTTGCTTCGGCAAGGATGCCGTCGCCTAATTTGCAGATTTCCCAGACCTCTTCCGTCACGTGCGGGGCAAACGGATTGAGCAGGATGGCGAAGGTTGCCAGCTCCTTCTTGGTAATCTTACCGGTCGCGTAAACGGTATTGATCAGCGCCATCAAAGCGGCGATCGCGGTATTGAACTTGATGTTCTCGATATCGTTGCCGACCTTCTTGATGGTCTTGTGGAATTCTTTTTCTACCTCGGGACGGATGAAATCGCCGTCAATCATCATCTCCTGGAGATTCCAGAAGCGCTCGATGAACTTGCGGCAGCCGCGGACGGAGTTAGTGCTCCACGGAGCGGCCTTCTCAAAGTCGCCGATGAACATCTCATACAGGCGCAGGGTGTCCGCGCCGTACTCATCGACAATATCGTCGGGGTTGACGACATTGCCGCGGGATTTACTCATTTTCTCGCCGTTCGCGCCGAGGATCATGCCGTGAGAGGTACGCTTCGCATACGGCTCCTTGGTCGGGACAACGCCGATATCATAGAGGAACTTGTGCCAGAAGCGGGAGTACAGCAGGTGGAGAGTCGTATGCTCCATACCGCCGTTGTACCAGTCGACCTGGTGCCAGTAATCGAGGGCTTCCTCAGAAGCGAGCGCGTCGGAATCGTGCGGGTCCATATACCGCAGATAGTACCACGACGAGCCTGCCCACTGGGGCATGGTGTCGGTTTCGCGATACGCCTTTTTGCCGCAGTGCGGACAGGTGGTCTCGACCCAGTCGGTGATATTCGCCAGCGGCGATTCACCCGTATCGGTCGGCTCATAGCTCTCGACCATCGGGAGCCTTAAGGGCAGCTCGGATTCGGGGATCGGAACATAGCCGCAATCGTCGCAGTGGACAATCGGAATCGGCTCGCCCCAGTAGCGCTGGCGGGAGAAGACCCAGTCACGCAGCTTGTAGTTGACCTTTTCCTTGCCGTAGCCCTGCTCCACCACGTACTTCTTCATGGCGGGGATGGCTTC
>CAJONB010000140.1 GCA_905235715.1 uncultured Ruminococcus sp. | reverse complement strand
ACCGATTCTTCTGTTACCGGCTCCTGTCACACGTCCTCTGCCTTTTTTACATTTGTGACTTTTGCCTATTGACAAACGGTCACTACATAACAGTATTATAACCCTGATTTGTCATCTTTTCAAGTGTAATATTATGGTCAGATCACGACGCGGTCGGGGTACTTTTTGTTTGCGTTAGCGATTGTCGCACAGCAAATCAGCTCCGGCTTTGCGCGGTTCAGCACCTTACAGCAGGTGCCGAGGGTGATGCCTGTCGTGATAATGTCGTCAATCATCAGGATGCGTTTTCCTTTGACGGCTTCCTTGTCAATCAGCGCGAACGCGCCGACCAGATTCTTTTTGCGCTGTTGGTATTTCAGCCGCTGCTGCTTTTTGGTGTGCTTCACCTTTTGGAGCGTATCAGCGTAGGGAATACCGAGCTGTTTAGACAGCTCGATTGCCAAGAGCTTTGCCTGATTATATCCGCGTGTCTTCAAATCCTTTTTGTGCATCGGCACGGCGGAAAGATAATCAAATTGAATATCGCCGTATGCTGCGCGGATATCCTTCGCCAGTATCACCGCGATTTGGGGCAGATACTGAATCCTTTCATAGTACTTGATTCTCAGGATCATCCGCCGAACCAAGCCGCCGTATACAAATGAGGATACGCACCGGTAGCCGTATGCGCCGCGGTAAATCGGCTTTTGTAATTCGTCGAGCTTTTCCGTACAGCTGTCACAGGCGATATGCTCGCTTTTGATGATTTCTCCGCAGTAGGGACAGCGCTCGGGATAAACCAGACAATAGATTTTGTAAAAAATATTCATGCTTCCCGTGTTAAAAAGGTTTTCAGCCCGCTGTAGCGAAGCTGCCGGCGGTTGTTATCTACCATGTATTTCAGGGCGTTTTCATCGCCCACGATAATCAGCATTTTTTTGGCGCGGGTCACGGCGGTATACAGCAGATTGCGGTACATCAGCTGCGGCGCGCCTTTGAACATCGGCATGACCACGCAGTCAAATTCGTTGCCCTGACTTTTGTGAACGGTGCAGGCATAAGCCAGCTCCAGCTCGGAGATGCTGTCGCCGTCGTAGGTCGCGACCTTGTCGTCAAAACGCACCTTGTAGAGCTTTGCGGCAGTGTTGACCTCAATCATCACGCCGATATCGCCGTTGAAAACGCCCTCGCCGATTTCACCGTCATCCTTTGTCCAGAGGATGTTGTAGTTGTTCTTGCTCTGCATGACCTTGTCGCCCTCGCCGATGGTGTAGTAGCCGACCTTGACGGCGCGCGCGGGGTGAGGATTAACCAGCGATTGCAGGCGGTTATTCAGCTCGTAGGTGCCGAGCATGGTTTTCTTCGTTGGGGAGAGAACCTGAATGTTGTCGAGCATATTGTAGCCGTAGGTGTTTTTCAGGCGGCGGTTGCACAAATCGCCGACGGTAAAGGCGATCTCCTCATAGCTGTTTACACGCATGAAGAAGAAATCGCTGTCGCGGCGGCTCAAATCGGGCATCTGTCCGCTGATAATACGGTGGGCGTTCATGACGATCAGGCTCTGCATGGACTGGCGGAAAATCTCTGTCAGGGTGACGACGGGAATCTCGCCGGACGCAATCAAATCGTGCAGCACGTTACCTGCGCCGACGGACGGAAGCTGATTGGAGTCGCCGACCAGAATCAGGCGGCAGGATAGCGGCAGGGCGCGCATGACGGATTCCAGCAGTTGGGAATCGACCATGCTGACCTCGTCGATAATCAGCGCGTCACAGCTCAGCAGGTTGCGCTCGTTGCGCTTGAAGGCAGGCTTGTCCTCAATATCGTAGCAGACCTCCAGCAGGCGGTGGATGGTTTTTGCTTCCTCTCCCGTCACCGACGTCATCCGCTGAGCGGCGCGTCCCGTAGGAGCGCACAGAGCGACCTTTTGACCGCTTTCCTTTAAGAGTCGTATAATCGCGTTGAGGGTAGTGGTCTTGCCCGTACCGGGGCCTCCCGTGAGAATCAGCAGACCCTTTGTCAGCGCCTCGCTGATGGCTTTCTTCTGGAGCGACGCATATTCAATGCCGTCGCTTTCTTCAATGCGCTGTATCTTTTCATCCACGCCGTCAATCACCATCGCGGGATAGCGCATCAGCATTTTGATGCGGGCGGCGATGTAGGCTTCGCAGTCGTAAAGCGACGGCAGAAAGATGAATTCTTTATCGTCAAATGTGTCCGCGACAAGGGAACTGTCATCCAGCATTTCCTTTAACGCGGCTTCGCATACTTCGGTTTCGACCTCCAGTAACTGCGCCGTTGTAGGAATCAGTCTGTCGGCAGGAAGGCAGGTGTGACCGTTGAGACGGTTGTGGCTGAGTACGTGCGCTAACGCCGCGCGTACCCTGACGCGCGCGTCCTTCGGCTGCTCGTGGGAGAGGGCAATCATGTCCGCTGTTTCGAAGGAAATGCCAAAGCCCTCCTCGCAGAGTATATAGGGATTTTCCTCAATCATGGGGATGGCGTTATTGCCGAGACGCTTCCAGATTTTGACCGCCGCATTCGGTGAGATGGAAAAGTTCGCGAGATAAATCATCAGCTCGCGGATGCCGACGACGCTCTT
>CAJONB010000139.1 GCA_905235715.1 uncultured Ruminococcus sp. | reverse complement strand
TTCAAAAGAACATTCTTCCCATTCGCTCTTTAAAAGGCAGACCCAGATTACTTCATTCCAAACCTGCCGTCAGCTTCCTTTACAGAGTAGCATAATTACGCTCCTCTTTCAATATCTTTTTTCAGACTGGACTTCCTCCGGTCTTGTTGTTGTACCTTCATTACAAAAATACAGCCGAGATTCTCATCTCGACTGTATTCCTATACTTTATTTTTTCCTTATCTTAATGATATTGCCCCGCGAAGGCGGATTTCTTTTTCAATCAGCTTTTCAAACGCGTCGGCAGGAACCGGCGGCGAAAAATAATACCCTTGGATAATATCGCAGCCCATCTCTTTGAGTAAGTTAAGCTGGTGTTCCTCTTCGACGCCCTCGGCAATTACGGGAACGCCCCAGAAATGCGCAATATCAATCATCAGCTCAACGAGCTTTCTGTTCTTCGGGTCATCGGACATATTGCGGATAAAGCCCATATCGAGCTTTAGCGCGTCAATCGGGATGGAGGTCAGCATATTGAGCGAGGAATAGCCCGAGCCAAAGTCGTCCATCTCGATTCGGAAGCCGTCCTTGCGCATTTGGGTGACGATTTCAATCAGCCGCTCTCCGTTATCGGCAAAGGCGGATTCGGTAATCTCGGGCATCAAATCGGAGGTATCCAGCGATTGCTCCGCAAGAATCCGCAGCAGCTTTTGCTCCAAACCGACGTCGAAGAATTCGAGGATACCGGTACCGTAACGCCGTAGGTATCCTTCCAGCGGCGTATCTGAGCCGCCGCTTCCCGCCAGACAAAACGGTCGACCTTGCTGATCAGCCCGTTATGCTCAAACAGCGGAATAAACGCGCCGGGACTGATCATTCCCAGCTCAGGATGCTTCCAGCGCACCAACGCCTCGGCGCTTGCCAGTTCGGGACGCTCGCCGGTGATACGGTATTTCGGCTGAAAATACACCATCAGCTGGCGGTCATCGATCGCTTCCTGCACACCGCCGATGAGCTGTTCGTGGAACACCGAGCGTTCATGCTGCTCCTGCGTATAGAACGCGACGTGGGCGTCATAGCGGTCGCGAATACTGTCCGCCACCAACCTTGCGCGGTCAAAGCGGATTTCGGGAAGAACGTCCGTGTCCGTGTCCTCGTAGATTCCCGCGCAAAGATGCAGGTTACGCGCCTTCGTACCTGTTGAAAGCTCCTCCTGCATCTGCTCAATCAATGCTTCATAATTATCCTTGCGGCGGGAGTATACATAGAAAAGGTCGCTTTCCACCCGGCAGGCAATGCCGTGAGAGCCGAGGATGTATTTGCGAATCAAATCGGCTGTTTTTTTCAGGATACGGTTGCCCTCCTGACGTCCGAACAGCTCGTTGATTAAATGAAAGCGGTCGATATTCAGCGCCAGCGCGGTCATATCCTGTTCCGTGCCCGGTGCAAGGCGGCGGATATAGGCAAAGAAAAATTCTTTGGTGTACAAATCGGTCAGCGGGTCTTTTTCCGTAGATTGGATGATGTTTTTGTCCTCGATCAGCTCGATTACGCGCTCACAGCGCGCCAGAATGACCTCGGGCATATCGTAGGGCTTCGTGATAAAGTCCGCCGCGCCCATACGGATGCTGCGTACCTCGGCGTCCTTTTCCGCGGTCATAACGATAATCGGTATTTTTTTCAGGCGTGCATCAGCCTGACAGTGTTCAATAACAGTAAAGCCGTCCATTTCAGGCATCAGCAAATCCAACAGTATCAAAGAGAAGCTCTGTTCGGGTGCGAGCAGCAGCTCCATCGCCTGTCTGCCGTTTTCGGCATAAACGAGTTCATAGCTCTGCTCCAGTATCGCTCCGAGAATCTCACGGTTGATCAGCTCGTCGTCTACTACCAGCACCTGTCGTTTTGAACTGTTGATTTCAATGAATTCCTGCATGATATTCTCCGTTCTGTGCGTGGATTTAATACGGCAATCAATATTATACTATATTCATTGAAAAAATGCAAACAAATTGATGTTCCATTATGGAACATCAAAAAATATGTTTATCAATAAGGCAACACCGCACGACTGAACAATGCGGTATTGCGTGTATTTCAGCCTATGCGGCATTTACCGTTGTTAAAGACAGCGCCTCTGAACTTTTCTGCGCTGTTGTCACATATCGTGCCGCTTTCAATTGTCGCGTACAAAAATGAAGCGAAAAGCCCCGGCTCAAATCAGCATGCTGTTATGAGTTGTTTTTCCGGTCTTTTTCGCGGGCAAATAATCTATCAGGATGAATAAAAAACCACACTTCCCACGCAGGCAGCCGGAGCCGGCGCAGTATAAAAGGATTGAAAATCAACTGTGCGGTTCTGCTCTTGCTGATCTTGTTATTATGTTTTCTTCCCCTCATATTAATTATATGTCAGCGCGAATGACGCCGTACTCCGCTTTTGTCATCCCGAATCATCTTCTCAGGTATTCTGCGGAAACAGGAAACTCAAAATAAGTATCGGGATAAGGCTCGTCCTCCAGCGTAAAATGCCACCACTCGTACTCAAACGGCTGAAAACCGCTGCGGAGCATCACGCGTCTGAGCATCATACGGTTGGCATACTGTTCCTCTGTAATACCCTTGAAATCAGGATGGGACACTTCGCCGAAGAAATCGAAGGGGCATCCCATATCGACCTCTTTTCCGGTTGCCATATCCAGCAGCGTCAAATCTACCGTACTTCCGCGGCTGTGACTCGACTGTTTTGCGATATATCCTTTTTCAAAAAGCTCATTCTTTTTCAAATCAGGGTAAAAATACGGCTTCATGCGGATATCCTGATCCTCTAAGCCCCACAGGATAAAGTGCTTCACCGCGCTTACGGGACGGTAAGCGTCAAATACCTTCAGCCGGTAGCCCTGTACCATCAGCTCGTTACTCGCGGATATCAGCGCTCTCGCGGCTTCCTTTGTCAACAGCGCGCAAGGCTCTTCATAGCCGTTGATTCGATCGCCGATAAAATTATAGGTAGAATAATACCGTATCTCTTGTACAACGCCCGGCACATAATCCGCAAGCAGCACAAAGTCCGAAGGATTCTGTGTGAGCTTAGATTGAATATTTTTCATAGGTTTTCTCCTTGTTATATCCTACCGCTACTTGGAATATGATACGTTTATTATACAAGACAGAGAAGAATAATACAAGTCATTTTCGACACTTTATACTAATCCGACAACGAAGTATTGCGGAAATCATCCTCGTTAATCTAAGTCCACTTTTTAATTGAGATTAGATAATATGTAGTGACCCCACTTTGCAAAACGTGGATTTACCTGTATACTTAAAAT
>CAJONB010000138.1 GCA_905235715.1 uncultured Ruminococcus sp. | reverse complement strand
GCACAACCGAGCCGACATACAATCCGCGCGTCGAGAATACGTCGATCAGGCGCATAACGTCGAGGTCGTAGGTGATACCCAGGTCGCCGCGCACCTTGTTCTTCTCAATATCGTCGGCGTTAATAACGATGACGATTTCCGCCTCGTCCTTCAGCTGCATCAGCATTTGCAGCTTACTGTCGGGCTTGAAGCCCGGCAGCACGCGCGACGCATGGTAGTCGTCAAAGAGCTTTCCGCCGAACTCCAGATACAGCTTTCCGCCGAACTTTGAGATCCGGTCGCGGATATGCTGGCTCTGCATCTGCAAATATTTGTCGTTGTCAAATCCGATTTTCATTCGTAACCCTCCTGATACTGATTTCCTCATCAACAAAAATACATTATTTTTTATACCATAAAATCGCCTTGCTATAAATACCGTAAAGAAAATTGCAAAAATTTTATCGAAAAAACATACAGCTAAAATAGACAAGCCCCGTTCCGTGTGCTATAATCAGGTGGATTGAAATTCCGGCAGCGTCATTCGCGGAAAGGAAATGCAAGATGATTTTTACACCGTGCAAAGAGGAACAGATGAATCAACTCGACGGCTTTTACCGCACAGTCGTCGGCTATCTCGAAGCAAACGTCAACTATCCGAAGTGGACGGACGACCATCCCGGTACGGAGAGTATCGCGCAGGCGATTGCCGACGGTACGCAGTATATCTGCATGGACGGCGACAGGATCGTCGGCGCGGTCAGGCTGAGCGAAAATCCCGAAGGCTTTTATGAGGCGGGCGAATGGAGCAAGCCGCTCAAAGAGGGCGAATATCTTGCGATTCACGCCCTCGCGGTGCATCCCGGCTGCGCCCGCAGGGGAATCGGAAGCTATCTGGTAAAGGAATGTATCGGCAAGGCGAAGCACGACGGATATCAGGCGATACGGCTCGACGTCGTCCCCGGCAATTATCCCGCCGCCGACCTGTATCAAAAGATGGGCTTTCAATACGCGGGAACAAAGGATTTACGGCGGGATATTGAAGAAATCCCCGTCTTTGACCTGTATGAGTTGAATTTATAACAAAAAGGTGGCTGTCGCATTTCCTTAGTGCGACAGCCACCTTTATTTTTGTTTGAGCGGAGCGAGTAACCGTCACTCTTCACTCTTCACTCTTCATTCTTCACTGCCTTTGCGAAGCAAAGGCTTTAAGTACTGCCCCGTGAAGGATTCTTCGCACGCGGCAATCTCCTCGGGTGTACCCTCGGCGACGACCGTACCGCCCATATCGCCGCCCTCGGGGCCGAGGTCGATAATGTGGTCGGCGGTCTTGATCAGCTCGAGATTATGCTCAATCACGATGACGGTGTTGCCGCTGTCGACCAGCTTTTGCAGGACGTTGACCAAGCGGTGAACGTCCGCGATGTGCAGGCCTGTCGTCGGCTCGTCAAGGATGTATACTGTCTTGCCTGTCGGACGCTTCGAAAGCTCCGTAGAGAGCTTCACGCGCTGTGCCTCGCCGCCCGAGAGGGTGGTCGCGGGCTGGCCGATTTTGATGTAGCCCAAGCCCACATCATACAGCGTTTGCAATTTTCGCTGAATCTTCGGGATATTCTTGAAGAACTCCAAGCCCTCCTCGACGGTCATCTCCAGCACGTCGTGAATCGACTTGCCCTTGTACTTGACCTCGAGGGTCTCGCGGTTATAGCGCTTGCCCTTACAGACCTCGCAGGGGACGTAGATGTCGGGCAAAAAGTGCATTTCTATCTTGATGATGCCGTCGCCCTGACACGCCTCGCACCGTCCTCCCTTGACGTTGAACGAATAGCGCGAGGAGTTGAAGCCCCGCATCTTGCTCTCGGTGGTGGAGGCGAACAGGTTGCGGATGTCGGTGAATACGCCCGTATAGGTCGCGGGATTCGAGCGCGGGGTACGCCCGATGGGGCTTTGGTCGATATTGATGACCTTGTCGAGTACCTCGGTGCCGAGGATTTTTTTGAACCTGCCGGGGGTGCATTTCGCGCGGTTCAGCTCACGCGCAAGGTGCTTGTAAAGAATCTCGTTGACGAGAGAGGATTTACCCGAGCCGGACACGCCGGTAACGCAAACAAATTTCCCTAAAGGAATATTAACATCAATGTTCTTCAGATTGTTCTGCTGCGCGCCGATGACTTTCAGGCTCTTGCCGTTGCCCTTGCGGCGCTTTTCGGGAAGCGGGATTTTCCGCTTGCCGCTGAGATACTGCCCTGTAACGGAAGTCTCGCACGCGATAATATCATCCACCGTGCCGGTAGCAACAATCTCGCCGCCGTGAACGCCCGCGCCGGGTCCGATATCGACGATATAATCCGCGGCGCGCATGGTGTCCTCGTCATGCTCGACGACAATAACGGTGTTGCCGATGTCGCGCAGCTGTTTGAGGGTCGCGAGCAGCTTGTCATTATCGCGCTGGTGCAGACCGATAGACGGCTCATCGAGGATATACAGCACGCCCATCAGCGCCGAACCGATTTGCGTCGCCAGACGGATTCGCTGGCTCTCGCCGCCCGAAAGGGTTGCCGCAGAGCGCGACAGGGTGAGATAGCCCAGTCCGACGGATTTCAGGAAGTTCAGG
>CAJONB010000137.1 GCA_905235715.1 uncultured Ruminococcus sp. | reverse complement strand
ATATTTATACAGCTCCAGACCGAACAGAACACCCAATCCCACGTCGTCGATACCGCCCTCCATCGCGCGGTCCATCGCCTCGGTGTGGTAGTCATAGTCGTGCTTCGGGCCGGTGGGATGGAGCTTTAAGTAGCTTTCCTTATGGTAGGTTTCCTGGAACAGGATATAGGTGCCGATACCCGCGTCCTTGAGCTTGGTGTAATTCTCGACGGTGGTCGCGGCGATATTGACGTTGACGCGGCGGATAGCGCCGTTTTTATGATGGATGCTGTAGATGGTATTGATGCACTCGAGGATATACTCGATCGGATTATTGACGGGATCCTCTCCGCTCTCGATAGCAAGCCGCTTGTGACCCATATCCTGCAGGGCGATCACCTCGTTTTTGACCTCCTCCTGCGTCAGCTTGCGGCGCGGAATGGTCTTGTTCTTCAGGTGATAGGGACAGTATACACAGCCGTTGACGCAGTAGTTGGACAGGTACAGCGGCGCGAAGATAACGATACGGTTGCCGTAGAAGGCGAGCTTGATTTCCTCGGCGATATCATAGATGCGCTTCTCCACCTCGGGATCCTCACAGGCGAGCAGAACGGAAGCCTCGCGGTGGGTCAAGCCGTTACAGCGGCAGCCCGTCGCCGTCGGGATGGGACGCGCCTTCTCGAGAATCTCGTTGATCAGCTCCATATTGTTTTTGTTGCGCTCGGCATATTCGAGCGTTTCACGGATTTCCGCGTCGTTGATGAATTCCTCCGCGTGCAGCGACGCGGGATTGTAAACAGCCATAGTTTATCTCCTTAGTGATGATTGATGATTGATGAATATTTGGTAGTATTATATGGACGCGTACGCTGTCTTGACGCTCACGCCGTGCAGAGATCCGATTTTTCCGCTCAAGGCGGCTATCTTATCCTGCGGCGCGTCGACCGCTACGCTGATCAAGCGCACGCCGCGCGCCTTATAAGGCACGCCCATGCGTCCGATCACATAGTCGGAAAATCCCGACAGCAACGCATTCAGCTCCGCCGTCGAGCCGTCGTCCTCGACAATAATGCTGATCACCGCTACCCGTGTTTCCATACGGCACCTCCGTAACAATAAGAAATCGCGCTCTGCGCGCATTTCGCTTCGCCATCGCTCGTTGTTGCGAAGCAACAAACTGAGCGGGCATACAAATCTTTTTAGAGCAGTTTCCTGTAAAGTAAAAAAATTGCCGCGCCAAAGGGCACGGCAAATACGCGTCATTCTCCCGCCGGAAAGCAGGCTTCACGATTGTCGTCCCTTTCACTCAGGCGCACCTTGATGTCAGGTAACTTACACAGTTATTATATCACGCGTCCCACAGATAGTCAATGAAAAATCTCTTGAAGATTGTTGTAATTTCCAAGGGAATTATTTGACAATCCACGGCACAGTATAGTATAATATTTCTAATAATATTTATTCATATAGGTGTACCATGACAGACGGAATGAAACCCAGAATCTATAAATATGATAATGTCAAGCTGCTGGCAATCATCCTTGTCGTTATCGGCAGCTTCGCAGATGAATTCACCTCGCACAGCGATATATTCCGCAGTTGGTTCGTGTTCAGCTATTCCTTTACCGCACCGCTGTTCGTCTTTCTCAGCGGGCTGTTTCAGAAGCAGTATGACAAGGAGCATAAGCCGAATGTACAGAAAATCAGCTATTACCTCCTGCTCGGAATCCTATTGAAGCTGATGATTTACTTCGTGCGGATTATCGACGGCGATGATGTGCGGCTCGACCTCTTAGGCGGTTCGGGTATCGAATGGTACCTCTTTGTCGTTGTCGACTATATGCTGATAATGTATCTGTTTCGAAAGGTTCACCGCTATGTCATGCTGTCCGTCGCGGTGGTCGCCGGCGTTGTCGCGGGATTTCTGCCGCTCGGCGATTTTCTCTATCTGATGCGCTTTTTTGTATTTCTGCCGTTTTACGTCGCGGGCTACTACCTCACGCCGATGAAGGTGCGCCGCTTCACCCATCAGCTCAACGTCAAGCTCGCGGGTATCGCTTTCATCCTCGTCTACTTTGTGCTGTGCTTCCGCGAGAGGGATACCATCTATCCCCTGCAAGCGCTGTTCACGGGGAACAACCCCTACAGCGCCGTGCCGGTAGAGGGCTGTACCTTCTATCACCGGCTTCTGTGCTACGGTATCTCGGCGGTGCTGATTATCTCGGTGCTGGCGTGTATGCCGAACCGCAAATTTCCCGTGCTGACACACATGGGCAGGAACACCCTCGGGGTGTATTTCTGGCATTATCCGATCGTCCTGCTGCTATGGTATTGGGGCGTGATGGATATGTTTATTCCGCTGGGCGACCCGCTGTGGAAATATCTCATGCTGGTCGCGGCAGTCGCGCTGGCGCTCCTGCTATCGCTGAGCGTATTCAGCCTGCCGCTGAGAAAGCTCAGCGAGCTGATACAAAAAATACCGCCGAAAGCCTGCCTGATTGCGGACGGAACCGCCGCTGTCATTGCGGTTGTTCTGCAATATACGGTACTGTAATCATAACGAAACGCAAAAAGCACCCAAAGCGGGCAATATCATTAAGTTAAGCAACAGGACACTCACAAGATAGTGGGTGCCCTGTTTTTTTTGTAGATTTTTTGAAAAAAGACTTGACAAATCAATAGAA
>CAJONB010000136.1 GCA_905235715.1 uncultured Ruminococcus sp. | reverse complement strand
CTGGATAACAACGCCGTCATGATGCGTGTTTCGCCCGACGGCTCCTACGAGCCTATCTGGTGTACCAGAGAATTTGCCGAAATGATGGAGGGTACCGAGGAGGAATGTATCCGCATGGAGAACGGCTTCATGAGCACCATTCACCCCGGTGACCGCGAGGAGGTCGCCTACCTGTTTCAGCACCACACAACGCGCAGCGGCGTCAACAATTTGACGATTCGCAAATATACGATGAAAGGCAACCTGATTTGGGTAAATCTCCATTACGCGTTTATCGAAGAGGAGGGAGTGCTGTACGCTTACTGCAACTACACGAACGTGACCGAAATCAAAGAGAGCCAGGCAAAAGCGGAGGCGATGTACGAGAGCACCCGCGCGGATCTGGAGAGCCTTTCCAACGGCGCGCTGAGCTTTTTGCGCGTCAATCTTACCCGCGATATTCTGGAGGATATCAGAGGCTCCGATCCGTTTCAGTTTGACCCGACGCCCGGCGCGGATCACGTTTCGGAATGGCAGCAGTATCTGCCGCTGGAATCTGACAGAAAGCGCTTTGCGGAGCGGATTTCCGCCGAAAGCCTGATTAACACCTTCAACAGCGGCGTCAACCATCTCACGGATTATTTCTTTACGCAGCGGCTCGACGGCAGAAAGTGCTTTGTCAAGATTACCGAGAATATCCGTCAGGACCCCACTACAGGCGACATTATCTCCTTCTTTACCGAATACGACTACAACAACGAGATGGTCAACAAAACCATTCTGAACAAGGCGCTTGTCGAGCAGTACGACATGATTATCTCCCTGATTGACGGAGAATACTCCGTGGTAATCGGCGATCCCGAACGTATTCAGGGCGGCAGTATTTTCCCGAAGGAAAACAGGGGAAATTACAGCAGATATATTGAAGAACAGGTTATACCCGTTCTCTCCGGCGACGAAGAAGAAAAGGCGGCGATGGCGGAATCCCTGCGGCACGAAACAGTGGTCAGAGAGCTGAACAAGAACGATTTTTACGAAGCGGATATCGTATGTGAGCCGGACGGAAAAACCAGCTACAAGCGGTTCGTGTTTTATGTCGTCAACCGTGAGGCAAAATTCTATATCCTGCTGAAATCCGATATCACCGAGGTTATCCGCGAGCAGCGGGAGCGTAACGAGCTTCTGGCAGACGCCTTGAAGGGAGCGCAGCAGGCGAACGCCGCCAAGACCTCCTTCCTCAACAGCATGAGCCACGAAATCCGCACGCCGCTGAACGCTATCATCGGACTGGACAGCATCGCGCTGAGCGATCCCGGTCTGCCCGGTAAAACCAGAGAGCAGCTGGTCAAAATCGACTCCAGCGCAAAGCATCTTTTGAGCCTTATCAACGATATTCTGGACATGAGCCGTATTGAGAGCGGCCGCATGACCATGAAGAACGAGGAGTTTTCCTTCTGCCAAATGCTGGAACAAATCAACACCATGATAGGCGGTCAGTGCGAGGCAAAGGGGCTTAAATACGACAGCCGCGTCAACGGCAGTGTGGATGATTACTATATCGGCGACGATATGAAGCTCAAGCAGATCATCATCAACATTCTGGGCAACGCGGTCAAGTTCACTCCTCCGGGCGGAACGGTAACGTTTATCGTAGAGCAAACCGCCCGATACGCGGGCAAGTCAACGCTCCGCTTCACCATGAAGGACACGGGCGTCGGCATGGACAAAGACTTTCTGCCCAAGATTTTTGAAGCGTTCAGCCAGGAGGACGAGAACAAGTCCAATAAGTACGGCAGTACGGGACTCGGCATGGCAATCACGAAGAGTATTGTCGAGATGATGAACGGCAATATCACCGTGAAAAGCGAAAAGGGCGTCGGCTCCGTGTTTACCGTCAATGTGACGCTGAAATGCAGTGATAAAAAAGATAGCGCGGACGAATTGCTCCCGCAGGAAACAGACGGACAGCAGGAACCGGCGGATAATGGTAAAGCTGATTTGGCGGGACGCCGTATCCTTCTGGCGGAGGATATCTTTATCAATGCGGAAATCATGAAAGAGCTGTTAGGTATGCGGGAAATGCAGGTTGACCACGCGGAGAACGGTCAGCTTGTCGTGGATATGTTCGCGCAAAGCCCCGAAAATTATTATGACGCGATTCTGATGGACGTGCGTATGCCGGTTAAGGACGGACTGACGGCAGCTTCGGAAATCCGCGCGCTTGACCGCCCCGACGCAAAGACCACACCCATTATCGCGATGACCGCCAACGCCTTTGACGAGGACGTACAGCGTTCTCTGCAGGCGGGCATGAACGCGCATCTCAGCAAGCCCGTCGAGCCGGATCTCCTGTTTGAAACCTTAGAGAGCTTCATCCGGGAGGATAATTGATAAAAGTTTTCACCCCTTGATTGCATTCATTCAAAAAACATGCTATAATAACATAATTATACGGCAGATTTTCGGAAAACACCGATCGCTTCTCTGACTTTAATTTACGCATGGAACGGAGAATATCATGCAGGAATTCGTTGAAATCAACAGCTTAAAACGGCAGGTGCTGGTCGTAGACGACGAGCGGATTAACCGCGAAATTCTCGGCGCGATGCTGGAGCAGAACTATGAAATCGTCTTTGCCGAAAACGGCAAACAGGCGATGGAGCTGCTGTACGCTCCCGAACAGCGCTTTTCGCTGATAT
>CAJONB010000135.1 GCA_905235715.1 uncultured Ruminococcus sp. | reverse complement strand
GATGCGGTTTTACTGCGACAAGCTGAACGTGCTGCGCGATAAGGGCGTGGAGATTTCCTCGGAGATGGAGATATTCTTCCGGATATGCCCCTGCCGCATTATCGGCATCACCGGCTCGGACGGCAAGACCACGACCACGACCGTTATCTCCGAAATGCTCAAGGCGCAGGGCTATACCGTCCACCTCGGCGGCAATATCGGCAAGCCCCTCCTGCCCGAAATCGAAACGGTTCAGGCGGATGACGTCGCAGTAGTGGAGCTGAGCTCCTTCCAGCTCATTTCCATGCGCCAAAGCCCCGATATCGCGGTCGTCACCAACCTCCAGCCCAACCATCTGGATATCCACAAGGATATGCAGGAGTACATAGACGCGAAGAAGAATATAATTCTTTATCAGAAAAATACAGACAAAGCCGTGCTGAATCTTGACAATGAAATCACCCGCTCCTTTGCCGCTGAATGTCAGGGCAGCGTCGACTTTTTCTCCCGCAGAAATACGGTCGAAAACGGCGCGTATCTTGACGGAAATCACATTGTTTATGCAGAAAACGGCAAGAAAACCGAGGTGCTGGATATCCGCGATATCCGTATCCCCGGTATGCACAATGTCGAGAATTACATGACCGCTGTCTGTGCGGTGTGGGGAATCGTCAGCCCCGAAAATATCCGCAGGGTCGCGCGGGAATTCAGCGGCGTTGAGCATCGCGCGGAATTTGTCCGCGAGCTTGACGGCGTGAAATATTATAACGATTCGATTGCTTCCAGCCCGACCCGTACCGCCAGCGGTACGCTGTCGCTGTACGATTTCAAAATCATCCTGATTGCGGGCGGCTACGACAAGCACCTCGACTATACGGAGCTGGGCGATATTATCTGCAAAAAGGTCAAGCTCGCTATCCTGATGGGCGCGACCGCCGATAAGATTGAAACGGCAATCAGAGCGTCCGCAAATTACGCCGACGGCAACCCCGTGATTATCCGCGTCGCCGGTATGGAGGAAGCGGTTCGGGCAGCGCGTGAAAACGCCGTCAGCGGCGATATTGTTTCCATGTCGCCCGCGTCGGCAAGCTTCGATTTGTACAAGGATTTTGACGCGCGCGGAAAGCATTTCAAGGCGCTTGTGAACGCCTTATGATACGCCCCGCAACCGCGTCCGATTTCCAAAATATAACCGCGACAGACCCGTTTATCACACGTATCCTCTCGCTGTACGAAAGCTACGGCGAGGGGGTTGATTTTGTCGCGTTCTGGGTGCAGGAAGCCGGCGGCAAAATCACCGCCTTTGTGTCCCGCTTTGAGGACAAGTTCAGCCTGTGGCTGACCGCCGTCAGCGACCTTGAAGAAATCGCTGCCTTTATCCGTTTTCAGGGCGCGGGGAGCTGTCTGTACAACGCGGCATATCCGCTTGATTTTCCCGCGGAAACTCCTGTAATCGGCGGGCAGGTTCTGGAATATACGGGCGATGATTATATTTCCGAATCAGAAATATACCGACCTGATTTTGAGAGCCTTTATCCGCTGCTGAAGGCGTGTGAAAGCCCCGTCTTTATCGTGCCCGATTATATGCTGCTTTTGTCCGATATTACCCACCGCACCAACCGCGGCAAATGCACGATTTGCGGGACAAGGGTCGACGGCAGGCTCGCGTCGTCCGTGATGACGGTTTCCGAGTCGAAAAACGCCGTGATTATCGGCGCGGTCGCGACCCATCCCGATTATCGCAGGCGCGGTCTGTCCCGCGAGCTGGTGCGTACCCTTGCGACAAAAATCCGCCGGGAGGGTCGGCGTGTTTATGTCCTCAGCGCGACCGGGGCGAATACAAAATTTTACATCAATTCCGGCTTCACGGTTGTTGCCGGCTTCAAGGAGATTTTTCAAGCATGAACCCTTTTTTTCAGTTTGACGAGAAGATAGAGAACGCCGCCGAAAAAGCGCTTCAAATGTGCGCCGGGCATTTTGCCGAAATCGAGCGCGTCAAGGAGTATAACCAGCAGAAGATGCTCAAGGCGTTTCAGCAATACGGCGTGAGCGAGAGTATGTTCGCGGGCACGACAGGCTATGGCTTTGACGACCGCGGCAGAGATACCCTCGATAAAATCTACGCCTATGCTTTTGACGCGGAGGATGCGCTGGCACGACACAATTTTATGAGCGGTACCCATACCCTGACGGTCGCGCTGTTCGGTATGCTCCGCCCGGGCGACGAAATGCTCTGCGTCACAGGCACGCCCTATGATACGATACAGCCTGTTATCGGCATTACAGAATGCAGCGGCTCGCTGAAGGATTTCGGCGTGAGGTACAGCGAGATTGCCCTCAAAGCCGACGGCTCGGTCGATTTGGAAGCAGTCGGGGAGGCTGTCGCCGAAAAGCGCCCGAAGATGGTTTATATTCAGCGGTCGAAGGGTTACGCGACCCGTCCGTCGCTGCGAATCAAGGAAATCAAAGAAATCTGTGACGTTGTGAAGTCCGCTTCCCCCGAAACGATTATCATGCTCGATAATTGCTACGGCGAGTTCACGGAGATTGAAACACCGATGAACGTTGGCGTGGATATTATGGCAGGCTCGATGATCAAGAACGCCGTACATCAGGATGACGGTATGCTGGGCTTCCAGCAGGGCACCGGCAAGGAGCCCAAAGAGAGCCAGCCGACGCTCTATGACAAGATTCCAGACTTCGACGACTTCGGCATCGGCTGCTTCCTGTTGTGTGGCAGCGAAGTCTATAAGCTGAGTCCAGGCGAACAAGGTCTGGGTGCAAAAAAGATGCAGCAAATCAAGAAATAAAATCCCTTTGTAACAATGAAAAAGCATATTTTCCTCAGTCTGTCGG
>CAJONB010000134.1 GCA_905235715.1 uncultured Ruminococcus sp. | reverse complement strand
GAGGCTTGCTATATCTCTCAGTCGGCGATATCTCAGCAGATACAGGCGCTCGAAAAGGAAATTGGCGTAAAGCTCTTTGAACGAAAAAACCGTAAGTTTACACTTACTCCCGCAGGCGAGCATTTCTATAAAAAAACGGTAGTGCTGAGCGCGGAGTTGGAGCGTATTTGCAGAGAAACCGTTCGTATCGCTCACAAGGATAATGCGCAGCTCAATATCGGCTATCTGAAATGCTACGGCGGCAATGAGTTCCACTCGACTTTGGCG
This sequence comes from uncultured Ruminococcus sp., assembly GCA_905235715.1. Taxonomy (GTDB): domain Bacteria; phylum Bacillota; class Clostridia; order Oscillospirales; family Acutalibacteraceae; genus Ruminococcoides. The sequence continues at coordinate 2,657 of CAJONB010000134.1, read as the reverse complement.
GAGTTTACAGCAAAATACCCCGACGTTAATGTCAATGTTATTGAGGGCAATCACGAGGAACTGTATGACGAGCTGCGCTTTGGAAAGGTCGATTTGGTGCTCAACGACCAGCGCCGCGCGTTCTCGGATGAATACGTCAATTTTGAGCTGATACGCTCCAACTGCTTCATCGAATTATCCACTAACAATCCGCTGTCAAAGCTCAACGAAATTGAGATTACCGACCTGAAAAACACGCCTTGTATCCTCGTCGCTTCCAAAGGACAGGAGGAGACCGAGCAGACCTATTACCGTGATGTGGTCGGTTTTCACGGCGACTTTCTCTTTGCCGATAATCTGCAAAGGGCAAGAATGATGGTAGTGTCAAATCAGGGCGTTATGCCGATCGAGGGCGTTGGCAATTCCGGTTACTTCGGCTCCGGAATCCACCGCGTTCCGCTGTACCGCGGCGGCAAGCAGCTCACGCGCAACTACTGCGCTTTCTGGAAAGAGGATAATTCAGGCTATTATGTCGAAGAATTTGCCGATATGTTAAAACAGCAGTTTAAAAACGCAATAGAATAAGTTTAACTTATGAATAACCCTCGTAACCGAGATTGAAAGGCTGCGAGGGTTTTGCTATACTTTAAACATAAACTTACAAGAGGTGTTCCTAATGAAAGATGTAGTTATTTTAACAGGCGCGGGACAGATTGGAATGGCGATTGCACGCAGAATTTCGATGTGCAAAAAGCTTGTCATCGGCGATAAGAGTAAAGCCAACGGCGAGGAGATAACTAAAATTATGAACGAAGCCGGTTTCGACGCGGTTTTTGTTGAATGCGATTTATCGTCAAGAGAATCCATCCTCAATCTGATATCCGAAGCACAGAAATTCGGCGAAATCGCTCACCTGATCAACGCGGCAGGTGTTTCTCCCTCGCAGGCTCCTATTGAAACGATCTTGAAGGTCGATCTATACGGTACTGCCGTATTGCTCGAGGAAGTCGGCAAGGTGATTAAAGAGGGCGGCACGGGAATCACAGTGTCAAGCCAAAGCGGTCACCGTATGCCGGCTCTCGGGGTTGAGATTGACGAACAGCTTGCAACGACTCCGACCGAAGAATTGCTGAATCTCGAAGTATTACAGCCCGGGAACATTCGTGACACGCTCCACGCCTATCAGCTCGCCAAACGCTGTAACGTTAAGAGAGTAATGTATGAAGCGGTGCGATGGGGTGAGCGCGGCGCAAGAGTCAATTCAATCTCGCCCGGCATTATCGTAACGCCTCTTGCAATCGACGAGTTCAACGGAATCCGCGGCGATTTCTACAAGAATATGTTTGCTAAATGTCCCGCAGGCAGACCGGGTACGGCTGACGAGGTCGCGACCCTTGCCGAGCTGATGCTCGACAGCAGAGGCGTATTTATCACCGGTTCTGATTTTCTAATCGACGGCGGAGCGACTGCAAGCTACTTCTACGGACCTTTGAAACCGCAATAAAAGAAAGGATGAATATATGATGAAAAGAATAATTGCTTTACTGACCGTGATCGCGCTGGTTTTTGCCTTTGCAGGCTGTGCGGCAAATAACAAAGAAACGCAGAAAAGCAGTGCAGAATCCTCTAATACAACTTCACAAGCAACCCAAACAGAGGAAACAAAGGCAGATACAAACAAAACAACTTCAACAAGCAAATCCCTTGTCGTTTATTTCTCACGCACCGGAGAGCAGTACAGCGTGGGTGTGATTGAAAAAGGCAACACAGCGATTGTCGCTGATATGATTATTGAACAGACAGGCGCGGACAGCTTTGAGATTGTCCCGAAAACAGATAATTATCCAAACACATATGACGCGCTGACAGACGTAGCCAAAGAGGAGCAAAACAATAATGCACGTCCTGAGATAAAGGATACTATTAAGGATTTCGACAAGTACGATACCGTATATCTCGGATACCCTATCTGGTGGGGCGACCTGCCGATGATTTGCTACACCTTCCTCGAAAGCTATGATTTCTCAAGCAAGACTATTATTCCCTTCTGCACGCACGCGGGTTCAGGTGACGCAGGCACACAGAGCAAGATTCAGTCCGCCGCACCGAACGCAACGGTTAAGGAAGTATTGGCGATTACGGGAACCGACGCGCAAAACAATCAGGAAAGTGTAAAAAAATCAGTTACGGAATGGCTCGGTAAGTGAAGCTCAATGGAAGATAAAGAAAGAATACAGGAAAGCTACAAGGCTATGTACACCGCGATGATTGAAAAGGACAGAGCAGGGCTTGAAGAAGTCCTCGATGACAGCTTTGTGCTTGTGCATATGACAGGGATGCGACAGGATAAAGAGGAATTCATCAATGCCGTTCTTGACGGGACACTGAATTATTACTCCGTCGTTCACGAGAATATGCCCGTAACCATAAACGGCGATACCGCTGTCATCACAGGACAATCCTATGTTCAGGCGGCAGTATTCGGCGGCGGTAAAAACTACTGGCATTTACAGCAAAAATGCAGTTTAAAAAAGACAGATAACACATGGAGAATCACACGAAGCGTAGCTTCAACTTACTAAAGGGCACCTCTAAAAATTCCTGCAGCCCGATAGTACGATATCTTCACGCCGCATTTTTATTCAAAAAGATTTGAAATACGGCAGTATTCCTGCACT
>CAJONB010000133.1 GCA_905235715.1 uncultured Ruminococcus sp. | reverse complement strand
ATTCGCTGCTGGTATCCCAGCCCGACACCGGTGAGGACGCGCTCGAAATCGCCGAGGCGCTGATTCGCTCCGGCGCGATCGACGTTATCGTTATCGACTCGGTTGCGGCGCTCGTTCCCAAGGCGGAAATTGAGGGCGAGATGGGCGACAGCCACGTCGGCTTACAGGCGCGTCTGATGTCACAGGCGCTGAGAAAGCTTGCCGGCGCCATCAACAAGTCCAACTGCGTCGCTATCTTCATCAACCAGCTGCGTGAGAAGGTCGGCGTTGTCTACGGCAATCCCGAGGTGACCCCCGGCGGCCGCGCGCTGAAATTTTACAGCTCCGTCCGCATTGATATCCGCCGTATCGAAACGCTCAAGGTCAACGGCGAGATGGTCGGTGCGCGTACCCGCGCGAAGGTCGTCAAAAATAAAATCGCGCCGCCCTTTAAAGAGGCGGAGTTCGATATCATGTACGGCGAGGGTATCAGCCGCGTCGGCGAGCTGATCGACCTTGCGGTCAAGGCGGACGTCATTCAGAAGTCCGGCGCGTGGTTCAATTACGGCGATGTCCGTTTGGGACAGGGCCGCGATAACGTCAAGGAGCTGTTGAAGAACAACGACGAGCTGCGCGAGAAGATTGAGAAAGAGCTGTGGGAGAATGTCGACAAGCTCCAGACCCGCTCAAAGAAGCCCGCAAAATCAGCGACGGCTAAGATTCCCGCCGCCGCGCCTGCTCCCGCACCTGCCGCGAAAGCAGAAAAGAAAAGTTCAAAAATTGACATCCTAGTCGAAGACTGATGCAAATTACAGCGATAGAGCCCCGCAAAAAGGGGCTCTCTGCCTTATACATAGACGGTGAGTTCGCCATGAAGCTCGACACTGAGGTACTGCTCGCCAACCGCTTTGACGTCGGGCGCGAAATCACGGACGAGCAGCTGCACGAATGTGTGCTGGACTCCGACCGCAAGCGGTGCAAGGACAAGGCGATGTGGCTGATTTCCTTTCGCGACCACAGCCGCCGCGAGCTGCTTGACAAGCTCAAAAAGGACTATCCCGCGGACGTCGCCGAGGCGGCGGTCGACCGCATGGAGGAGCTGGGGCTTGTCGACGACAGCCGCTATGCGCGGCGCTATACCGCCGACCTGATCAACCTCAAGCACCTGAGTGAGCGCGGCATCCGCCAAAAGCTCAGGGAAAAAGGAATCGACCGCGACCTGATTGATGAAATTCTCGAAGAAATCGAGGTCGACGAGGACGAACAAATCCGCGTTATCATTGAGAAAAAGTACGCCCGCAATCTCGGCGACGAAAAGACCCGCCGCCGCGCGGTTGCCGCGCTGCAAAGGCTGGGATTCAGCTACGGCAGCATAAAAAGCGTACTTTCCGAATATACCGATATAGAGGAATACTGATGCAGAATACCGTTAACACTGTTGGAATCGTATCGCTCGGCTGCGCGAAAAACCGCGTCGACGCCGAGCTGATGATGTACAAACTGAATGAAGCAGGCTTCAAGCTGGTGCAGGACGCCGCGATGGCAGACGCCGCAATCATCAACACCTGCGGCTTTATCGAGAGCGCCAAGCAGGAGAGCATTGACGAGATACTGGAGCTTGCCGAGCTGAAAAAGGAAGGCAAAATCAAGGCAATCATCGTCACGGGCTGTCTTGCCGAACGCTATAACAGCGAAATCATGAAGGAGCTGTCCGAGGTGGACGCAGTCATCGGTATCGGCAAAAACGCCGACATCGCCGAGGTCGTCCGCAGGGCGCTCGACGGCGAAAAGGTCGAGGACTTTCCCGACAAGCTGCTCCTGCCGCTGGACGGCGGCCGCGTGCAAAGCACCGAACAGCACTGGGCTTATCTCAGGGTCGCCGACGGCTGTGACAACTGCTGTACCTACTGCGCGATTCCGCTGATTCGCGGACACTTCCGTTCCCGCGAAATGGAAACCATTGTGGAAGAGGCAGAGCGTCTGGTGCATAACGGCGTTCGCGAGCTGAACGTAATTGCACAGGACACCACACGCTACGGCGAGGATAACTACGGGAAGCTGATGCTGCCCGAGCTACTGCGCAGGCTGTGCAAAATCGAGGGGCTGAACTGGATTCGTCTGCTGTACTGCTATCCCGACCGCATTACCGACGAGCTGCTCGACGTCGTCCGCGAGGAGGACAAAATCGTTAAATATATCGACCTGCCCCTGCAGCACTGCGACGGCAACATTCTCAAGGCGATGAACCGCCGCGGCGATAAGGAGAGCCTCTCCGCGCTGATCCGGCACATCCGCGAGAAGGTTCCGGGCGTCGTTCTGAGAACCACGCTGATTGCGGGCTTCCCGGGCGAGAGCGACAGGGAATTTGAGGAGCTTTCGGCGTTCGTCGGAGAAATGCAGTTCGAACGTCTCGGATGCTTTGCCTATTCTCAGGAGGAAAACACCCCCGCCGCCGTGATGGAAAATCAGGTGGACGGGGATGTAAAGGCGCGCCGCGCGGAGCTGATTGCCGAGCAGGAGGCGCTGATTATGAACGATTGGTGCGAGAGCATGGTCGGCAAAGAAATCGTGCGCAAGCATGAAGGCGATGCCCACTTCGACCAAACCATCTACGACAACATCGACGCAATGTTCGTCCTCGTGAAGGACGCCATGAAGAATATGCTCGTGCTCCTCTCCGACTTCGAGCATATCGATGAGGACGACATCATCGCCTGGAAAAACGCCAACGAGCTGTCCTTCATTCAATGCGCCTGCCGGTTCACTGAAAACTGTACGCTGTGCGATAACGGTCAGGGCGGAAGCAAGCGCCAGGAGGTGAAGCAATTGCTCAGGCGTCTGCGGCAGGACAACCCCAGCGTGGAGGATAACGTATTCGCCAGCATCCAGAATGTGCAGTTGGATACTATGGTGGCCTGGAAATACAAGGGACAGGAGTATTCTTTCCTGGATCATTTCAATAGGGAGGACAACGCCCCATGATGAACCAGTTTTCCCGCACCCAGCTGCTG
>CAJONB010000132.1 GCA_905235715.1 uncultured Ruminococcus sp. | reverse complement strand
CGGCGTCCCCCGCATTACGATCGACAAGCGGCTGCAGAAGGGCTATTCGATTGGGCAGTGCCTCGGACTGGAGCCCATCAAGTTTGACTACAGCTGGCGTTGCCGCAAGCTCACCTACAAGGGCGAGACGCTGACCACGCGCGAATGGGCGGACAGGCTGCACGTCTCGCTGTGCCAGTTCTGCGTCCGCATCAGGAAAGGCTTTCCGTCGGCGCGGCTGTTCGCCGAAGGCCGCCGCGCCCGTAAAGACAAGGTGAAAGGTTGAGGCTCAATCGGGAGTTTAATGCTCACGCAGAGCCGCAGAGGTGCGGTGCTACTTTACGCATCGGACTTAAATATGATAAAATAAGGGCTTACCGATGAAGCCTGAACACAACACCCAAATCATCGGCGGCGAGTATTCGGCTGCATACTCGACGGGGCGTGAGCTTGCGTGCAAGATCCTGTACGGACGCGCCAAACAAAAACGACGGGCAAAGGCCGGTGACGGGGCGAAAGATTCGTGAATGTTAGACAGCAGCCGCGCATGGATGTGCACGAGGAAATGACAAATGGCAAATTACGGCAAGAGCATTGAACTTTACCTCGCTGACGGAACCGTTGGCGGGTTGGTGGTGGCCGAGCTGTCCAACTGGAACGGCAAGGCCCTCAAAATTGCACGCGACGACGTTGCGGGCTGCACGCGCGAGGACATTCAGGGCGCGGGCGTCTATTTTCTTTTCTGCGGCAACGGCGAGGACGGAGACGTTACAACTATCTGGATTCGCGGAATCTGCCGTGTAGAAGCTCTCGGAGGCAACAGCGATGCCTCAGCCATCGGACACGGAGATAACGGAATAATCTGCGATCACCATGTGTACACATATTTAGACAGCAGGCTAAAGGTTAAAGCAGGCTCATCAAAAGACAGCACCTCCGTATATTATAATAACCCCCGTTATAACGCGGTATGGTATAACCAATACGCTTTGGTTTATTATTGTGAACACGAACACACAAAATGGCTGGGTCAGAACCTCAATTATCATATGAAGTACTGCATTGACTGCAGAACTCAGTTAACTGACAATGAACCGCATCGATGGAATGACGACGGGGTATGTACCGTGTGCGGCAGTACAAAGATCAATCTTACGCTTACCATCATTGAGAAGGATAAAAACGGGCAGGAAATCAGAAAGACCGAATCCATAGACGGCTACAGCTCTTATACGCTTCCTGAGTGTGAAAACGTTCCCGACGGCTACAGCTTTTTATCATGGAAGGTTAACGATCCGGCAGACGTAGATTATTTTTACCCGCCGGGAGAGATACTTACAGCAAAATGGGCGAATCCCGTTGTAGAAGCGATATATCTGCCTCTTAAAGAGACGACCTACATCGATAAAAACGGCGCTGAAAAAACTGTTATGGCAAAGCAGGTCAGCGCGTTGGAGGATATGGAGTATCTGCTCTTGATTACAGACGGTTGGTATGTAATCGACAAGAATTTGGATATCAAAACGACGTCAAGGTGCTTCGGAGACGTCAATTTCATTGTTGAGGATGGTTGTACATGGTCCGCCGAAAAATATGCGAGCTCTTTGCGTCACAAGGATTTTCTTACGGGATACCAACGGGGACACTCAACCTTTTCACTGTATGGACAGAAGAATCAGACCGGATATATTGACGGAGGCTATACCAGCGGTGTGTCCGTCTCCTCGTTCAATCAGTACGGCGCGAGATTCCATTGTTATACGGCAATATTCGAGGAATCATGCAAAATTTTTAGAGGCAGCTTTGATTCTTACGACATTACACAGACAAATAACGGTGAATTTTTCCTTGACGGAGGAGATAACCATTTCATGGCACTACACATCGGCGGTGATCAGGTTCCGCAGATCGGTTGGACAAATCTGACCGACAGCATCACATTCGCAAGATTCACCAGTGAAACTCCCATCAAAATCAAGGAAGGTCAGGCTTTTCAGGATAACAACGGTAATATCTATAAGGGGGAGATTACTCTCGAACAGCTGTCGACGCTGAGCGGGGATATCGTTTATGACAAAACCCTTACACCTTATCTTGAGCATCACTACGGTGAGCCTGTTTGGAGTTGGATGAACGACTATAAGGACGCAACGGCGTTGTTCAGGTGTACAGATGACGGTTGTGATGATGAACAGCTCGTTAAAGCGAAGGTCGCCTATGAGGATAAAGACAATATCAGGACCTCTACCGCGACCTGCGAGCTGAACGGCGAAACATACACAACAACACACAGCGGCAAAATCCTTTGGGATATCTCGATCACTTTGAGCGAACATGGTACGGTAACGGTAAAGAGAGCGCAGGAAAAGCCGGGAAAAACCGTAACCCTTACCGTAGAGCCCGATGAGGGGTATTTGCTGCATTCTTTGACCGTGACCGATTCGAATCATCATGAAATCACGTTGTCCGACAACAGCTTTACAATGCCCGAAAGCGATGTAACGGTCAGCGCTGAATTTGTTCCGATCACACCGGCAAAGGAACCGTATATCGACGAAAACGGCGCGTATCACCTCGGCAATGTCACATATGTCGAGGTGGACGGAAAGCCATATTCGGTAACAGAGGACGGTACCGTTGGTGAGGAACTCGACACTGTGATCGTTTCCTACTTCGACTTCAAGCTCCGCGGTGACGATACCTACCAGATCGAGCATTACACCGGTCCGGTGGAGAATATGACGCTGCTCGAGATACCCAAGACCTTTAACGGCAAGAAGATCACGGTTCTCGGCAACGACAGCAACACGCAGCTGATCGACTACACCGATAAGGTGAAGGGGCAGTATAAGCTGAAGCTCACGGAGAATATCGAGGAGATCAAGCCGTATACCTTCTATACCGATTGGGTCACTGAGGTCACAGGCAATACCGCAAATCTCAAAAAGCTCGGAGCCTACGCCTTCTCATGGGCGAACTCTCCCAACGGATACACGCTGGATATCAAACTTGACCATGCCGGGAGTATCTCGACAGGCTCAGGCGCTTTCAATCACATGAATGTGATTGTTCACCTCAAGCACGCCACCAAGCTTTCG
>CAJONB010000131.1 GCA_905235715.1 uncultured Ruminococcus sp. | reverse complement strand
GCGTCTGCGCTTTGTACAGGGGCGCGCCGACAAGGCGCCGAAGCTCTTTCTGGTTGAGGCGCGCCGCGGGTCAAAAGCGGGCTATATGGACGTGCTGCCGACGCTGGTGATTGAGGACGGGAACGGCTTTACGTCCGAAATGCGCGCAATTTACGGAAGCTATAAGGACGGTCATGACAATGGATAAGGAAAATATTCTCTATGTGGTCGGCACGCCCATCGGCAATATGGGCGATCTCTCGCCGCGCGCGGCGGAAACGCTGCGGAGCGTGGATTTTATTGCCGCCGAGGACACGCGCGTGACCGTGAAGCTGCTGAATCATTTTGATATCAAAAAGCCGATGGTCAGCTATTTTGAGCATAACAAGCACGACAAGGGCGTGAAAATCATCGACAGGATTCTCGCGGGCGAGAGCTGCGCGATCGTGACAGACGCGGGAATGCCGTGTATCTCCGACCCCGGTGAGGATTTGATTCGCCAGTGCGAGGAGGCGGGCATCCGGACGGTCGTCGTACCCGGACCGAGCGCGGCGGTTTCCGCGCTGGCGGTTTCGGGATTGGAAACGGGACGCTTTACCTTTGAGGGCTTTCTCAGCGTCAACAAAAAGAGCCGTTCGGAGCATCTGGAAAGCCTGCTCGACGAGCGCAGGACGATGATTTTTTATGAAGCGCCGCACAAGCTAAACAACACGTTACAGGATTTATACAGCACCTTCGGCGACCGCAGGCTGACGATTGCGCGGGAGCTGACCAAGGTGCATGAGGAAATCATCCGCACGACGACCGAAGCCGCCGCGACCGCTTATCTTGACGAGCCGCTCAAGGGGGAAATCGTGCTGATTCTCGAGGGCAAAAAGTCCGAGGACAAGCCCAAAATGACATTGGAAGAAGCAGTCGCCTGCGCGCAAAGGCTGATTGACGGCGGAATGCGCCCGACCGACGCGGCAAAGGAAGCCGCCGCGATGTCGGGCATGAAGAAAAACGAAATCTATCGAAAGCTGGTGTGATGATGACTTATCAGGAAGCATTAACCTATATCCATTCTCTCGACCGTTTCGGCTCGCGCCCGGGACTCGACAGGGTGCAAAAGCTCTTTGACAAGGTACCCGAAGCCCTTGACCAGAGGTTTATCCATGTCGCGGGAACCAACGGCAAAGGCTCGGCGTCGTCCATGCTGTCTTTCATTTTACAGGAGGCGGGATACAAGGTCGGTCTGTTTATCTCGCCGTATATCGTTGATTTCCGCGAGCGCATCCAAATCGACAACGAGATGATTTCCGAGGAGGAGCTTGCGGACGCGGTGACGTTCTTCAAGCCCTTGATGGACGAGCTGAATGAAGCGGGCGTGGTGATTACCGAATTCGAGTTTCTGACCGTGCTGGGCTTTTATATCTTCAAGCAGAAGAATTGCGATATTGTCGTCTGCGAGGTCGGCATGGGCGGTCTGCTTGATTCCACTAACCTGATTCGCAGTCCGCTCTGCTCGGTGATTACGCGCATCGCGCTTGACCATACGGAGATTCTCGGCGCAACCATCCGCGAGATTGCGATTCAGAAATGCGGTATCATCAAGCGCGGCTCGCCTGTCGCGACAGCTTCGCAGACGCCCGCGGCAATGCGGGTGATTCGCGATACCGCTGAGATGATGGGCAGCCCGCTGTATTTCGGCGACAACCTGACGGTGCATGATGTGCGGTGCGACCTTGACGGCACGCGCTTGCGCTATATGGGACAGGAAATGCGCCTGAACCTGATCGGAGAGCATCAGGTGGAAAATCTGCGGTGTGTGCTGGCGGCAATCGAAGCGCTGCGCGACACAAGCCGTATGGAAATCACCGCCGGTCATATCCGATTGGGGCTTGAGAAGGTGCGGCATCCCGCGCGCTTTGAACGGCTGGTAGAGCATCCGACCGTGATCCTCGATGGCGCGCATAATCCGAACGGTCTCGCCGCTTTTGCGAATACCGTCAAAAGCCTTGGGGGCGACCGCCGCAGGACGCTGATTATCGGGATGCTGTCCGATAAGGATGTGAAAGGGCTGACGCAGCTCGAGGGTCTGTTCGACCGTGTGATTGCGACGAATATCGCCAATCCGCGCGCGATGGCGGCGGGCTATCTCGCGCAGCAGCTCAGGGAGATTTTCCCTGACGTTGAGGTCGTCGCGGAGCCGAAGCAGGCATATCAGAGGGCGCTGTCCTACGGTGACGACGTGTTTATCTGCGGCTCGCTGTACCTCGCGTCCGAAATCCGACCGTATATCCTCGGCAAACAATAAATACGACAACAGAATAAAACAGCATTTTCACGCCTATACTAATATTATTAGTGTAGGCGATTTTTATTTGATAGGAAACTACGACAAACTGTATAATTAGAACTATACAAACTGTAGTATTGTAAACAGAATATAACTGTAAAGCCTATCAAATAAAAAAGATTTATATTCCCCGCTCAGTTGCGCCCTGCGTGCGCACGAGCGATGGGTAGACGAAATCGCGCGCTTGGTGCGCACGCTTTCTTGTAGCCGGAAAGAGGTATCACATGGTAGAAATTACATACGCGAACGGCGTTCTGACGGCGCGGCTGTACGGCGAGATCGACCACCATATCGCGCCGAAAATCCGTTCGGAAATCGACTTGAAATGCGAGAGCCTGCGTCCCGCAAGACTGGTGCTGGACTTTAAGGCGGTCAGCTTCATGGATTCGTCGGGAATCGGGCTGGTGATGGGACGCTACCGTCAAATGCAGCTGCTCGGCGGCACCGTGCGCGTTGTCAATTACTCCGACAATCTGCGCCGCATTTTTGTCCTGTCGGGGCTGGAAGGCAACGTCGCGGACGGCTCCACGATCCGCGCCGTCATACGCAACACGAACACTCGTCCGCAGGACTACGCCAACGTCGCGACGGTTCCGCGCCCCGGACACGCGGACTACGCATCGTGGCTTAAATGCGGCTCCATACCGTCCGGCGGCGGCAGATGGTCCGGACGCATGACCGCCCCGCTCTGCATAGCCGGCGGAATCGCGCTTCAGCTGCTCGCCCGGCGCGGCGTGACAGTGTCCTCGTCAGTGACGCGCCCTTCTCTCGAAGGCGTCGCCCCCG
>CAJONB010000130.1 GCA_905235715.1 uncultured Ruminococcus sp. | reverse complement strand
AAGACCAGGACGCTGAAGAAAATCAGCGAGGGCAGCACCGAGATTCTGGACGCGATTCGCGCGGGCTATGTCAGCTACGTTATCAATACGCGCGCGATTTTGTCGGGCGTTCACTACGAGGACGGCACGGCGATTCGCCAGACGGCTGTCGAAAACGGCGTGACGATATTCACCTCGCTCGATACGGTCAGGGTACTGCTCGACGTACTGGAGGAAACAACGCTGACGGTTTCGACCATTGATTCATAAAAAGCAGGCGGCTCACTGAGCCGCCTGTAGCTTTGTATTATAACTCCCGCTTGATGGAGTCGATCGCGCCTTTTTCGATGCGGCTGACCTGTGCCTGAGAGATGCCGATTTCCTCGGCGACCTCCATCTGGGTCTTGCCCTGAAAATAGCGCAGGGAGAGAATCTTTTTCTCGCGGGGGCTGAGCTTTCGCATCGCCTCCTTAAAGGCGATTTCCTCCAGCCAGTCGTTGTCGTCGGAGTTGTCGCCGACCTGATCCATGACGTAAATCGTGTCCGCTCCGTCGGAAAAAACAGGCTCGTAAAGCGACACCGGCTCGACGATTGCCTCGAGCGCCAGCACGACGTTTTCCTTGTCCGTGCCCAGCTCTTTCGCGATTTCCTCGACGGTCGGCTCACGCCCGAGGGTGTTGGTCAGCTCCTCCTTGACCTGCATGGCGTGGTAGGCGGTGTCGCGCATGGAGCGTGATACATGCACCGCGCCCGCGTCCCGCAGATGACGGCGGATCTCGCCCATCACCATCGGCACTCCGTACGTGGAAAATTTGACCTGTAAATTGCTGTCGAAATTGTCGATTGCCTTGATCAGCCCGATTACGCCGACCTGGAAGAGGTCGTCCATGTTCTCGCCGCGTCCCGTAAAGCGCTGAATCACGCTCAGCACCAGCCGCAGGTTGCCGTTGATCATGTCCTCGCGCGCCTGCTTGCGCTCGGCGGGCGTACCTGTGCGCATCTTTTCGAGCAGCTCACGCTTCTGCGCTTCTGTCAGCACCTTCAGCTTGGTCGTATTGACGCCGCAGATTTCAACCTTGTTATATTGCAAAAAATCCCCCCGTTACAATACTGCTTTTAGTATTGTCAAGCGGGGGTTGTTTCATGCATATTTATATATTTTCGGAATCGTCAAAGTACGCCGATACAGGATTTTGATTGCTTTCTACGGCACTGAGCTTCCGGCTGATTTGGCGGGAACGTACGCCGACGAGCTTGTCAAGCTCCTTGTTTGCCTGATCGATTCGCTGCTGTGTCAGGACGAGAACCTCGTTGAATTTGTCAAATTCGTTTTTGACCGAACCGAGGATCTCCCAAACCTCCGCCGACCGCTTTTGCACGGCGAGGGTCTTGAAGCCCATCTGGATGGAGTTGAGCAGCGCCGCCATGGTGGATGGTCCCGCGATATTGACCTTGTAATCACGCTGAAGCTGCTCGACCATGCCGCGGTTGACGACCTCGCTGTACAAGCCCTCAAAGGGCAGGAACATAATTGCAAATTCGGTGGTGTTTGGCGGGTCGATATATTTATCGTGAATATCCTTTGCTTCGCGGCGGATGGTGTTCATCAGCACCTTGGCAGCGTCGTCGACCGCTTCCTTGGAGCCGCTGTCATACGCGTCGCGCAGGGCGGCGTAGGTATCGCCCGGGAACTTGGAGTCAACCGGCAGATAGATGAAGCCGTCGTCGTGCGCGGGGAGCTTGATGGCGAATTCCACCACTTCGCGGGAGCCGTGCTTTGTACAGACGTTGACGTCGTACTGCTCGGGGCTGAGGATTTCTTCGAGAATATTGCCGAGCTGAATCTCGCCGACGATACCGCGCGTCTTGACGTTTGACAGCACCTTTTTGAGGTCGCCCACGCCGACGGCGAGCGTCTGCATTTCGCCCAGTCCCTTGTAGACCTGCTCGAGCCGCTCGTTGACCAGCGCGAAGCTTTTGTTCATCTTATCCTCGAGCGTCTTTTGCAGCTTTTCGTCAACGGTGGCGCGCATCTCCTGCAATTGCTTGTTGTTATCCTCGCGGATATCGGACAGGCGCTGTTCCATCGTGCGGCGGATATTCTCGAGCTTTTGCTCGTTTTCGAGGGAAAAGGTTTTCAGCCGTCCCTCAAGCTGGTCGAGCTTTTCGCTCTGTGTCGCGGAAAATCCCTGCTGGTTCGCCGATATCATATCACCCATGTATTTGACGGAGCTTTGGGTCGAGCCGACGATTTCCTGACGGAGCTGACTCAGCTCCGCATTATCTGTTTTATTCTTTTTCGGAATTATAATGATTCCCGCAATGCCAACGATGATCGCCGCCGCTATCAGGACGGCAAGCACAATAAATTGAACGGTATTCATCATTCACCTCTGAAACGGTTTGAATTATACAGCTATATTCTACACGATAGAGGCGTAATTGTCAAACTATTGTGCGAAAAAATCCGTATAGACGGTTTTGTCGCAGCCGGCGGGAGAATAGACGAAGCGGTCGATATGACCCTCGCTGAGATAATAGCGCGGGGGAGAGACGGCGGGCGGAGCGTCAAAGGCGTCAATGATAATCAGCTTGACCTTCATGCGGTGGGGGATGATGCTTTTGATGTAGACGGAGGCGGCGCCGCCGACGTGCAGATGCTCCCGCAGCTCGGCAAGCCCCGCGAGATTCGGCGCAAGCTCGACGAACGCGCCGTAGTTTTCGACCGAGCGTATCACGCCCGCGACGGTTTCGCCGACCGAGAAGTTCGCGGCGTTTTCCTCCCACGTTCCGAGCAATTCCTTGTGACTGAGAGTGATGCGTGTGCCGACGCGCGACTTTATCACGGCGCGGATATCGTAACGTTCTTCACTCTCCTTGAACTCCTCAATCACGACCTTGCCTTCACCATAACGGCCGTCCAACAGCATGTCTTTCAATGCGTTTTGCGCTTGCTCAAGATTTTCAGCAATCACGACACCTTTTCCCGCTGCCAATCCATCGTACTTGATGACAGACGGGAAAGAGTGTTCGCGAACATATATTAACGCATTTTCATAGTCGGTAAAGCTGCAATAATCGGCGGTCGGGATGCCATATTTCTGCATGAGCTTTTTGGCGAACTCCTTGCTGGTTTCAATTTGCGTGGCCGCTTTCGTATGTCCGAAAATGGCAAGGCCATCTTTGCGGAATTCATCCACAATGCCTACGGCGAGAACGGCTTCGGGGCCGACAACTGTCAAATCAATGGCGTTTTCTTTCACGAAGGCTTTCAACGCGGCGACATCCGTCTCCTTGATGGCTACGGACTCCGCCTGCTGCGCGATACCTGCGTTGCCGGGGGCACAGTAG
>CAJONB010000129.1:3479-5711 GCA_905235715.1 uncultured Ruminococcus sp. | reverse complement strand
AACCCGTCGTCGTCGATCGCCCAGATATGGAAGCCGATAACGTCGTAGTCTGTCCAGCCTGAGCCTTCGGTGTCAAAGTAAATCGTGTTCTCTCCGGGGACAGACGCGGGGGCTTCTGTCGCGGATTCCGTGCCGGCAGGCTCGGTGACGTCCTCGATGAAATCCTCTTCGGTGGGGTCGGTTTCTTCCGCGTGAGCGAAAACACTCAGGCTCAGTACAAGCATTACCGCGACCGCGAGGCAAAGGATTCTTTTGTACATACTACATTCCTCCGTTTTATAGGTATCATTCAGTTACCTGATGCGCCGGAACGCATCACTTCCGGTTTATTATACCGCAAAAGAATTAAAAGCGCAATAAATATGACGATTTTGTCATAGGCAAAAAAGAAGGCTCCGCCGATAAGGTGAAGCCTTCTGCATTGCTTAAATTATGAACGGTTCTTTCTGCGAATCAGGATGATAGCGACCGCAGCGGCTACCATCACGCCGAGCATGATGAATACCACGGTTGTTTCCTGACCGGTCTGAGAGCCTGAACCGGAGCCTGACGCGCTCGAAGAGCCTGAGCCGGAACCGGAAGCGGAAGAGCCCGAGGAGCCTGAGCCTGAGTCTGAGCCAGAGCTTGAGCCAGAGCCGCCGGAGCTGCTGTCAGAGCCGCTTCCTGAGCCGCTGTCGGAGCTGCCGCCCGAGTTGGAGCCTGAGCCGCCCTTGGCACTGTTGTCGGTGCCGCCGTCGCCGGTCTGATGCGCTTCTTTATTCTCGCCGTCGGGCAGGGGAGATTTGCTCTCGTCCCATTCCTTGCTCAAATCGAAGGAATCCTGTCTTCCGTTATCGGGGTCGGGCTGAGCTGCCTCCGCAATTGCCATCTTTACGTCGCCCTTTTGCAGACCGAGGTTCGCCGCAGTCTCGTCGATGATTTCCTGATAGGACTTGCCGTCGGAGTAGAGCTTCGCGTTCTGGATGCCCTTTGCGCCGCCGTCTGCAAGGAACGATACGAACATCTTATAGGGAGAGGTGTAGGACGGAATCGTCTCGCCGACAATGTGACCGAGAGAGGTGATTGCCTTCTTCGGACCGAGCTGGGGATTGTTTTTCCAGCGGACTACAACGGATTTCTTGTTGGAGTCGTCGGTGTTCTCGAGAAACTTGTCGGATTCACAGTAAGCGGTGTCGCCGAAGCAGCAGGTTTCAAAGAGCAGGTCACAGGTCTGTGCGCCGGTGTCGGCGTTGAAGATGACCGCATACTGCTTGTTCGGGTCAATGTCGATTCCCTTTGCGGCGAAGTCATACGACCAGATACCGTTGCCCTCGTCGGTCATGCCGCCCTTTTTGCGGGAGCCCCAGTCGATCTGGATGTCGCCGGTCTCGGGCATATAGCAGTAGACCATGATGACCGAGTAGTTGTTCCAGCCGCTGGTGTTGGCGTCGAAATAAATCTTGCTGCCGGATGCGGCAGTATCCGCTCCGCTTTCCGCGCCTGTGTCAGCCGCGCCGTCAGCGCCGATCTCAGCAGGAGTATCGGCTCCGACCTCTGCAGGAGTGTCGGCGGCGTTGTCGCTGATTTCCACCTGAGCGGCGGACGCAGCGACTGCTGCCATGCCTGCTACCAGCATCAAGACGATAGCGAGGCTCAGAAATTTTTTGAACATTTGAATCTCCTCCTTGTTCAATACAGATTTTGCGAGTATGCCCTTATATTACGTTCGAACAGCAGAGTATACTCCTCAGCATATCCATTATACCGTATAAGAATTAAAATTTCAATATCTGCGGCAAATATATTTTCGGTATTACCTATCGGCAAATCAACCGCTTCCGTAATAACCGCAGCGCGGAAATTCAATCTATAGACAGAAATCCGATTTCGTAGTATAATATCCGCAGACAACTACATGACCGCCGTAGCGATACGGCTTTTGATGAAACGGAAGTGAAGACATGGAATTTTGTGCGCCGTGTTTGTTGGGGCTGGAAGGCTTGCTGGCGAACGAGCTGCGCTTTTGCGGGTTGGAAAACGTCCGCGCGGAAAACGGACGAGTCCTTTTTTCCGGCGATGATACAGCGATGGTGCGGGCGAATCTCTGCTCGCGTCTGGCACAGCGAATCTACATCCTGCTCGCGGAATTCCCCGCCACGGATTTCGACACGCTTTTTGAGGGCGTCAAGGCGATAGAATGGAGCGATTACCTCGCGGAGGACGACGCCTTTCCCGTCAAGGGCGGCAGCCTTG
>CAJONB010000129.1:0-3460 GCA_905235715.1 uncultured Ruminococcus sp. | reverse complement strand
ATTCCCGCCTGTCAGAAAATCATCAAAAAAGCAGTGGCGGAAAAGCTCCGCCAAACCTACCCGATAGACTGGTTCCCCGAGAGCGGCGGCGTTCATCAGATACAGTTCCGCATCTTCAAGAACCGCGTCAGCATCATGCTCGATACGACGGGCGCTGCGCTGAATAAGCGCGGCTATCGCGCGCTGTCCGGCGCCGCGCCGATTCGCGAAACTCTCGCCGCGGCAATGGCTGAGCTTGCCGGAGTCCGCGCCGGTCATACCGTTATCGACCCCTTTTGCGGCAGCGGTACGATTCTGATTGAAGCTGCGCAAAAGGCGCTGAAAATTATGCCGGGGTTGAACCGCAGCTTCGCCTTTGAAGAATGGAAGCAGGTGTCTCCTGCTGTCCTTGCTGCCGAAAAGGAACGCGCCCGCGCGGGTGAACGGCACGATTGCGCGTTTCACGCTTACGGCTACGATATCGACGACGCTTCGCTGGAGCTTGCCCGCCGCAACGCAGAGTTGGCGGGGGTGGGGGACAGGATTACCTTTGAGCGCCGCGATATCCGCGATTATTCCGAGGATTTTGAACGCGCGAGCGTGATTACAAACCCGCCCTACGGCGAGCGGATGCTCGAGCTGAACGAGGCGCGTGAGCTCTACCGCGTCGCCGGAGAGAAATTCATCCGCAAGCCATACCATTCCTATACGCTGATTTCGCCGGACGACCGCTTTGAACAGTGCTTCGGCAGACCCGCCGACAAACGCCGCAAGCTGTATAACGGTACGCTGAAATGTCAGGTGTATCAATATTTCAAATAATTCTTATATAGAATTCTTATAAAGAATTAAAAGCGATTATATTTCCAAATAGGAATTATAATTACCCGCGATTTGACAAATCTGCCAAAATCTACTACACTGTATGTGTCATTTATCCCGATTCACAGTATTCAGGAGGTTCTTTATGAAAAAGCATTTTGTCCTGATTATGAATATTGTTCTTACGGTTGTGATACTCGGCGCGGTCGGATTTACGATTTTCAACGTGCTGAATAACAGCGGGGACGACGACCTTGCGCCTGCCTCCACCGGCGTCCCTGTATCCCAAGCGTCCGAAGCAGTTACCGAGCAGCCGACCGTTGACCCCGCCGAGCGGTACAAAATCGGTATCGTTCAGCACTATAACAATGCTGACAGTAACGACTGCTACGCGGGCTTCATTTCCGAGCTGAACGAGCGCGGCTTAGTCGGTAACGTCGATATCGTCTACGTGATTGAAGAGGACGAGAAGCAGTGTAACGCAGAGATTCAGCGGCTGATTGACGAGAAGTGCGACCTGCTCTGCACCATCGGACCCTACCCAACCCAGGCGGCGGCGTCGCTGACGACGGATATTCCGATTGTGTTCGCGGGTATCGCCGATCCCGAAAAGGCGGGACTGATTGCGTCCAATGAGAATCCCGGCGGCAATATCACCGGCGTTTCCAGCTATACGCCCGCGTTTGAACAGATTGATTTGGTCAATATTCTGCTTCCGCAGGCAAAAAATATCGCGGCGATTTACAGCTCGACCGATGAGAACGCCGTCACTCAGGCGTATGTTGCGGCGAAGGAGGCGGAGGAGCTCGGCATGAAGGCGGAGACATACCCCATCACCAAGCCCGAGGAAATCGACGACGCCCTTGCCGCAATCAAGAAAGCCGGCACACAGGCGGTTTATCTGCCCGTCGATAAGTTTATCCTCAGCCATATCGACACCATCCTCGCGTACACCGACAAAAATAAAATCCCTGTTTTTGTCGGCAACGAGACCATGCTGCGCGTAGGTGCGTTCGCGACCTGCACCGTCAACTATACCTCTGTCGGCAGAAAGGCGGCGGGTCAGTGCTATGATATCCTCTTTGAAAAGAAGGATCCTGCCTCACTCTCGGTCATCTATAAGTACGACTGCTACAATATCGTCAACCAGGCGGCGGTTGATAAGCTCGGTATCCGCCTGAACGAAACGATGCGCGATCAGGTGCAAATCGTTGATTATTCTAAAGAAGAATAATATTTAAAGCTCCCGAACGGAATCGGGGGCTTTTTTCTATGAAAACGGTAACAATTATTAATAATTTATGAAAATGTCAAAATACACTTGATTTTTTACAAAATATGGTTTACAATATGTTTAGCACTCAAGGAGCGAGAGTGCTAATTCTTTGGAAATCTCCGGAATCGGCATAATCGTTCCCATATCTGCATTTGTATTTATGAAAGGGAGGAACCATATATGACTATCAAACCGCTTTTAGACAAGGTTGTATTAAAGCCCGACGAGGCTGAGGAGACGACCGCTTCCGGTATCGTACTCTCTACCGCCGCTCAGGAAAAGCCCCAGTACGCGAATGTTGTTGCTGTAGGCCCCGGCGGTGTTGTAGACGGCAACGAGGTCGTTATGACCGTTAAGGTCGGCGATAAGGTTATCGCCTCAAAGTACGCCGGCACCGACGTCAAGGTCGACGGCGAGGAGTACACCATCGTACGCCAGAGCGACATTCTCGCGATTATAGAATAATTTTTGGGAGGTATATTTTATGGCTAAACAGATTGTTTACGGTGAGGAAGCGCGCAAAGCGCTCCAGAGCGGTATTGACCAGCTCGCCGATACCGTTAAGATTACATTGGGCCCGAAGGGCAGAAACGTTGTGCTGGATAAGAAATTCGGCGCTCCGCTGATTACCAACGACGGCGTTACCATTGCCAAGGAAATCGAGCTTGAGGACGCCTTTGAGAACATGGGCGCCCAGCTCGTCAAGGAGGTTTCCGTCAAGACAAACGACGTTGCCGGCGACGGCACCACCACCGCGACCCTGCTCGCACAGGCGCTCGTGAACGAGGGCATGAAGAACGTTGCCGCGGGTGCAAATCCCATGGTTGTCAAGAAGGGCATCCAGCTTGCGGTTGACGAGGCTGTCAAGGCGCTGACCGAGAACTCCAAGGAGATTTCCGGCCCCGACGATATCGCCCGCGTCGCCACCATTTCTTCCGGCGACGAATATATCGGCAAGCTGATTGCCGAGGCGATGGAGAAGGTAAGCACCGACGGCGTTATCACCGTCGAGGAGTCTAAGACCGCCGAAACCTATTCCGAGGTCGTCGAGGGCATGATGTTCGACCGCGGTTATATCGCTCCCTACATGGTTACCGATACCGACAAGATGGTCGCTGAGATTGACGACGCATACATCTTGATTACCGATAAGAAGATTTCGAATACACAGGAGATCCTGCCCCTGCTCGAGCAGATTGTCCAGGCGGGCAAGAAGCTGGTCATCATCGCCGAGGACGTTGAGGGCGAGGCGCTCACCACACTGGTTCTGAACAAGCTGCGCGGCACCTTCACCTGCGTTGCTGTCAAGGCTCCGGGCTTTGGCGACAGACGTAAGGAAATGCTGGAGGATATCGCGATCCTCACCGGCGGCACCGTTATCAC
>CAJONB010000128.1 GCA_905235715.1 uncultured Ruminococcus sp. | reverse complement strand
TGCTGACGACGGTGACGTTGTGACCGTTGAAGCGGCAGTCGGATCCGTCGTATTGACGGGAGCCGGCTTTTCTTCACACGACGCGAGCGCCGCGGCAAAGCACACGCACAACACGAGCACAGTGATTATCGAAAAAAACTTTTTCATAATAAACCTCGCTTTCTTTGCTTATTCTTATACAAATACATTATATCACTATTTTATTACAAATGAAATAGTAATTTCGATAAAATAATATAAAAAATTGTGTCTATTTTAACAATTTTAAATAAACGGCGCGTACAAACGGCGGCTCGCCTTTTTTACCGACGACAAAAACCGAGAATAATCAAGATTTTATGAGATTTTCGCAAGAAAACGGAGATTTTCAGGAGGAGAACTCTCTTTTGTTTGACAAAAACCCGATAATTTGCGGTTTTTTTGCATTTTTTTCATTTTTTTTAAAAAAACTATTGCATTTTATATCATCATTTGATATAATGCGCTTGTGAATCGGGAAAATTCGGTTTTCTCAACAAAAACAAAAATGTTTATGTATATTCACGGCACTTTTTAATGCACGGAAAAAGACAGCTTTTTCCGTGCTTTTTTTCAAGCTATACAACCCATGGCGGTTGTACGGGCGCGTGGGGCGGGCTTTTGTCGGTGGACGCGCAAAAAAATACTTAAAAAGTGAGAAAAAGAAAATGAACAAAGACACAAAAATCATCGAACTGAAGAACATTTCCAAGAGCTTTGGAGGCGAACCCGTTCTTCAAAATCTCTCCCTTGAGATACATGATAAGGAGTTTATAACTCTCCTCGGCCCGTCCGGCTGCGGCAAGACGACAACGCTCCGTATCATCGGCGGATTTGAAACGCCGGACGAGGGAGATGTTTGCTTTATGGGCGAAAAAATCAACGAACTGCCGCCCTATAAGCGCAACGTCAACACGGTTTTCCAGCGTTATGCGCTGTTTCCGCACCTGACTGTGTTTGAAAACATCGCGTTCGGTCTTCGCGTTGCGAAGATGAAGGAGGCGCGGATAGTAAAGGTGGTTCAAAGAATGATTGAACTTGTAAACCTTCGCGGCTTTGAAAAACGCAAAATCGACACGCTTTCGGGCGGCCAGCAGCAGAGAGTCGCTATCGCGAGGGCGCTTGTGAACAATCCGCGCGTGTTGCTCCTTGACGAGCCGCTTGCCGCGCTCGATTTAAAGCTCCGCAAGGATATGCAGAAAGAGCTTAAAAACATCCAGCGCGAAACGGGAATTACGTTTATCTACGTCACACACGATCAGGAGGAAGCTCTCACAATGAGCGACACGATCGTCGTTATGGCAAACGGAAAGATACAGCAGATCGGTTCTTCGACTGATATATATAACGAGCCGGAAAACGCATTTGTCGCCGACTTTATCGGCGAGGCGAATATCATCAACGGCACGATGGTGGAGGACGAGAAGGTGCGTCTGCTGGGCGTGGAGCTTGACTGCGTTGACAAGGGCTTCGGCAAGAATACGCCCGTCGACGTTGTGATTCGTCCCGAGGATATCGAGGTCGTCGACCCGTCGCAGGCGAAGCTGGTCGGCGTGGTGGAGGACGTCATCTTCAAGGGCGTGCATTTTGAGATGTCCGTGCGCTGTCACAACTGCGAGTGGCTGATTCATTCCACCGTCGCCCAGAAGGTCGGTGAGGAAATCGGTATGCAAATCGACCCGTTCAATATCCATATTATGAACAAAATGTTCCTCGCTGAGAACAACACGATCATCACCGAGGTTTATTATTCTGATAAAGAAAATAACACAACCACATTCCTGCTGGAGGGCAGCGAGGTCACCATCCCCGGCGTCTTTTATGAAGAGGGGACAAAAATCCGCATCGACCTGCCGCCCGACGCGCTGTATATCGCGGGCGACGGCAACGGTCAGCTCGACGAGGTCTATATCGAGTCCGTGATTTGGAAGGGCGAGCATAACGAAATCATCCTCGAATCCGACGAGCGCAAGTGGATTATGCAGAGCGATATTGACGAGCAGGTCGCGACCTATATTTCGCTCGGCTTTGATTTCTCAAAGGCGACCGTCAGCGAGGTGGCGTAAGATGAAGTCAAAACGTCCCGCGATTCCGTACCTCGGCTGGATGCTGGTATTTACGATTGTACCGCTGCTGATGGTGCTGTACTACGCCTTTACCGACGATAACGGCGCCTTTACCCTCAATAATTTCGTGAATGTCGCCGACTACAGCCACATCTTTCTGTATTCGCTGTATGTCGCGCTGATTTCCACCCTGATTTGTCTGGTGCTGGCATATCCGCTGAGCTATTCCATCTCGCGGTGCTCCGAGCGCAAGCAGCGGGTGATTATCATGTTCCTGATGGTGCCGATGTGGATGAATTTCCTGCTGCGCGTGTATTCATGGGTGCTGATTCTCCAGAGCTACGGCCCGCTCGATACCATACTGCAATTCTTCGGCATCCATGTCAAGCTGATCGGCAACACCGGCGCGATTGTCGTCGGCATGGTCTACGAGTTCCTGCCGTTCATGATTCTGCCGCTTCACGCCGTCATGAGCAAGATTGACGGCTCGCTGATTGAGGCGGCGCAGGATTTGGGCTGCAACGCCTTTTATGTATTCCGTAAGGTTATCTTCCCGCTGTCGGTGCCCGGCATTATCTCGGGCGTGACGATGGTGTTCGTCCCGACGGCTTCGACCTTCCTCGTCGCCCAGTATCTCGGCGGCGACAGGCTGATGATCGGCGACGTGATTGAGCGCGTGTTCCAGTTCAACCACAACACCGGCTCGGCAATCGCGGTGGTGCTGATGGTCGTCATCCTCGGCTTCCTCGTCTGTATGAACCGCTTCGGCGATAAGGAGGCGGTCGGGAAATGAAAAAGAAAAGTCAGAAGATTTATTTCGCAATCATCATGGCGTTCCTGTATCTGCCGATCCTCTACCTGATTGCCTACTCCTTCAACGACGGCAAGACCTCTGTATGGAAGGGCTTTACCCTGAAATGGTACACCGCCCTCTTTCAGGATTCCCAGATTATGGGGAGCCTGTATAACACCCTGATTATCGCCCTGCTCGCGTCCGTGATTGCGACAATTCTCGGTACTGCGGCGGCAATCGGCATCTATAACTTCAAGGGCGGCGTGCGCTCGGCAATAGAGAACGTGTCCAATATCCCGATTATCAACCCCGAAATCGTCACGGGCGTTTCGCTGATGCTGCTGTTTACCTTCGCAGGTACGCTGCTGGGTTTTCAGATGGGCTTCTGGACGGTGCTGCTGGCGCATATCGGCTTTTGTACGCCCTACGTTATCCTGAACGTCACCCCCAGGCTGAAGCAGATGGACGGCTCGTTGTATGAGGCGGCGCTGGATTTAGGCTGCTCGCCCGTGCAGGCGTTCTTCAAGGTCGTGCTGCACGAGCTGATGCCCGGTATCCTCTCGGGCTTGCTGATCAGCTTTACCTACTCGCTCGACGACTTTGTCATTACCTACTTTACCCGCGGCTCCCGCTTCC
>CAJONB010000127.1 GCA_905235715.1 uncultured Ruminococcus sp. | reverse complement strand
CGATTCTTCTGTTACCGGCTCCTGTCACACGTCCTCTGCCTTTTTTACATTTGTGACTTTTGCCTATTGACAAACGGTCACTACATAACAGTATTAAAAGTATTATAACATACTTTTTGATAAATAGGGAGATTTTCTGAAAATATTTTTTATCAAAAGCAGTTTTCTGTTATATTGCATTTATTTAATCTTTGTGGTATGATAGTTATGCTACATAATTACAACTTAATAGGACTATTGGCTAATTATAGGTTAACAATATCTGTATGTATATTTGTGCATACTCCAGTAACTATAATCTGTGAAAAACACAGGCCAAAACGAACTGGAGTATTTACCGATAGTCGTTGTAATTGTGTAGCAACAATAAGCTATGTGTTTTTCGGCGTAGCTCTTAAATGTGGGCTACGCTTTTTTATATTGCATTTATTTTTGATTTGTGTTAAGATTTAGTTGCTAGATAATTGAAAGAAAACAGATAAACATATCATTATGCCAAGGGGTAGCTATACCCTTTGTTCCACACTTGTATTTGGTAAAAATACGAGCTTCTGTAGTGTGGGCGCATAATATGTGTTTATCATTCGATTATCTAGCAGTAATCGAAGCTTCGTATTTTTCGGTGCGTAGTTTCGGCTGCGCACTTTTTTATTTGAAGAAGGGATAAAATGTCCGTTGAACTGGGTGAAAATTTAAGAGTTTTGCGAAAGATGAAAACGGACTATACACATACGCAGGTTGCTCAATTACTGAATATCGAACGCTCGACCTATTCCAGATATGAGTTAGGGGTCTCAGAGCCACCTGTCAGTATCATCCTGAAGCTATGTGAAATCTATTCGGTCAGTTGTGACGAGCTGCTCCGACCCCGTTTTGCCGAGCGCAAGCGATACCTTGACGTCAGCGGGTTGTCAGATAGGCAGATACGTCTTCTGGCGGAATTGATTCAAACCATGAAACCGCATAATCATTAAAAAAACAGACGCCGGAATTTTCCGACGTCTGTTCGTTTTTTGTATCAGAACAAGCCCTTCAGCTTATCCTTAAAGCTTTTGCGCTTTGCGTAGTTTTTATCGCCGGTGCTTTCGTCGAACTCACGAATCAGCTGCTTTTGCTTGCTGCTCAGGTTCTTCGGAATCTCAATCACGACCTTGACATACTGGTCGCCGCGGCCTCTGCCGCGGAGGTGCTGAATTCCCTTGCCCTTGAGCTTGAAGATGTCATCCGGCTGGGTGCCCTCGTGGATATCATAGCTGACCTTGCCGTCGAGGGTCGGGACGGTGACGGTCGCGCCGAGCGCCGCCTGTGCAAACGTAATCGGAATCTCACACCATACGTCGTCGCCGCGGCGTTCAAAGACAGGATGCGGACGGATGCCGATATAAACGTGCAAATCACCCGCGGGGCCGCCGTTGACGCCCGCGTTGCCGTGGGACGATACGCTCAGCACCTGATCGTCGTTGACGCCGGCGGGAATGTTGACCTCGACGGTCTTTTTGCGGCGGATCTGTCCTCTGCCGTTACAGGTATGACAGGGGTTGTCGACGATTTTTCCGCGGCCCTTACACGCGTCGCAGGTACGCACCGTCTGAACATTGCCGAACGGGGTACGCTGGTTGATGGTCACCTGACCGCTGCCGCCGCAGGCGGTACAGGTCTTGGGGGTCGTGCCCTTTTCGGCGCCTGTGCCGTTACAGTCCTTACAGGTGGAAACCGCCTGATACTGAACGGATTTTTTACAGCCCTTCGCCGCCTCCTCAAAGGAGATATAGACGGTCGTTTCGATATCCGTGCCGCGACGGGGCGCGTTGGGATTTAACGAACGCCGTCCGCCGAAGCCGCCGAAGAAGCTCGAGAAAATATCGCCGAGGTCGACGTCCTGACCGAACGGAGAGCCGGCTCCTCCCGCACCGTAGTTCGGGTCGACGCCCGCGTGACCGAACTGGTCATAGCGCGCCTTTTTCTCGGGGTCGGAGAGAATCTCGTATGCCTCGTTGACCTCCTTCATCTTCGCCTCGGCTTCCTTATCGCCGGGGTGAAGGTCGGGATGGTATTTCTTCGCCATCTGCCGGTATGCTTTTTTTATTTCGTCGTCCGAGGCGCCCTTGCTGAGTCCCAGCACCTCGTAAAAATCTCTTTTATCTGCCATAATTACACCTAATTTCAACAGTTGATAACTGATGAATAACGAACAGCGGCTCGTCATTCATCAATCATCAAACAGTATCACATGACACGGGGAATGAAGCCATTCCCCGTGTCATTATACACGATGATGCTGCGTTTAGTCAACATCCTTATAGTCTGCGTCGTAAACATTGCCCTCGGGACCGGACTGGGCTGCCTGCGTCGGGTCTACGCCGGGCTGTGCGCCCGCAGCCTGCTGTTCCTGAGCAACCTGCTGATAAATCTTAGCGCCGACGTCCTGTAAGGTCTTCATCAAATCGTCCTTTGCGGTCTTGATCGCGTCGGAATCATTCTTGCCGATTGCGTCCTTCGCGGCGGAAATCTTCGCGTTGAGGTCGTTCTTATCGGCATCGCTCATTTTGTCGCCGCTGTCGGAAACAAGCTTCTCCGCCTGATAGACGACCTGCTCGGCTTCGTTCTTGGTGTCGACCTCTTCTCTGCGCTTCTGATCCTCGGCAGCGTGCTGCTCGGCTTCCTTGACAGCCTTCTCGATATCCTCCTTCGACATATTGCCGGAGTTGCTGATGGTGATTTTCTGCTCTGCGCCGGTGCCGAGATCCTTAGCGGATACGTTAACGATACCGTTCGCGTCGATATCGAAGGTAACCTCAATCTGCGGGATGCCTCTGGGAGCGGGAGCGATACCTGTCAGCGCGAACAGACCGAGCTGCTTGTTATCGCGGGCAAATTCACGCTCGCCCTGCAGGACGTTGATCTCAACCTGCGGCTGGTTATCCGCAGCGGTGGAGAATACCTGCTTCTTGGTAACGGGGATCGTGGTGTTCTTATCAACAATCTTGGTCATGATACCGCCGAGCGTTTCAACGCCGAGGGACAGCGGAGTAACATCCAGCAGAAGCAGACCGTCGATATTTTCGTCGGGGTTGAGCATACCTGCCTGGAGAGAAGCGCCGATTGCAACGCACTCGTCGGGGTTGATGCCCTTGAACGGCTCTTTGCCGATGAGGGACTTAACAGCGTCCTGTACGGCGGGGATTCTCGAAGAACCGCCGACCATCAGAACCTTGCTGATTTCGTTGATGGAGAGGCCGGAATCCTGCAGCGCAGTCTTTACCGGGCCCATTGTCTTTTCGACGAGGTCGGCAGTCAGCTCGTTGAACTTCGCTCTGGTCAGCGTCAGGTCAAGGTGCTTCGGGCCGGTCGCGTCTGCGGTGATGAACGGCAGGTTGATGTTGGAGGTGGTCACGCCGGAAAGCTCAATCTTGGATTTCTCGGCAGCTTCCTTCAATCTCTGCATTGCCATCTTGTCGCCGGAAAGGTCGATACCTGTTTCGGTCTTGAAGGACTGTACCATCCAGTCGATGATAC
>CAJONB010000126.1 GCA_905235715.1 uncultured Ruminococcus sp. | reverse complement strand
CTATACCGTTTATAATCAGGAAATCAACTGCACCGGCAACCACGGCTCGCAGACCTATCAGGACGCTATCTGGAATTCCTGCAACCCCGCCTTCATCCAAATCGGTCAGGCGGTCGGCGCGGAAAACTTCTGGAATTATTATCAGGCGTT
This sequence comes from uncultured Ruminococcus sp., assembly GCA_905235715.1. Lineage (GTDB taxonomy): Bacteria > Bacillota > Clostridia > Oscillospirales > Acutalibacteraceae > Ruminococcoides. The sequence continues at coordinate 3,409 of CAJONB010000126.1, read as the reverse complement.
CGGCTTCTCCGAAAAGACCGGCATCGACCTGCCCGGCGAAAGCTCCGACCAGTTCTTCCGCTATGAAGGCGTTGAGGACACGATGGGCCCCGTCGACCTCGCGGTCGCGTCCTTCGGTCAAAACTTCGCGATCACTCCGATTCAGATGATTACCGCCGCCTGTGCGGTAGCGAACGGCGGCTATTTGGTACAACCCCACGTTGTCAAGCAGATTCTCGATAAGGACGGCAACGTGGTTGAGAATATTTCCACCGAGCCGAAGCGGCAGGTCATTTCCGAGGAGGTTTCCAAGGAGATGTGCGGGCTGCTTGAAGAAAATGTTATTAATTACGGCGGTAAGAACGGCTATGTCGCGGGCTACCGTGTCGGCGGAAAGACCGGTACATCCGAAAAGCTGGTCGACGTCAACGGCGACGGCGTGGACGACTATATCGCTTCGTTCTGCGGCTTTGCTCCCGCCAACAATCCCCGGTACGCGTGTCTGGTATTCTTCGACGCGCCGCTCGCCGGAAACTACTACGGCGGTATTGTCGCGGCGCCTGTATTCGCGTCCATTATGAGCGAGGTACTCCCGCACCTTGATGTTGTCGCCCAGTACAACGACGACGAGCTGTCCAATATCGACACCACCACCGGCGCGTACACCGGTATGTCGGTTTCCGACGCGACCACCTCCGCCAACAACGACGGCTTTAACGTTACCGTCAAGGGCGAGGGCAGCACCGTACTCGCGCAGAACCCGCCGACAGGCTCCGCTATCCCGACAGGCGGCACCGTTGTGCTGTATACGGACGAGGCAAGCTCGACCGAAAAGGTCACCGTACCGTCCTTTGACGGCTACGGCGTGACCGACGCGAATTATATCGCGGCTGAGGCGGGCGTGAATGTCAGCGTCACGGGTCAGGTCACCTCCTCGGAGAGCAAGGCGATTTCTCAGAGTATTCCCGAGGGAACAGAGGTCGCTCCGGGTACGGTCATCACCGTCACCTTCTCGTCGGAGGGCTTGATTGATTAGCGCGTTAACAAATTACAATGAGGTGTAACTATGAAATTAGGATTGTGGTCTTTCGGAACAGCGGTCGTCGCGTTCATCATTACCGCTTTGATAGGAAAATACCTGATACCCTTTCTGCATAGACTGAATTTCGGTCAGACGATTCTGGAGATCGGGCCGAATTGGCATAAGGAAAAGCAGGGGACCCCTACGATGGGCGGCTTCATGTTCATTATCGGTATCGTGATAGCGACCACTGCGGGCGTACTGCTGTACAACGCCGGTCACGGCGGCATGGATTCGGTCAGCTACTTTGTATTTGCCGGACTGATTTACGCCCTGCTCAACGGCGCAATCGGCTTTATCGACGATTATATCAAGGTCATCAAAAAGCGCAACCTCGGCTTGACGGCGCTCCAGAAGCTGGTGCTCCAGTTCCTAGCGGCGGCGGCTTACCTCTTTTTAATGACGGTGTTCAAGGACGATACGAGCATCCTCGTGCCCTTCGTGGGCTATGTGGACCTGGGCTTCTTCTACTATATCATCATGGCGGTCGTGCTGGTCGGCATCGTCAACGCGGTCAATCTGACCGACGGTATCGACGGTCTGGACGGTTCTATCACCTTCTTTGCGGCGCTGTTCATGATGCTGATTGCCACCGTTCTGGAGCATGACGCGGCGGCGATTTATGCGGCGGCTGTCGCGGGCGGATGTCTCGGCTTCCTTGTCTGGAACTTCCACCCCGCAAAGTGCTTTATGGGCGACACCGGCTCGCTGTTCCTCGGCGGCATTGTCTGCTCTATCGCGCTCGCGATGGATATGCAGCTCTTGCTGCTCCTGATAGCGCTGATGTATCTGATTGAGATGTTTTCCGTTATGCTGCAGGTCAGCTACTTCAAGCTCACCCACGGCAAGCGTATCTTTAAAATGAGCCCGATTCACCACCACTTTGAGATGTGCGGCTGGTCGGAGATGAAAATTGTCTGTGTGTTCTCCGCCTTTACCGCCGTCTGCGGACTGATTGCCCTGCTGTTGGTGATTTTCGGCATTCGCGGAATGTAATTTCGCTCAAAAAGCAAGAATGAAAGGACTGAGGCGTTATGAGTACAATTGAACATATCTCCGCCGAGCGCAGGCGCGATGATGAGCGCAGGCGCAGGACGCGCAGCAGTACCGCCTCGCGTAGTGTTCCCCGCGGCAGTGCGCCCGCTTCCTCCGCGCCCGACAGAAAAAAGATCCGTTTTTCTCTGCTTTCTATCGGCAAGGGCCTTGACGTGCCTTTCGTTCTGCTGGTTCTCGCGCTGCTGATTATCGGTCTGACGATGATGTTCTCCGCGAGCTATCCCGTCGCCTACTATGAGCTGGGCGACAGCTACTATTACCTGAAGCGTCAGCTGATATTCGCCGTTGTCGGTCTTGCAGTTATGATAGCGGTATCGTATGTTGACTACCATTATTATCACCGCTTTTCCGCGGTGATTCTCGGCGCGAGCTATCTGGCGCTGGTGCTGGTTCTGATTATGCCCGCTCAGGAGGGCGGCGTTCACCGGTGGATCGGTATCGGCGATATCTTCGGAATTCAGGCGTCGGAAATCAGTAAATTCGCGATTATCCTGTTTCTGGCGCACTGGGGCAGCCGTTATTACGACAAGATGGATACCTTCAAATACGGCATCCTTCCCGCGGCGGGCGTACTCGCCTCGACCGCGTTCCTGCTCCTGCTCGAGCCGCACTATTCCTGTATCGTTATTATCTCGATTCTGACGGTTATCATGCTGTTTGTATCGGGTATCAAAATCAAGTGGCTCGCGGTCGGCGGTATCGCGCTCGCCGTGATTATCCTGATTCTGTGGACGACGGGACTGCTCACCTACGCGATGGAGCGTATGGACGGCTGGGGAATCAAGGTTCCGAGGGAGAAGATCCCGACAGGCCCGATGACATACATGATTGGTATCGACCTTGACAACTGCCTTAAGATGGCTAACAGGGCTAAGAAGCTCGGCGTTAAGATCATCGACAAGGTTCCTATTTCAGACCTTCTTACCGAAGGAAACAAGGTTACCGGCGCGGTAGGATACAGCCTTCTTGACGGAACATTCTACATCTTCGAGGCAAAGGCAGTCCTCCTTGCAACAGGCAGCCAGAACTACAGGGTATCAGGTATGTGGTCAAACGGCCGCGGCGACGGTATCTATGCAGCATACAAGGCAGGCGCTGAGATGCGTAATCCGGAGTTCGGTTCATTCATGCAGCTCTTCGGAAAAGACAGCTACCATGAGCGCGTATTCGGCGAGAACAACATGTACAACCGTCTCGGCGAGAACGTAACAAAGAACTTCAGAAGGTTCCCGGAGTCAGATATTTCCGCAACTGCTATCCGTGAGTGGTATGACCAGATGCAGCAGGGCAAAG
>CAJONB010000125.1 GCA_905235715.1 uncultured Ruminococcus sp. | reverse complement strand
GGTCGGCAGCCGTTTGTCCGAGGCTGTCGCTGCGATACGTCTGTCAAAGGCGACCCTGCGCAATATCCACGAGAACCTGTTCTGGGCGTTTATTTATAATATGATCGGGATTCCCCTCGCCGCGGGCGTATGGATCCCGGTATTCGGCCGGACGCTGAGTCCCATGTTCGGCGCGGCGGCAATGAGCCTGAGCAGCTTTTGTGTAGTCACCAATGCTTTGCGGCTGAATTTGTTCCGCCCGCAAAAGCACGGAAAATATAAGCTCACTCCGGTGGAGCTGCCCGCCGGAGTCAAATCAGAAAAAGGAGAAAGTCAAATGGTGAAAACAGTCGTTAAGGTAGAGGGCATGATGTGCCCGATGTGTGAGAAGCACGTATCCGAAGCGCTTGAAAAGAGCTTTGCGGACAATATCGTGTCGGTCAAAGCCTCTCACGAAGCGAAGAAGGTCGAGATCGAATCCAAGGAACCGCTCGATTATGATAAGGTCGCGGCGGTGATAGCCGAAGCGGGATACAAGGCATAAAAGAACGGCGTTCGGAGCAATTCCGAGCGCCGCTTTTTCAGCCTTCCTTATTCTTTTTCTTCAACCAATCCTCGGGCAGCTGCGCCACGATAATCGCGGCGAACATCACCGCGCATCCGACAAGCTCCGTCTTTTTCGGAACCACGCCCGTCAGCACGATTCCGCCGAGGGTCGCGAACACGCTCTCCATGCTCATGAGAATCGACGCGAGCGTCGGGCTGGACGAATACTTCTGACCGATGATTTGCAGGGTATAGCCGCCTGCGCTCGACAGCAGCGCGAGATACAGCAGCGGCTTCCACGCGCCGAGGATCGCGGCAGGGTCGGGACGCTCGAAAATCAGCATCAGGATCGCCGACAGCACGCCGCACACAAAGAATTGCAGCGCGCTGAGCTTCACCGCGTCGACCGTGTCGATATAGCAGTCGATACACAGGATTTGCAGCGCAAAGCTCATGCCGCAGGTCAGCATGACGATATCGCCCGTATACAGCGCGCTCAGACCGTCGGTCAGGCACAGCAGGTACAGCCCCACCAGCGCGATACCGACGCCGATTGCGACAAACAGCGACGGACGCTTTTTCATAAACAGCCCGAAAATCGGCACGAACAGGATGTACAGCGCGGTCAGAAATCCGCTGTGCGCCTCGACGGGAGCGCCCTCGGGATAGAGCGAAATGCCGAATTGCTGTAAATTGACGGATATGCACAGCAGGATGCCGCACAGCACGCCCGCCTTGATTAGCTGCTTGCGCCCGTCGGCGGATTGTTCCTTAAAGGGCAGCCCGCTGCTCCTGCGCACCGCATAAGCGACAGGGATAAGGGCGAGCGCCGCCAGCAGCGAGCGTATCGCGTTGACGGTAAAGGGCGGCACCGTGTCCGACAGAACATTCTGCGCGACAAACGCAACGCCCCAGATCATCGCCGCCAGCAGCAGAACCGCCGACGACAGGAGATTGTTCTTTTTCATAGCCTTCCTCATTCGGTAAAAATCCACTGCTATTTTATCGAAAAACCCGCAAGCTGTCAAGCTGTGCCGAATTTACAAAATATTTGTATTATTATTCTGTATAAGGGTTAAAAAATCCAACGTGCCGTGATATAATTACAGTGTATATTTATGTGACATTCACATAGGAGGTACGCAATGAAAAAGTTTGTGATTATTTCCGTTGTTTTGCTGCTGATCGGCGGCGGTGCGTTCGGCTATTCGCTCTGGCATTATATCGACGTTACACACCCCTCGATCGAGAGCGCTGCGGCGCCGGCGGCGGACGCTCAGACCCCTGATACCGAAACGGTCAAACAGGCGACCGAAGCAACCGAAGCCGGCACGAACACGGACAGCGATCTTTTTGCCGCGAATTACGACAAGGCGGCGAAGGCTGTCGAGAATATGTCGAAGGAGGAGATGGCAGGTCAGCTGATTGTCGGTATATGCTCCGACCTCGACACGGGAACCGCGGATATCGCGCAGTACCATCTTGCGGGCTACCTGTTTGAGAGCAACGCGTTTCTCTACAAGTCCGCCGATGAAATCAAAGAGGGCTTGACGACCCTCGGCAGCTCGGCAAATATTGCTCCGATTCTCGCCGCGCAGGAGGAGGGCGGAGAAAAGACCACCGTTTCCTCAAACGGCGTTCTGACCCAGAGCTTTGACTCCCCGCGCAATCTCCTCGCGTCCGGCGGATTGCAGGAGGTGGAAAAGACTGAGCTGGAAAAGGCGACCCTGCTGCATGACCTCGGCTTTAACCTGAACCTTGCCCCCGTGGTAGATGTTCCCGATTCCTCCGACCAGATCATGTATTCCCGCTCGTTGAGCGACGACGTCAAGGTCGTTTCCGATTTTGCCAAGTATTGCGCGAAGCGCGTGCAGGCAAAGGGCGTTTCCGTCGCCTTGAAGCACTTCCCCGGCTACGGCACGATAACCGATTCCGCGAATTATGAAGCGCAGTCAACCGGTACCGCCGTTATCGACACCCGCGACGCGGACACGATTCGCAATACCGGCTACGAGCCGTTCAAGGCGGGCGTAAGTGACGGCGCGCATTTCGTCATGATGTCGAACGTCGTTGTCAAGAGCATCGACGCGACCCATACCGCCGCCCTGTCCTCAACGCTCCATCAGGAGCTGCGCGAGCTGGTCGGCTTCAGCGGACTGACGATTACCGATGTGATTGACGACGCCGATTACTCCGCCTACGCCGACGGCAAAAACGTCGCCGTCGCCGCAATCCTCGCGGGCAACGACCTCGTCCTGTCCCGCAACTACAGCACAACCTATTCCGCGATCCTCTCCGCCGTAAATGACGGCACCATCAGCGAGGAACAGCTCAAGCAGATTTGCACCCGCATCCTCGCCTATAAATACACCGCAGGGCTGATGAAGTAAGAAATATCCCTGTCCTATCCATTAACTTACGAGGTGGTTTTATGAAAAAACTAACGGCGCTTATCTTGGCAGTTGCGCTGCTGACCGCTGCAATTCCGCCGGCGGTCGCCTCCGCAGAGGGGAACGGCGTTTTTGTTGTTGCCGACGGCGCGGCCTACAAGGTGAACCCGGGCGAGGTCTTCGAGTATGTCTACTATTTCAATACAGGCGAACAGCTATGCTCGCTTGACGGCGAATTGTTCTTTGATACCGAAGGGCTTGAGCTGATTATTCCCGAGAATGAAGATAACTTTAAAGAGGAAATGATTTTTACCCGCCTGAGATACGGTGTTATGGTAAATCAGATCGAGCCGGGACATATTAAATTCAACTATTCCAACGCAATGGGAACGAGCTACAACCGGGATACCTATACGCTGATCAGGGCGCAGTTCAAGGTTACCGCGAGCGAAGGCGAGTACGAAATCAACACCTTCCTCCATACGGTTGCCGGAGCGGACGAAAAGCGGTATATCTATAACGACGCGGTGATAAATCCTCTGCCGTGTTCAGGGTTATCGTAGCCGTATCTGTGCTTTCGTTCCAGTCAACATCTGCCCCGAGGGATTCTGAAACAGCACGAAGGGGAACGTATATTCTGTCATCCTTCATAATAAGCTCATTTTCCAGTTCTACGCCGTTTACTACAACTCTCGGTCTGTAATCATCTGCATATACAC
>CAJONB010000124.1 GCA_905235715.1 uncultured Ruminococcus sp. | reverse complement strand
GTCGGCTTCGGCGTCAGGCGCGAGAATATCGAGCCGTTTATCGCGGCAATCAACGAATACGCCGCGTTGCATCCCGCTCCCGCTCCGACCGTGGAGCTTGACTGCAAGCTCAATCCCGCCCAGCTCAGCGTGTCGCTGGCGGCGGATTTGACCATGCTGGAGCCTTACGGCGCGGGCAATCCGACGCCGCTGTTCGGGCTGTATCAAATGACGATCCGCGAGATTCGCGAACTAGGCGGCGGAAAGCACCTGCGGCTGACGCTGAGCCGCGGCGATTCCGTTGTCAACGCGATGCGCTTTTCTACGACCCTCAAAGAATTTCCTTACGTTGCCGGCGATGTTGTCGATTTGGCGGTTACTCTGGACGTAAACGAGTATAATAACACCGAGAGCCTGTCTGTGTTCATCCGCGAAATCCGTTTTTCCGGGTTGGATGAAGATGATTATATTTCTACAAAAGAAATATTTGAAAGCTTTTGCCGCGGCGACAGTATCACGCCCGGTGAAGCGCTCCGTATCACTCCGAACCGTGAAGAATTCGCGGTCGTCTATCGCTTTCTCAGGGCGAGCGGCGGTTATCATCATCCCTTCGATACCCTCCTGTACCGCCTGAACTGCGATTTTTCTTACGGTAAGCTGCGGGTGATTCTCGAGTGCATGAACGAGTTGGGACTGATTCGCATTTTTGAGGGAATGTATGACAGCGAGATTCAGATGTGTCAGGTGGAGGGGAAGGTCAACCTGAACGATTCGCTGATTATCAAAAAGCTCAGGGAGGTATGTGAGAATGACTGACGTTATCCATTATCAGGATTTTGACGAGCTGATGTCGCTGATTGACAAAAGCTCCGTGAAATACAATAAAAGAAAAATCAAAAAGGCGTATGAATTCGCCAATATCGCCCACGGCGACCAGCGCCGTGTCAGCGGCGTGCCGTTTATTCTCCATCCGACCTCGGTCGCCTGCATTCTTGTCGAGATGGGCATGGACACCGATTCAATCGTCGCGGCGCTGCTGCACGATACCGTTGAGGATACCGACGTTACGCTCGAAGACGTCGAGGACGCGTTCGGCGAGGACGTCGCCAAGCTGGTTGACGGCTTGACAAAAATCAATAAGATTCAGTATACCGACCGCGAGGAACAGCAGGCGGAGAACGTCCGCAAAATGCTGATTGCGATGAGCAACGACATCCGCGTGATTATCGTCAAGCTCGCCGACCGTCTGCACAATATGCGCACGATCGAGTGCATTAATGAGCAGAAGCGCCGCGATAAGGCGCTCGAGTGCATGGAGGTTTACGCGCCCATCGCGCACCGCCTCGGAATGAAAGCAATCAAGGAAGAGCTGGAGGATCTCTCCATGCGCTACCTCGATCCCGTCGCGTATGAAGAAATCGAGAAGGAGCTGCGCCTGACCGAGAACGAGCGCAATGCCTTTATCGAAGAAATCAAGAAGAAAATCCTCGACAAAATCGGCAATTCCATCCCGCACGTCACGATTTCGGGTCGTGTCAAATCCATCGTGTCCATTTACCGCAAGACCATCATGCAGGGACGCGAGATGAACCAGATTTTCGATGTGTTCGCGGTGCGCGTGATCGTCAATACCGTCGCGGACTGCTATAACGTCCTCGGTGTTGTCCACGATATTTTCACCCCGCTGACCAACCGCTTTAAGGACTATATCTCTACCCCGAAATCCAATATGTACCAGAGCCTCCATACCACCGTTTTCGATAAGAACGGTATTCCCTTTGAGGTGCAGATCCGTACCTACGAAATGCACCAGACCGCTGAATACGGTATCGCGGCGCACTGGAAGTATAAGCTCAAGATGAAGGGCAACAAGACGGATTCCCTCGACGAGAACCTGGAGTGGATTCGCAAGACCCTCGAGGTGCAGAACGAGGCGGATGATTCCACCGACATCGTCAAGACCATCAAATATGATTTAAGCTCCAACGAGGTTTATGTCTTTACGCCCAAGGGCGACGTGATTCAGCTGCCCTACGGCGCGACCGTTATTGATATGGCGTACGCGATCCACTCGGGCGTCGGCAACCGCATGATCGGCGCGAAGGTGAACAACCGTATCGTTCCGATTGATTATCAGGTCAAAAACGGCGATATTATCGAAATTTTGACCCAGAAGGAAGGCTCCGGCGGTCCCAAGCGCGACTGGCTGAAAATCGTCAAGACCAATTCCGCGCGCACCAAAATCCGCCAGTGGTTCAAGAAGGAGCGCCGCGAGGAAAACATCATCGAGGGCAAATTACAGTTCGATAAGGAGCTGAAAAAAGCCGGCATGACCTTTGCCGAGGAAGACCTCGACGAATGTATGCAGCCCATCTACCAGCGCCATTACTGCTCGAGCCTTGACGATTTCTACGCGTCGATCGGCTACGGCGGCATCCAGCTGTGGAAGATCATGCCGCGCGTCAGGGAAATCTACATCAAGAAATACAAAAAATCCCCCGATGAACCGAAGCCGATTACCGAGGAACGCCTGCCGAAGCGCAAGAGCCACGTCGGCTCCGGCGTAATCGTCGAGGGCGTAGACGACTGCCTGATCAAATTCTCCCGCTGCTGCAATCCCCTGCCGGGCGACGATATTATCGGCTATATCACCCGCGGCTTCGGCGTGTCCGTCCACAAGCGCAGCTGCACCAACGTCCCCGAAAATCTGCAGGACTGCGAGGAACCCGAGCGCTGGGTCAAGGCGTACTGGGAGGAGGATGTCCACGAGAGCTTCCTCTCGACCCTCGAGATTGTCTGCAACGACCGCACCGGCTTCCTTGCCGACGTGACAAAGGAGCTTTCGAATATGCGTATCTTCATCACGACGCTGAACTCCCGCGAGATCAAGGATAACCAGGCGATGGTGACCGTTACGATTGAGATTAACAACATGGATCATCTGCGCTCCGTCATGGCGCACCTTGCCCAAATCAACGGCATTGTTTCCATCAAGAGGCTCTAATGAAAGCAGTATTACAGCGTGTCAGACACGCATCCGTGACCGTAGAGGGGAATTGCATCTCCGGGATAGGGCAGGGCTTGCTGGTTCTGCTGGGCGTAGCAGAGGGCGATACCGGGCGCGACGCCGAGGTTCTCGCCGCGAAAATCGCGAACCTGCGGATTTTCAGCGACGCGGACGATAAGATGAACCTGTCCCTGCTGACGGTAGGCGGCGAGATACTGGTCGTGTCCCAGTTTACCCTTTGCGCCGATTGCCGCAAGGGCAGACGGCCTGATTTCTTCGGCGCGGCTAAGCCGGAGGAAGCAAACCGTTTATATTTATATTTCTGTGAAAGAATAAAGAACGAGGGAGTCAAAACCGTCAGAACAGGCGAGTTCGGCGCGGATATGCAGGTCGAGCTGCTCAACGACGGCCCCGTTACGATTCTTCTTGATTCGGGAGAGTTGAAGAAATGATAAAGATTTACCATTATGTTGTCGGCATGATCCAGACAAATTGCTATCTGATTGAGGACGGGGCGACAGGCGCGCTTGCGGTGATTGACCCCGGCGACGAATGTCCCGCGCTGTATGAGCAGATTGACAAGCTCGGCGGTAAGCTCGACTATGTGCTTTTGACCCACGGCCACTACGACCATATCCTCGGCGCAGCGGCGTTATGCGAGCGCTACCACCCGGCTGTCTGCGCGTGCGGGGCGGAGATGGAGCTGCTGCAGAACGGCTTGTATAACCGCACCTCCGTCCATAATATCC
>CAJONB010000123.1 GCA_905235715.1 uncultured Ruminococcus sp. | reverse complement strand
CTTCGACCCCATCCTGACAGATATCACCGTCACGCTGGACGGCGTTGTCCTCACCGCCGGCGTTGACTACACCTATGATGAAACGACAGGCGTATTCACTACGGCAAACGGCGTTATCGCCATCCCCGCCGCGACCTATACGCAGGACGAAACCACCGGCGAATGGAGCACCACTCCCGGCTCGGTCACCCTGACCGTAACAGGAACAATCGGCGCCGTTACCGCCTGCCCCTGACCCATTACAACTCAATACCGAACCTCCAATTCTGCCCCGGAGCATTGCTTCGGGGCTTTGCTTTCGTATGCTAACGCGAAACTTTTTGCAGAAAGCTATTGACAAAAATTATTTTATGCGTTAAAATGCATTTAAACTGATGACGAAGAGTGAGTAGGCCTTACCCCTTGTCTTAAAGAGAGCCGCAGATGGTGGAATTGCGGCAGAGAATATAAGGCTGAATGGACTTCCGAGGGCTTGAGGAACAGCTGTAGCTTAGTATTCAAGACGGCTTGACCGACCGTGATCCGGGTCAGCGTATGTCAGTACGTACAGAGAGGATGTAATGATACGTTACATCAAGCCGGGTGGCACCGCAGGTTATCCTGTCCCAGCATTTTATGCAGGGACGGGTTTTTTTATTTTCCAAAGCTCACAATAATTCTAAATAAGAATTATCTGCAATACAAAGTTATCAAACGGCAGGCAATCACCCAATGTCGATAAACTAAGATACTAAACGAAAAGGAGAAATCATCATGGCAGAAAACAAAATCCCCTACAAAATCTATTTAAGCGAGAACGAAATCCCGAAACAGTGGTACAATCTGCGCGCGGATATGAAAAATAAGCCAGCTCCCCTCCTCAACCCCGGTACAGGTCAGCCCCTGACCGCCGAGGAAATGGGCGGCATCTTCTGTGCAGAGCTGGTACAGCAGGAGCTGGACGACACCACGCCGTACATTGACATCCCGCAGGAAATCCAGGATTTCTACAAGATGTACCGTCCCTCGCCGATGATTCGCGCTTATTGCCTTGAAAAAGCGCTCGGCACCCCCGCTAAGATTTACTATAAGTTTGAGGGCAACAACACCTCCGGCAGCCACAAGCTCAACTCCGCTATCGCGCAGGCTTACTACGCGAAGAAGCAGGGCTTAAAGGGCGTTACCACCGAGACAGGCGCCGGTCAGTGGGGCACCGCTCTCTCGATGGCTTGCGCGTATCTCGGACTTGACTGCAAGGTCTACATGGTCAAGGTCAGCTATGAGCAGAAGCCCTTCCGCCGTGAGGTCATGCGTACCTACGGCGCAGAGGTTACTCCCTCTCCCTCCATGTCCACCGAGGTCGGCAAGAAGATTCTCGCCGAGCATCCCGACACAACAGGCTCTCTCGGCTGCGCTATCAGCGAAGCGGTTGAGGTTGCCGTTACCAACCCCGGCTACCGCTATGTACTGGGCAGCGTACTGAATCAGGTACTCCTGCACCAGTCCGTTATCGGTCTTGAGGCAAAGGCTGCGCTCGATAAATACGGCGTCAAGCCCGACGTCATCATCGGCTGCGCAGGCGGCGGCTCCAACCTCGGCGGTCTGATTGCTCCGTTCATGGGCGAAAAGCTCCGCGGCGAGAACGACTATCGCATTATCGCGGTCGAGCCCGCGTCCTGCCCGAGCTTTACCCGCGGCAAGTTCGCTTACGACTTCTGCGACACCGGTATGATTTGCCCGCTCGCTAAGATGTACACCCTCGGCAGCAGCTTCATTCCCTCCCCGAACCACGCGGGCGGCTTGAGATTCCACGGTATGTCTACCACCCTCAGCCAGCTGTATCACGACGGTTTGATGGAAGCGACCGCTGTCGGTCAGACCTCGGTATTTGAGGCTGCGGAACAGTTCGCGCGCGTAGAGGGCATCCTCCCCGCTCCCGAATCCAGCCACGCTATCCGCGTCGCAATCGACGAAGCGCTCAAGTGCAAGGAAACCGGCGAGGAGAAAACCATCCTCTTCGGTCTCACAGGCACAGGCTACTTCGATATGGTCGCTTACGAGCAGTACAACGACGGCACCATGACCGACCGTATTCCCACCGACGAAGAGCTGGCAGCAAGTATCGCCGCTCTGCCCAAGGTTCCCGGTCAGGATTGATTTACATTCAAAAGCTAACAGCTATCGGAATCCCCTTCCACGCGAAGGGGATTTTTCTTTTGTGGAATAATAAATGTAAATGTTGCTATATGTTGCAATAAAGCGAAAAAAATATTAAAATATTTTCAGAATTTTGAAACAAAACGGTCTGCAAAACAGTCTATATTACAGAGCCGACGTACAACAAAGGGGGTGGTAGATTGGGCTATCAGGAATTTATGCGTTTGTTTGAGCCGGAGCAGAAAAAAATTTTCTTTCTGATTCTCAGCATTGTGCGGAATCAGGACGACGCCGACGACGTATTTCAGGACACGGCGCTGAAGGCTTGCACCAACTTCAAAAAGCTGCGCGACACCGGCAAGTTCAACGCGTGGCTCAGCAAGATAGCCATAACCACCGCCTACGATTATCTGAAAAAGCGCCGGCGGCATATCGACATCGAGTCCGTCGTCCTTCCCTACTATGACAGCTACAATGAGGGCGACGAAGGACTGCGGCAGGCAATGCTGGCGCTCGAAGAGGAGGAGCGCACCATCGTAATATTGAAAGCCGTCAACGGCTTGCAGCATAAAGAAATCGCGCAGATTGTCCGGAGGCCCGAGCCGACCGTCCGCACAATTTACGCGCGAGCCGTGAAAAAGCTGGCAGATAACCTTGACAAGTCAGGAAAGGAGGGATAACATGACAGCAGAACAAAATATTGAAAAACGCCTGAGAGCATTATCGGCACATACCCCCGCGCCGAAGCTTGATATGGAGCGCCTGAACAAAGGCATGGAAAAGCACCGGAAAATCGTCAGTCTCACGAAGATGATTTCCACCGCCGCCGCGGCAATCGTGCTGATTACGGGAGCCGTCATTGTTACCTCCGCAATCGCGCACAACCAAATCGCCTCGACAGTGACGCTCGACTCCGACGCTTGTATCACCATCAACCTCAACAGCGAGAACGAGGTCGTCGAAATCTCCGCCGCCGACCAGCGCGGCAAAAAAGCCCTCTCGGGCTTTCAGCCCGGCGACCGTGACATTGACAAAGCGACCGCAGAGCTGATAACGCATCTGATTGAGAACGGTACGCTCAACGAATACGACAACACCGTAATGCTCACCGCCGACAGCGCGGATGACGACACGGAAGAAGCGCTTCGCGCAAAAGCCGCCGAAGCCGTCGGGCAGGCTTATGCCGACAATCATTTTGACGGCGCGCTGCTCAGCCAAAATACCGACGCCAGCCGTGAATCTGAGCGCATCGCCGCCCGCTATCATGTTTCCCGCGGAAAGGCACAGCTCCTGCGCGAGCTGATTGACACCGACAGCACCATGTCCTACCGCTCCCTCAGCCGCATGAACATCAACGACCTGAACCTGATTGCGGATTCCATCGACCTGAGCTACACCGGAATCACCGAAACCGGCACCTCCAGCTCCCTGCGCTATCTCAACAGAGAGGAAGCCATCCGCATTGTGATTGAAACGCTCGATGACAAGGACGTCGAAATAAAAATCCGCCTTGACGCGCGCGGCGGCGAGCTGCTCTACCGGCTTAGTGTCAAGAGCGGAAAGACCATGTATACCTATAGTCTGGTCGCGTCCTCGGGCGAAATCATCACCGTCGTCAAGAGCGGCGGCAATAAAACGGAAATCCTGATTGAC
>CAJONB010000122.1 GCA_905235715.1 uncultured Ruminococcus sp. | reverse complement strand
GCACCCAGACGGCAAAGCTCGCTGACGTGTCCGTAACGGCTCTCAAACATATTCTCAACAAAGACGGTCAGTCCGTCCGCGACCGCAGCGACAGACATCAAGGGCGCCTGGGCGTCGGTCGGGAAGCCCGGATACGGCATGGTGCGTATCAGCTTCGGGCTGCGCAGGCGGTAGGGCGAGCGGAACGTCAGTCCGTCGCCGGAAAAATCTATTTCACATCCGCACTCCCGGAAAACGGGTATCACCGATTCGAGGTGGGACGGGATAATGCTTTTAAAACGGATATCCGAGCCGGTTACGGCGGCGGCTGACATTAAGGTCGCTGCGACGATACGGTCGGGGATAATCGCGTGTACGGCAGGATGGAGACGCTCAACGCCGTCGATGATGACGGTGCTCTCCCCCGCGCCGGATATTTTCGCGCCGCAGGCGGTGAGATAATCCGCAAGGTCGGTGATTTCAGGCTCGCGGGCGGCGTTGGAGATAATCGTGGTGCCCTTGGCGGTGGCGGCGGCAATCATGATATTTTCAGTCGCGCCGACCGAGGGAACAGTCAGGGCAATCTTCGCGCCGTGAAGCTGCTCGGTAATGCGGCAGTCCAGCTCGCCGTGCTCCTCGCAGATTTCGACGCCCATCTCACGCAGGGCGTTCAGATGGAGGTCAATGGGCCGCGGCCCCAGCTCACACCCGCCGGGAAAGGACATCCGCACCCGGTCAAAGCGGGCAATCATCGCGCCGAGAAAGATAATCGACGAGCGCATCCGGTGCATCAGCGCGGATGGAATATCATAGCGCGTCACGCTTGAGGTATCAACAATCACGGTGTCGCCCTCTCTGCGGGCGGTACATCCTATGTAGCGCAGAATCGTCAGCGACGCTTCAACATCCGACAGCCGCGGACAGTTATACAGCACGCTCTCGCCGCGGCATAAGAGGCTCGCCGCCAGAATCGGCAGGGTACTGTTCTTAGAGCCCTGAACCCGAACTTCTCCCGATAGCGTCCTGCCGCCCTCCACTACATACATCGACATACCCATACACCCTTTCATACAAACTCTTGCTTGATATACTATGTATAAAAGGGGAGAAAGGTGACTTTTACAGTTAACAGTTAATAGTTAACAGATAACAGTGAAGGGCAGGCGCTGCCCGCACCCGATTCCTATTATATTTCAAAACGCGTCAGCGTTTCCCTTAACTGTTAACTGTTATCTGTTCTCTGTTATCTCCAAAATATCTGTTATCTTTTTTCCGCCAATACCTCGCGTATTGTCTTATAAATCCGCTCGTTCGCGTCGGTAATCGCCATTTTCTGCGCGTTTTTGCGGTATTTTTGCAGGACGGCGGGGTCGGTGAGAATACTGTCGACGGTTTGTGCGAGCTTCTCGCCCGTCAAATCTTTTTGCTCAATCACCAGCGCCGCTTTTTTGTTTGCCATAGACATCGCGTTGTGGTACTGGTGATTCTCCGCGACAAACGGCGAGGGAATCAGCACCGCGGGTCTGCCCTTCGCCTGGATTTCGGAGAGGGTGATTGCACCCGCGCGCGATACGACAAGGTCGCAGGCGGCAAGGCACTCGTTCATATTGTCAATATACGGACGGACGTCGAGGTTATCGCTCATATCGAGGCTCACCCCGCGCTCCTTGAGCAAATCGAGCGTATAGCCGCCCTGCTGTCCGTAGGCGTGGATATGGTAATATTTCTTATCCTTGGCGGAGCGCGCCATCAGCTCAGCCATCGCTTCGTTGATACATTTCGCGCCGAGCGAGCCGCCGAAGGAGAGAATAATCGGCTTTTTCAGCCCGTCAAAGCCCAGCTTATGCCTCGCTTCTTCATGCTTGGTCGCGAGGATCTCGGGGCGGATGGGGTTGCCGGTAACGACAAAGGACGCGCCGCCGTCAAAATGCTTTTTGGCGTCCTCAATCGCGAGCATGACGCGCCGTACCTTTTTGGCGAGCATTTTATTGGTCACGCCGGGATAGGCGTTCTGCTCGTGGATCACCGCGGGATAACCGAGGTTGCAGGCGGCGAGGATAACGGGCCCGCTGACATAGCCGCCCGTACCGATACAGATATCGGGGTCAAAGTCCCCGATGATTTTCTTCGCGTCGGCACGCGCGGTAAAGGAACGCGCCACCGTCTTGATATTGTGGACGGTGCTCTTCGGCGACAGGCTGCGCTTGAAGCCGCTGATGACGACGGATTTGATAGGAAATCCCGCTGCAGCGACAAGGCGCTGTTCCATGCCGTCGCGGTTGCCGATAAAGAGGAACTCCGCGTCAGGCTCCTGTTCCTTGATATAGCTCGCGATTGCCAGCGCGGGATTGATGTGTCCGGCGGTGCCGCCGCCGGCAAGTAATACTTTCATATAGGTTCTCCGTTCGGGAGAAGCAAGCCCCTCCCCTACAAATTGCGCTAGGATTTCTCGATATTTGAGGTACGCGAAATCGACAGGATAACGCCCATCTCAAACATCAGCGTCAGCAGCGACGAGCCTCCGTAGCTGAAGAACGGCAGCGAAATGCCGGTATTCGGCAGCCAGTCGGTGATAACAAGGATATTCAGGATAACCTGCAGACCGACGTGGGAAATCAGACCGATACCCAGCAGCTTGCCGAAGCGGTCGCGGGCACGCAGCGAGATAACAACGCCGCGCCATACCAGCAGCGCGAACAGCAGAAGAATCAGCACCGCGCCGACCAGACCCAGCTCCTCGCATACGATAGCGAAGATAAAGTCATTCTGCGGCTCCGGCAGATAGAGGTACTTCTGCCGCGACTGACCCAGACCGAGTCCGAACAGACCGCCCGAGCCAATCGCATAGAGGCTGTTACGCGTCTGCCACGTCTGCTGCCACTGGTCGTTGTCCTTGTAGACCAGCGCCTGTCCCCAGCCGTCCATACGCTCCATCGCGTAGGTCAGCATACCGGTTACCCACAAAAGCAAAATCAAGACGACGAGAACAGCCGCGCCTATCGCCAGCCATTTTATCTTGATACCCGATACATACATCATAAGTACCGTGAGCAGAGCGCAGATAACGATACAGGAGTAATGAGGCTCGAGCAGAAGCAGAAACGCTGTGGAAATAAAGACCGCCGCTCCGGGCAGAACGCCGTACTTGATCGTGTCCATACGGTCGTAGTACAGGCTGCCCCAGTGAGCCATGAACAGAATGATCGCGAACTTACTGATCTCAGACGCCTGTATACCGAACATACCTACACCTATCCACCGGTGTACGCCTCCCTCCTGGGACGGCAATACAAGCACCAGAACAAGCGCAAAATAGCTGATACCGAGTATAACCGCGGCAAACCTGTGGTAGTTATGGTAATCTATAAAGGATACCGCTATCATTATTACAATGCCTATGAGAGCGAATATGAGCTGACGCTTGAGGTAATAGTAGCTGTCGCCTATCTCGTAGAAGGCGACCGGATAGCTCGCCGAGAACATCATGGTGATGCCTATGGCAAGCAGTACAAATACGATAAGTACGAAGGGTATGTCGATACCCTTGCCTATACTGAGCAGTGAAAATTTGAACTTTCGCTTGCCTCTTTTGGATGAGGCACGGCGCTCGCGCTGATAATCCTCTTGTCGGCGGCGCGAGGTTTGTTCAATTGTTGACATTTGCCTCATTCCTTTCGGTTACTAACACCCGAAGATCACCAGAAGCAGTGCTATCAGCCCGCATACTGCCGTGAAAGCCGAGAACACGCATACGATCTTCATCTCAGACCATCCGCACATCTCAAAGTGATGATGGATGGGAGCCATCTTGAATATGCGCTTGCCGTGATTGAGCTTGAAATAGCTGACCTGCAGCACAAC
>CAJONB010000121.1 GCA_905235715.1 uncultured Ruminococcus sp. | reverse complement strand
AATGAAATCATTGAGGATTCGTCCGACGGCGCGCAGGAGCCGCAGATGCTGATTGACTCCGCCGAGCAGAAGATATTTGACATCCGCCGCGGCAAGGATATCCAAGGTCTGCAGCGCATCGACGAGGTGCTGTTCCAGACCTTCAACCGTCTGGATATGCTCAACCGTGACGACGATGACGTCAAGCCCGTGTCCACGGGTATCAGCGACCTCGACAGGGTCATTACGGGTCTGAACCGCTCCGATTTGATTCTGCTTGCCGCCCGTCCCGGTATGGGAAAAACCTCGTTCGCGCTGAACATCGCGCGCAACGTCGCCGCAACGAGCAAGAAAACCGTCGCCTTCTTCTCTCTCGAAATGACGAAGGAACAGCTTGCTTCGCGACTGCTGTCTGCGGAGGCGCTCGTCGGCGGTACGAAGCTCAGAACCGGCAAGCTCAGTGCTGAGGAGTGGCAGCGGCTGGTCGGCGCGGGCGACGTGCTGAAAAACGTCGACCTTTATCTCGACGATACCCCCGGCATTACCGTTCCCGAAATCAAATCCAAGCTGCGCCGGCTGAGAAAGATTGACCTTGTCGTCATCGACTATCTGCAGCTGATGTCGACCGGGCGCCGCACCGATAACCGCGTACAGGAGATTTCGGAAATCACCCGGAATCTGAAAATACTCGCGAAAGAAATCAATGTCCCCGTTATCTGTCTGAGCCAGCTGAGCCGTGCGAGCGAACAGCGTCAGGATCACCGTCCCCAGCTGTCCGACCTGCGTGACTCGGGTTCTATCGAGCAGGACGCGGATATTGTACTGTTCCTTTACCGCGACGGCTACTATGAGCGCGAAAAGGACGCCGAGACTGTCAACGCCGCGATTGACCAGAACAGCGGCGAGTGTATCATCGCTAAAAACCGTCACGGCGAGACGACCTCCGTCAAGCTCCACTGGCAGGGCGAGTTCATGCGCTTTACGGGCTTGGAGCATAACCGCGACGTTCCGCAATAGGGAGAACCACCATGGAGCCGCGCGTCCAACAGGCGCAACTAACAGATAAGGTCGCGGCGTTTATCGAAGAAAACCGCCTGCTCACCGACGGCGACAAGGTGCTTGTCGCGCTTTCGGGCGGCGCGGATTCGGTAGCGCTGCTGCATCTTCTTATTTCGATAAAAGAAAAATATAACCTGCGAATCGCTGCCTTTCATTTTCACCACGGTATCCGCGGCGAGGAAGCCGACCGCGACGAGCGCTTTGTCCGCGAGTTGTGTGAGGATTGGCAAATCCCGCTGTATTACGAATTTGCGGACGTCCCTGCGATTGCCGCGCAGAGCGGCGAGAGTGTGGAGCTGTGCGGACGCCGGCTGCGTTATGACGCTCTGGAGCGAGCCGCCGCCGAATTCGTCGGCGCAAAAATCGCGACCGCGCACCACCGTTCCGACAATACCGAAACCGTGCTGATGCATTTGATTCGCGGGAGCGGAATCGCGGGGCTTTCCGGGATTCCTGTCCGCCGGGGCAGTATTATCCGTCCGCTGCTGTGCTGTACGCGCGATGAGATTGAGGCGTACTGCGGCGCGCAGGGCTTACGGTACGTTACCGATTCGACAAATCTTTTACCCGATTATACGCGCAACCGTCTGCGGCTGAAGGTGATTCCCGAGCTGCGGGAGCTGAATCCCTCGCTGGATGAAGCTGTCGCACGCACGGGCGAGCTGATGCGGGACGCGGACGCATATTTGAATAAAATTTCTTTAAAAGAATTAAATGATTGTAAGGTCAACGGCGGCTACAGCTGTGAAAAGCTGAAAGCGCTGGACAAAACCGTTTTGCGCTACGCGCTCAGACAGCTTTGTGACGAAAAAGAGGCTCCCGCCGATTTCCGCCATATTGAGCTGATGATCGACGCGCTGGGCGACAACGGCTCCGTCGATTTGGGCGGCGGTTACCGCGCCGTCTGCGCGCAGGGAATCCTGCGGGTGACCGATGGGGAGAAGGCTGCCGGCGACAGCTTCTGTGTGCCGTTTACCGGGGCTTGTACCGCGGGACTGACGGTTGAGCGGTTGAATGTCACCGAGCTTGCCGATAAAAGCGGAAAAATTCACAAAAAGTTTTTAAATAGTTGTATTCCCTGTGATATAATCACGGATGATACATTGGTGAGGTATCGCCGTGCGGGAGATACCTTCACCGACGCCCGCCGCGGCGTGACAAAAACTGTCAAAAAGCTGTTTAATGAGCTGAAAATCCCTCGTGAACAGCGCGACCGGATTCTGCTTGTCGCGAACGGCAGCGAGGTTTTGTGGATTCAGGGCGTCGGAACATCCGCACAGGCGCAGGTCGAATCCGACCGCAAAGGGGAAGTCTATCATATTAAAGTGTGAGGGGAAAGTATGCATAAGGATTTAGAGAAAATCCTCTATACCGAGGAGGAAGTCAAGGCCGCGTCGAAGAAGCTCGCGGACAGAATCAACAAGGATTACGCCGGTCAGGAGGTCGTCTTTGTCGGTCTTTTGAAGGGCAGCGTCCAGTTTATGGCGGATTTGCTCAAGAACATTGACTTGATGTGCAAGGTCGATTTTATGTGTGTTTCGAGCTACGGCAACGGCACAAAAAGCACCGGTCGCGTGAATATCATCAAGGATTTGTCAGAACCTATAGATGATAAGAATGTCATCATCGTCGAGGATATTATCGACAGCGGAAATACCCTGAGCTTTATCAGGCAGTATTTCGCGGCGAAAAACGCCCGCAGCGTGCGTATCTGCACCCTGCTGAACAAGCCCTCCCGCAGAGAGGTAGAAATTGATGTGGAATATATCGGCTATGATGTTCCCGATGAGTTTGTGGTCGGCTACGGGCTTGACTACCGGGAATATTACCGCAACCTGCCGTACATAGGCGTGTTGAAGCCGGAAATATATGAATAAATTTCTTTATTGGAAATTTATTCTGTGAAGAGTGAAAAGTGAAGAACCAAGAGTGTCGGGAAACGCTGACGCGTTTTGAATTGATACAAAAAGATGATGCATCGATTTGGTATTCGGGTGAGGGCGCAGCCCTCCCATCACTCTTCACTCTTAGTTCTTAACTCTTCACTAACATAAGGAGTGATTGCATTGAACAACAATAACAATAATTCTAACAAGGTGAAAAGCCTGTTGTTATATCTGGGTATTCCGATTATCATCATTCTGGTGATGACGTTGGTGCTGTCCCGGGGACAGCGCGACGGGCATACCTATTCGGAAATCGTCCAGTATTTCCATGACGACAAGGTCGCGTCCTTTGAGGTTGAGAGCAACAGCTCGTCTGCGAAAATCAAGCTGGTTCTCAAGGATGACACCGTCATCGAACATAAGCTTATGGACTGGGATACCTTCCGCGACGACGTCTGGGAGGATATCCAAAAGCATAACGAGAAGGCGAAATCCGACAAGGATTTGATGAAGTTCGACCTCGTTCCCACAAGCGACAACAGCTTCTGGCTTGAGCTGATTCCCACCGCGATTCTGATGATTGCGCTGATTGCTTTCTGGTTCTTTATCATGCGCCGCATGGGCGGCGGTATCGGCGGCAGAGAGATGAATTTCGGCAAGGCGAAGTTCAAGAATCAGGCCGACGAGAAGAAAAAGACCACCTTTGCCGATGTTGCGGGCGCTGATGAAGAAAAAGAGGAGCTGGAGGAGGTTGTCGAGTTCCTTAAGGATCCCGGCAAGTATAACACGCTCGGCGCGAGAATTCCGAAGGGCGTCCTGCTGGTAGGTCCTCCCGGAACCGGTAAAACCCTGCTTGCGAAGGCTGTCGCGGGCGAGGCTGGCGTACCGTTCTTCTCGATTTCCGGCTCTGACTTTGTAGAAAT
>CAJONB010000120.1 GCA_905235715.1 uncultured Ruminococcus sp. | reverse complement strand
AACGGGCGCGGATCTCCCTGCTCAAGCTGATGCTCGGCGGGTACAATCTCCTGCTCCTCGACGAGCCGACCAACCACCTTGACGCTTCCTCACGTGAGGCGCTCGAGGACACCCTGCTCGGCTTTGAGGGCACGCTCCTGATTATCAGCCACGACCGCTATTTCATCAACAAGCTCGCCGACCGCGTGCTGGTGATGACGCCCGACGGCTTTACCGAATACCTCGGCAATTACGACTATTATCTGGAGAAGCTCGCAGAAAGCGCCTCTCCCCCGGCGCAGCAGGCGCAGAAGAAGCAGGAAAAGCCCCTCAACGACTATCAGCTCCGCAAACAGCAGCAGAGCGAGGAGCGCAAGCGTAAAACAAAAATCACCCGTACCGAAGCGGATATCGAACGCCTCGAGGGTGAGGTCGAAGCCTTGCAGAATGAGCTGAGCCGCGAAGAGGTGCAAAGCGATTACGAACAGCTGATGACGCTCACGCAAAGTCTTGAGGAAAAGCAAAAGGAACTGGAAGCCCTCTATGACCTTTGGGCTGAGCTACAGGAATAAAACAAAGGCGCCGATACGCTCGGCGCCCTTTTTCTGTCAATGCTTTAATTTTTGAATTTCTGAGATAGGCGGCTCCTCCTGATACTGCTTGACGTACTCGCTCGGCGCACAGCCGTAAACGCTCTTGAACACGGAGATAAACGCCTTTACACTCGGAAAGCCGTTCTCGAGCGACGCGCGCGTTTCACTCATGCCGTTCTGCTGAATATCCACTAGCGTGTTTTCCAACCGCACCAGATTCAGATAGCTCTTGAAGGTCTTTTGGGTCGTCGCCTTGAAATAGCGCGAGAAATAGGTCGGCGTCAGTCCGACAAAGGAGCTGATATCCTCCAGCGAAATCCGCTCGCGGTAGTTCTCTTTAATAAAGTCGATTGCCTTGGTGATGTACTCCGGCTCGTCGTCCGTGGTCACAGCCGTCGCGTCTATCTCACGTTTTGTGCGGCATTTGGTGAACAGATACACCAGGATCTGATTCATCGCCAGCGCGATTTTCAGCCGTGAAAACTCACCGGCATTCTCCGCCTCAAAGACGATTGCCTTCAACAGCTCGCGGATCCGCGCGCGTGCCTGCTCGTTCATATCCACGTCAAAGCTGTACTGCTCAAAGTCGGGGAAGTACGACTTGATGTAGCTGTACGAAAACAGCACAACAAGATACTTCACCGGCTCGTCGGGCGTCTTTCCGCAGGTCTGGTGTACCTCCTCGGAATTGACGAAGATATAGTCGCCGTCGTAGAGGTCCTTGTCCTTGCCGGAAAGATTCGTCCACATCCGCCCCTTGACGATGTAGTCGATTTCCGGATTCTTGTGCCAGTGCTTGTTGGTAAAGCATTCTTTTCCGGGCTTCTCATACAGCAGCACCTTACCGGGCAGGTTGTCGTCCGCTGTAATAATCTCGTATTTTCCCTTATAATTCGCCGCCATAAGCTACTCCTTATATTCAGATACGATATTGTTTATATTTTAGTAATTTATTATAACATATAATAAAAAAATAGTCAAATTTTGACGAAACCGTCTTGCTTTACGCCGTGTAATATTGTATATTAGACACAAAGGAATGATGTTTATGAAAAAGCTTTTATGTTTCATCCTGTCGCTGACGATGCTCCTGTCCTTAGCGGGCTGCGAGATCATTTCCCCGGTTGAAAAGGAAATCGCCGACGACGACGCGCTGTTGAAGGTGCATTTCATCGACGTGGGTCAGGGCGACAGTATTCTCTTGGAATCCAAGGGCGAATTCGTCCTGATTGACGCGGGCGAAAAGGAATACGGCGACAATGTGCTCAAATATATTCAAAAGCGCAAGGCGAAATCGCTGAAATACGTGATTGCCACCCATCCCCACTCCGACCACATCGGCGGACTGACAAAGGTCATCAACGGTATCGACACCGAGAATTTCATCACCGTCGAAACCGACCAAAGCACAAAAACGTGGCTCAATGTCCTGAAAGCGGTCGACGCCAACGACGTCAATTATATCGACGCCGAGGCGGGCGATACCTACAGCTTCGGCGAGGCGAGCTTCACGATTCTTGCGCCGCTGTCCGGTAACTACAGCGGCTACAACGATTACTCCGTCGTGACGATGGTGCAGTGCGGGGATATCCGCTTTCTGATGACGGGCGACGCGGAAAAAGAGAGCGAGAAGGAAATGCTAGGCGCCGGCGAGGATTTGCACGCCGATGTGCTCAAGCTCGGTCACCACGGCTCTTCCACCTCGTCCACTGCGGCATTTCTGAAAGCCGTCAATCCGTCGTTCGCGATTATCTCCTGCGGCAAGAATAACGACTACGGTCATCCCCACAAGGAAACTATTAAAAAGCTCAATCTGATGGACTGTACCTATCTGCGCACCGACGCCGCCGGTACGATTGTCGCCTCGACCGACGGCAAGCATCTGGACTTCACGACCGAAAAGGGCAAAACGGAAATCGCGACCTACTCGGCGGGTCAGAGCAAGGACAGCGACGCCCTCGCTTATATCGGCAACAAAAGCAGTCATATATTCCACTATGCCGACTGCCCGGGTGTGAAAAGCATGAGTGAAAAGAACAAGGTGGAATTTGACACCCGCGAGGAAGCAATCGAGGCGGGCTATACCCCCTGCTCCTCGTGCAATCCGTAGGTGCGCTATGCTGTTTGATTTTGATTATCCCAACGTATGGGACGCGCTGAAAAACGCCGGACAGCCCATTGTCCTCTACGGCATGGGCAACGGCGCGGATAAGGTTTTGGACGAATTTCAAAGGCGCGGAATCACCGCCGCGGGCGTATTCGCGAGCGATGATTTTGTCCGCTATCAAGACTTCCGCGGCTTCACTGTAAAAAAGCAGAGCGATTTGGAGCGGGAGCTGGGCGACTTCACCGTCGCGCTGTGCTTCGCAAGCGCCCTGCCCGACGTAACGGCGCATATCCGCAAGGTCGCGCGGGAGCATGAGCTGCTGGTTCCGAATGTTCCCGTTGCCGGCGTCGAAATCCTCGACGGCGATTATCTTGCCGCACATCGGGAGCAGCTTGCAGAGGCTTACGGACTGCTCGCCGACGAACAATCCAAAAAGGTTTTCAAGGGAGCGCTGGACTTCTTTTATACGGGCAGGCTCCCCTATCTCGACGCGATTGACAGCGAGAAGGACGAGGCGTTCCGCAACATCCTGCGCCTGCATCACGAAAGCTATCTCGACCTCGGCGCATACCGCGGCGACACGGTGGATGAATTCCTGCGTTATGATGACAGCGATATAAGCATCACTGCCGTTGAACCGAACCCGAAGAACTATCAGAAGCTCTGCGAGCATATCGCCGCATTAAAAAACGCCCGCGCCGTTCACGCGGGAATCGCCGGCAAAGAGGGCGTGATGTACGTCACCAAGGGCGCGGGACGGATGTCCGCCCTGAACACGGAAAGGGGTATCGGGGTGCCTGTCACGACGGTTGACGCGCTCAACTGCGCGCCGACCTACATCAAGGCTGATATTGAGGGCATGGAGAGCGCGATGCTCCGCGGCGCGGCGAATACGCTGAAAACCAAGCCGAAGCTGAACCTCGCCGCCTACCACCGCACCGGCGATTTCTTCGAGCTGATACTCCAATTGCACGAGCTGAATCCCGGCTATCAAATCTATCTGCGCAAGCACCCCTACATCCCCTGCTGGGACTTGAACCTTTACGCAATATAGAAGAGCTGTATCACGGCGATACAGCTCTTGTTTTATACTAATCTCAATTAAAAAGTGGACTTAGATTAACGAGGATGATTTTCGTAAGACAAGGACGCAGGCAGGCTGGCGCCTGTCAAGTCCGACAACGAAGTATTGCGGAAATCAGACCGTTAAGATTGTCTACCTTTTATTTGAGTTTAGTATTATGCTTCCATAAACTCCCGCACCGTCATCTTATCCTGCGCGGCGGCGAGGAGCAGCTTGACATACGCGCACTCGGGAGCAATATCCGTCAGCGGAATCGCGCCCGCTTCGATTGCTTCCGCCGCTGTCCGGTAGCGCTCCCTTCCGCTCCTGAACGACGCGAGATACAGCGGAATATCTCCCAAGCGCTTTATCAGCGCAGCCGTTCCCCTGCTGTCAAGCGTCGCGCTGTGGTAGAGCGTATGCAGGACGGCGCGCTTTCCGTCAAAGCGCAGCGCGTCATAGTCGAGCAGCGGATAAGGATGAATCAGCGCGACATTATCCGTGATTTTCGGCAGATAATTGCTATTGAATACTGCGGGAATCCGTTGCTGAATATAATTCCTTTTTAGAATAATATCATCATTTTTCATCACAGCATACGCGCCGTGAAAGCTGTAAAAATCCTCGGACAAATCCGCCTGACGGATATCGGTCGCGGAATGAATCGCCATCGTGCCGTCGCTGTTACGGTACGGCACATACGCGCCGCGCTCTCCGCGGCGAATCAGCGAAACAGCCGCACGGAAATTCGCGTAGCCGTTGGCGGCGGTGTTGCTCAGCTCCTTATCGGAGGCGACCACCGCGACAGG
>CAJONB010000119.1 GCA_905235715.1 uncultured Ruminococcus sp. | reverse complement strand
AGGTCTTTTAACCTCGGCAATCCGGGCAATTTCAAAGAACAGCGTTCCTCTGGCGTCCTCGAATCCGCCGCGCTTTCCGCAGATGCTGAACGACTGACATGGGAATCCTCCAACGATAAGATCAATATGGGGCAAGTCTTTCGGATCGATTGTTCTTGCGTCCTCAAAGTATAACTCTCCTTCTGTATCGTATATAGCTTCATACGCTTTCTTGGCATACTTGTCGATCTCACAATAGCCGACGCACTCAAAACCGTCTATGGCTTCAAGTCCCGACCTGAAACCGCCGATGCCCGAAAACATATCAAAGAATTTGATAGACATAACTTGTCATCTCAAATCCAACGGTATAATTCATCACCTCTACATCTTCATTTTCATGCCGCTTGATTCTTCGGGAGCTTCGCCCTGATTCTCTGCGGCGTTGTTTTCTGCTTCAACTTCTTCGGAAGACAGTTTTCTGAATGAATCCTCATCCCTGTTTAATGCAAGTGAACTTCCGTTATCCCAATTCACATGGATCTGAGCGATGTCATCAACAAACATCACGCTCCCCTTTGTTCCGCTCGGAACAGGAGCAAACGGATCGTTCATACAGAGGCATTCCACTCTCGTGCCGGGCGGATACATACTGCGGAGACCTTCTGCCTGTCTGCGAAGTCTTTCGTATTCGTTCATAATTTTTCCTTCCTGAAGCAATGCTTCTACATGATTTCCCCGAAAGCAAAACCGAATTCAGCCTTTTCAAGAGCCTGCTGCTTCGGAACTAAGATTTCGAGAAGCTTTGCACGGTATTCCAAATCCGTGATTTTATCAAGGTAGATGCCGTAAGTCGTAAGTAACAAGCTGCCGTTTGACTTTTCCACTGTCACCTCTCCGTACATTCCTTGCTCACAAATGAAATCCGCGACTTGCTCAATATCGAAGAGCTTCTTCTCTGTTCTGACTGAGTGTCCGATCAACACGGGGTATTCTTCAGTCATTTCCTCCCTCCTTTTGCCGGTCTGATATCTGCTGACACTGCACATCGTTATCTTTCTCCCTTCTTGATAACTGCCGTACCGAATCTGCGAATCAGAATGGCATTACAGATATAAAAAAACTCCTTGTCACAGATGTTTCTGCGAAAGGAGATCTCTTTCAGTGATAATCTTTTTGTTCCGAGATAGAGGTCATTCGCAAAATCAATGAGCACTCTGTCCTTCGGTTCAAGATCTGATGTCATACAAAAATACCCTTGCGAGGTATGTACGGCGTGATCCCAAATATTCGGGCGGATGGTCAATGTGTAAACACATGCTATGTGATTAAAGTCATCCTCATTGATATCCTGCATAGCCGCTTCAAAGGCCGCCTTATGAGCTTTACTGCAGAAGAGCTTGTTGCCTTTGTATTTAGCGAGTATATCGATCACACGATGCGCGAAAGGGATATACCGGTTGTCGAGCAGGAACGTTTCAACCAAATCCCTTGTGATGATTGCGTTTGATTTGATTTTCCTTTTGATATACGGGCAGTGAGCTTTTACGCAGCTATCGAGCTTGCAGTCACAGTTTCTGCATTCGGAACAGCTGTCGGCAAACTCCCAAACCTCTTTTCTCTCAAAGTTAGGCACGACCTTCATATCGCGCTCAAATCTCTGCAGTTCTTTATTTTCGGTGAAGTGCATTTCTCCAACTCCTTTTTCGTTTTTGTTTCAAATTCTTCTTTTAACTTATTCATCAGCCAGACTCCGTCAACTGCTGTCAACATATTAAAATACGGAGACCTGAAAAAGCTCTCACATTCAATGATTGTATGTCTGTCACAAGCACTTCTTGGACACAACCATAAATTTTTCATTGCTTCCCTGTAATCATGTGCCGCCTTTATGATGATTGCATTCGCTAATTCCTCGGCTGCATAAAGCATAGGATCCACATACAAAATAATCACCTCTTCAAAAATTTTTGCAACAAAAAAAAGAGCCAATCACTATACTTCTAAAACTAAATTAGAAATATAATGATTGGCTCTTGAATTATTGTTATGTACCAACCGCCCAAGATGTCGGGAGCGGGCGGCTGGCTTGAAAGGAGAACAATCAAAAAAATGATAAACTCGATTATAAAACAGAAACGGCAACTGCAACAGTACCCGTCGGGTACTGTGTGCAACTGCCGCCAAATTTTTAGGATAAAGAAATACTCACTATCGAGTGTTGGCATCTTCCTATTTTCACAGCCCGTCGCCAGACTACTATTTTCGGCACTACAGGGCTTAACTTCCGTGTTCGGTATGGGAACGGGTGGACCCCCTGCGTCATCAACACCAACTGTTGATAGTGAGTATTCTTTTTGGCTCCCCCAACTGGGCTCGAACCAGTGACATCATGATTAACAGTCATGCGCTCTGGGGATTGTGTAGGAATGTACCCGAATAAAAAGGTAATCTCCATAGTCCCCAACTCACTATCTATGCGACGAACTGCTCATACGAACCGTTCATCAAAATTTCAATCTCATATCCCTTACCCACATTGATTTCCTTAAACAATGTGCAGATTATCATTTTCTTACGCTCAGGCGTAGCAGAATCAAATTCATCCGCCCAGCTTCTGAACTGTTCATAATGATAATCGATCTTCCCCATTTCTTCTTCCTTGCAACTAAGTTGATAACGCTTCTGAGCAAGATATGCCGCGTTCTTTATTCTTAGTATTCTCAATCGCCATCGAAAGAACGTCAGGGGTAAACTTACTATCACCAAGTAATGCAGAAGCAATTTCCTCTGTCAATTCTTTTAACTTGCGTTCCAGTAAGTTGTTTTCTTTTTCAAGGCTTCTGACCTCGCTCTTAATCTGAGAAACGATTGCCTTGTACTTTTTCTCGACGGCTGCGGTCTTTGGTGTAGACTTAATTAGTTCAAAACAACGATAGAGTGCTTTGAGAACTACCTGATCCACTTTTGACGCGACATACACAGACTGTCCGTCACACTCATTACGGTGCATTGCTTTTCCTGAACATAGATAACGATACTTTCTATTACTATAATGTATAGAGCCGTCCTTCGTTCGGTATGTATCAACATAACTGTTGGAACACAGCTTCTTCCCGCAATGTGCGCAGTATAGGTTACCGCCGAGCATAGTAGAAGATTTTGCTTGAAGGGATATTTGCGTTTTTTCATCATTGTTAGCTTTTCTCTGTCTGAGTATCTCCTGCGCTCGGTCATAGGTATCGTCGTCTATGATCTGTAATTCTTCAATACGCTGTGATCGCACGCCGCCCCGGACATAAAAGCCGTGATAAATTTCGTTTTTGAGTATTCTTTTGATAGTCTCAGGCTGAAACTTCGCGCCATTGTGAGTAACGATGTTTCGCTCGTTGAGGTATTGCGACATAATATATGAACCATATCCCTCGTTGACAGAAAGATTAAAAATCGTTCTGATCCAGTCAGCTTCTCTCGGCTCAACTACAAGGGTCATCAATTCTCTACCCTTTTTGTTGATAACACCGCTTTTGACCAACCTGTAGCCAAAAGGAGCAACGCCGCCTGTAAACACTCCGTCCTCAACTAACTGTCTAAGTCGGGATTTCACTCGAATAGAAGTCTTTTGACTCTCACCATTCGCCTGCCAAAAACGGATATAATTCATTAGCTTATCAACATGACTATCCATCTTCTGTTCGCCCTCGTTGACACTCCATACTGATATTCCGTGCTTGATAAACCATTCTACAACAAACGGCGTTTCGTTGTCGATACGCCCGATTCGGTCGAACATAAAAACAAGGAGAATATCAAACTCGCTGTTTTCGGCGGCAGTTTTGAGTTCTTGGATCGCGTCACGGTCATCGGCAGAAACCTTAAAACCCGAAACGCCTTTCTCCTGAAACTCTTTTTGAATCACCCAGCCGGGTTGGTGCTTGGCAAATTCACGACAGCTATTCTTCTGTAACGGTATGTCGTTCTTATCTACCTGTCCTATCGTAGAAACTCTGTATAAGCAATAAACTCTTTTGATAGAGCTCGTTTGTGTCGGTTGCATTGATTCCATCCTTTCTGATTGACCGACACTATTGCTTAGTCTTGTCAGGTGAGCTTTTTTAGCTCAACCTTATTATAACGCGGTTCGACAAGAAACGCAACGGTGTGTCGGAACAAAAACTAATTATTTGTTGGTTCTTTGCTCGTAGGAATCAAGCAACATATCTTTTACATTCTTCAAAGGGTCAGTATTACTGTCCTCTTTCAAAAAGAACAGTCTCGCTTTCTCACCACTCAACTCAATAATATGTTCCTTATCGACGTCTCCCCTCTCGACGAGACGCTGAAACATAATTATTTACTCTCCTTATCCTTGTTCACTATTTCTATTACTTCTTCGTTGTTCTTCTCGTAACGGTCAGTCTGTCCTGCAACGGACAAAATACACATTATCACAACACCGATAAAGCCGCCGACGAATATGCCGCCGATAAAAGCTATCATAGTATCATTCCTTTCAGATCAAGATCTCTCACAGACTACCTCATAGCGAGCCTTTCCCATTCTCGCGCAGGTGATCAGGGTGAGCAGGTCTTTTCCATTTTCAATATATAAATCGTTTGTTTCGGTCTCCGTGATCTCTTTCTTTGAGATCACAAGATAATCGAGCGTATCAAAATAAGTCGTTACGCTGACGGTATCACCGACACTGAGGCTCGGTATGTAATCAAACACAATCATTCCGAAGTATCCGGTATGACCTGCTAAAACGGTGTTTGTGCTCTCTCCGCCCACCGGCAGCGAGGTATTCATTAGATGTGTAGCGCCCCAAGCCATATTGCTTTCGCTTGCGCCCAAGTAGATCGGAATATTCAAGCCAATAGCAGGAGCTTTCACATAACCGTATATCCCGTCATAGATACCGTAATCAGTCAAATCCAGCGCAGCGTCAGAAAAATCCACATCCATATCCTGACGCTCCTTCAAGGCTTCATTATAAGTAACGCTGTCCTCATACAGACGGTCTAAATCCTTTTGAAACACAACCGGATAATCGGATACAATCTGCCCACTATCGTCGATCAGATAACCGTCCTCGTTAATCACACCGTCCTCTAACGCCGCTTCACGGTCTCCGTCCTGTATATCCTCGGCGGTCTCGCTAAAATGCTCGATGATTTCATCGTTCTTTTTCTGTACCACATCTTTAGATATGTTCGGATACGCAAACAGCGCAAGACTGACAGTCACCAATAACAAAGCGACTATCATCAACAGTTTACTTCTCATGCTTCATTTCCCTTTTCATTCTTATTGCTCTCTTTATCAGGATCAAGCCCGATATGATTACCAAAGCGATCAGCGCGGCGCTGAGGGCTAAATCGACCGGCTTTCTCTGAACCGTTTCCGGCTCGGACAGTTCAGCCTTCGACGTCATGTCGCGCTCGCCGGTGACAAGTAGCCTGTGAGTGTTGAGCGCATAAGGCGTACAGGTCACAAGCGTGATCAAATCCTTATCCTTCACAGGCTGTAGGTACTCCACCTCGTCGGGCAGAACAATATTGATTTCTGTTACCTTGTAATAAAAAGTGTCCCCGAAGACGGTGACGGAAAAAGTCTCGCCGATCTCAACTTCCGATAACCTGTCAAAGAAGATTTTGCCCGGAAAGGCGGTGTGCGCCGAAATCACAGAGCGAGCAGAACTGCCGCCTATCGGAAATGCGGTACCCGCTAAGTGTACGGCGCCCTTTGTGAGCATATCTTCACTGCTGCCGTGGTAGATCGGCAGCCGACAATCAATCGATGGAATGTTGATCGTGCCGATCTGTCCGTCCTCCGTGATATTCAAAATACTGTTGTATCTTTCGTCGCCCGCAAAAGCCTCGGAGGAAAAGCTGTCAGAGACAACTTCATTCAAGCCACGATTATATTCCTCCGCTTCTGCGAACTGAGCTGCCTTATTCTCTACTGATAAAGTGTCTACCGTATCGTTGTATTGCATGATCGCGCTCTCAGACAGAAGATCATTGACCCACTGCGACACGGTAGGATACATAGCAATACCTAAAGCAGCTATCAGGATAACGGAAGCCAGAATCGGTAAGATTTTGTTTTTCATAAGTCACCGTCCTCGGATCAGAAAGGAGTTACGCCGCCTTATCAGCGGTATGCTTCTTCTTTTTTCTTGCCACGAAGAAGAAAATCACACCGCCCGCGACTGCAAGGGTGATAGCGATAGAATAAATGATCAGGTTGCCCTGTCCGCCGGTCTGCGGCAGAACAGTCATAGAATCCTTGACGTCAACCGTAGCGAGGCCGAGACTCGGGCCACTCACGATATAAGTGCCATTGTTGGGAGTGTCGCCGTAGGTAACCTTAATATCAACAGGAATGACGTCGGTATAGCGGTTGAAGCCGGTCGGCGCCTTAGTTTCCTTGATAAAATACTTGCCGCTTTCGAGCAGCATTTCTTCGTCCTTGTCATTGAAGAAAGTACAGATACCGTCGCTATCGGAGATACCGGAGGCGACGTTGCTCTCGGCTTTAGCGTCAGCCTCGGTCTTGTACAGTTCAAATTCAGCGCCTTCGAGGGTGTTGCCTTCTTCATCGTACTTATGTACCTGAATGTGATAGGTATAGACATAAACCTTGTTACCGTCAACCTCACCCTTGACGTCGTTCTTATTGGTGTAGGTGAGCTTGACAGCCTCGTTCGGATTACCGACAGGCTCGGTAGTAGCGTACTTATTCAGAACAGCGGAAAACTTGACAGATACATGATCCGCCGCGTAAAAATCTGCCTTTTGCAGATATTCCTTTTTCAGAGAAACGGTGAAGTTGGTATCTCTGCCGGCTTCGGCGGTAACGGATACGGTGTAGTCGGAGGCCGCAAGCTCGGAAAGAGTCTTGTCATCAGCGTCCTCGAGAGACAGATCAAAGCTGTTTTTATTGAGTGTCAGGCCCTTGCTCATAATATCGGTAATCACATAGCTGTTGAGCTTAAAGTCAAGGACGTCAACATCATTGACCGCGCCGACAATAGAGCTTTCGATCTCAAATTCAACGGTGTCGCCGATGGATACATCGGAAAAGTTGACGTTGTCACGGGTAGAATTGGTGATCTCCTTATGGATCTCGGGAGGCGTATCGTCAACCTTTTCAGCCAGATTGATGTTATCAAGCGTATAGACCCATCCATCCTCTGCGGTATAGTAAGGCAGAGCAAAAGCGGAGTTAGTGACCTTCTTGACGTCGGCGGGATAGTTGGTAGCTCTTACATAGTAGATACCCTGAGCGAGATTAGAGAAGGTCTTGCTCTCGCCGTCGGAATCGACCTTATAGGTGCCGACGATAGACGCACCGGTCAGCGCGGTATCTTTATCCAGAGCGTTCAGGATCTTCGCTCTGTTGGCGTCATCGAGGTTACCTTCCGCAACCGCGGACTTGACCGCGGCGTTGTTGACATTGACGTTGTACTTCACGGAATACGGAGTAGTCGAGGTACTGAGATCGGCGATCTTGTAGACCGAGAACTCATAGCCGGGCTTGGTGCACTCGACCGTAAATCCGACTTTCTCAGAAGCCGTCAACGGGGCGTTTGCAGCGGATACATAGGGTATGGAAATTGCGATCACCATAATGATCGCAAATAACATCGAAAATATTCTCTTTTTCATTGGTTTTCAACCTTTCTTTTTTGATTTAGTAGGTATATAGGTGCAAAGGATTGCAGAACCGATAACGATCAACACGATTGAGGCAAAGGCAAATATGCCGTCGCCGATACCGCCGGTAGCCGGCATGACCGCTTTTGTATTTTCAACATCGAGCGATACATCCAGAGAGGCGTCATTTTCACCGTCGATCTCAAAGCTCAGTTTTTCGCCATACGGAATAAAGCCGAGTGCAGTCTTGCTTTCCTCGAAGTAGTATTTACCGACAGGCAGATCCTCCACGATGATCTGACCGTCCGCGTTGGTGGTATATACCGCGTCATCCTCACTGTCAGACAGACCAAAGAATTTGTACTTAGTCCCGTTGGAGGACGACTTGACCGGCTTGCCGCTTTCGGTAAACAGAGAGAAAGTTACATCTTTCATGGGATCGCCGTTTTCGTCTGTCTTGTTAAGGGTGACAGTACCGGAATCCAGCGTGTTCTTCATGTTATAGCCGTCAACTTTCAAAGTGTAGCCGGGCACAGGTTCTTCCGTTACGGTATAGGTGTATTCCTTGCCGCCGTCGTGATACTTATACAGATCCACGAACGAATACGACCAATCCTCAGCTTCGGAAGTGGTAACCTCGTCGAGCTTCACGCCGTCGCGGTTCAGAATAACCTTGATCTGTTCAGGACGATAGCCCATCTGATCATTATAGTCATCCCACGACTTCGTACCGCTTACGGTCACTTTTTCAATAGTGTGATGATTGGTATAATCGCAAATCAAATGATTGCTGTCCTCAGGATCGACTTCAACGCCGGAGGATTCGCTTGTATAGTATTCAACCGCACCCTCTTTTACCTCGTAACGGTAAAAGCTGATATGATCTTCAACTGACTGATCAGCGTAGCCCTTAGGAAGATCGGAAAACTCATATTTCCAATTATCTTTTGCTGTAACGGTAACTGTATCGATCAGCTCGTCGTCGCGGCACAGCTCAAAGGTAATGCTTTTCGGACGCTTGCCGTCACGGTCGTTGTCATCATCCCATGTCTTTTCACCCGAGAAAGTTACATGCGGTATCTCATACTCAGCTGAGATCGGAAGATTGAACTGATTAACGTCCTCAGCGTGATCTTTTGTAATCTGACGATAGAAAACAGTTTCGTCAAGATAGAAGTCATCGGGCGCCTTCGTCTCCTGAATCGTCAGCGTACCGAAAGGAAGAACATAGTTGCCGTCAGCGTCTTTATACAGAGCGTCGCCATAGACATAATGCTCGCTGTCATATTTACAGAGATTGTCCGCGTCAGTCATCAGCACCCATGTTCGGGTAGGAGCAACCGCGCTGATATGATCCTCATCGATATGATCCGCATAGTATTTGAATGTGTACTCTGCGCCGGACATATCCTTTTCGCTGATCTCGCCGGAGGTCGCGTTCTTCTTCTGCAACAGAACAGACAGGTTGGCTGTGATGGGCTTGTCCTCAAACTCGACCTCATACGCTTCTTCCTGTGCTGTATCAACCACCAGCTCCTTGATCTCGTCAGAACACTCAAAGTTCTCGGGAGCCTTTGTCTCTTTGACATAGTAGGTTCCCAGCTCAATATCGCTGACGAGC
>CAJONB010000118.1 GCA_905235715.1 uncultured Ruminococcus sp. | reverse complement strand
ACAGCTGCTCCAAAAATAATCTAACCGATTGCAAGAGTAAATGCAACCAAAACAGCGATTTTTAGTCCTAAAATCCTACATTTACTTTTTCATTTTTGGAATGTTGAAAATATCCGACTTTCTTTCAAAGTCCCGTTAATGGGACAGGTGAACGGTTATAATAAAATCACAGCAGAGATATAGTGAACAAATACAGGATTATGAGGTGATTTTATGTTTGACGATGTAAGATTTTATGTAAGGCTTGCGGAGAATTCCCGCGCCTACGGCAAGCCGTGCTGTGACGACTGTGCGATGTTCCTGCGTATCAGCGCGCTGGACACGGAGGATGATTTGCTCTCGGCAATTGATAGGGCGGATGATTTCCTCGTCGATTAACAAAGCATTTTTGTTTTGCTCCTCTTTTTTGTCCTCCGTACTACTGTGCGGAGGATTTCTCTTGCCAAATGTGATAAGATACAGTATAATACTCTCGGAGATGATAGCATGGGAAAAAAGCCCGAGAAAACCAACGTCATGCGTATCCTTGACCGTGCCCGTATCGCGTACAACAGCTATGACTACTCTGCGACCGCCGCACTCAGCGGGACACAGG
Organism: uncultured Ruminococcus sp.; assembly: GCA_905235715.1. Lineage (GTDB taxonomy): Bacteria > Bacillota > Clostridia > Oscillospirales > Acutalibacteraceae > Ruminococcoides. The sequence continues at coordinate 3,283 of CAJONB010000118.1, read as the reverse complement.
TTGCCGCCGCGCTCGGTAAGGACCCCGCCCGAACCTTCAAGACCCTCGTCACGCAGAGCGCGTCAAAGGCGTATTACGTCTTTATGGTGCCTGTCGCCGAGGAGTTGGATTTGAAGAAGGCGGCGCGTGCCGCGGGTGAGAAAAGCATTTCCATGCTCAAATCAAAGGAGCTGCTGCCCCTGACGGGCTATATCCACGGCGGATGCTCGCCAATCGGGATGAAAAAGCAGTTCCGCACCTTTATCCATCAAACCGCCGCTGATTTTGACGCGATTCTGTTTTCTGCGGGCAAAATCGGCTATCAGGTAGAGCTGACGCTGTCCGGCCTGCAACAGGTCGTGCCGGTAGAGCCTGCCGATATCATTGTATAATTCTTAGGAGGAAATATGACTGCTGAAATGTTAAAAAAGAGAAAACGTAAGCTGCTGCTCGGCGTGATTGCCTGCGCGCTGATGATGATCGGCGATATCCTCTGGCAGGCGCGCGGTGCGGGAGCGGTGAATACCACCCTCGGCGCGTTCGCCGACAAGGCATGGCTCAACATGGACTCATGGCGTTTTGTGGTGAGCAATCTGCTGTTTGCCGCCGCGGTACCGCTGTACTATATCGGCTTTACCGAGATGTACCGCATCATCCGCGAGCACGCGCGCGATAAGACCGACCGTATCATGGCGAAGCTGTTCCGAATCGGTATGCTGGCGGGCACGATGGCGTTCATTTTTATCCACACCTTATGCCTGAATATGCCGATGATTATGCAGGGAATCGCTCCGCTGACCACGGTTGAGAACGCTGCGAAAATCACCAACGATATTATGATGCTGAACATCATCCCGATGGTGCTGTATTATCTCGCCACCGACTTGGTGCTGACCGTTGCGATGATGGCGCTTGTCTGGCGCAAGGCGCTGCCTGTCAGCAAGGTCGCGCTGATTTGCAATCCGATTTGCATGGCGGTCATCGGCAATATCCTTTCAATGCTGCCGTGGCCGATGAATCAGATTAGCTACGCGGGCGAGGCGTGCGGACATCTGTTGATTATGGTGGTCGCTTTGATTGTCGTAAAAAAGGACGAGAAGCAAATGCCGAAGCGCCGCCAAAAGACAGCGGAGGAAGATGAAAGACCCATCATCAACCTCGACGACGAACCCGACGCAGACATCACCGTGATTTGATTAATATTCGGATAAAGAAAAAAGCGCTCGAAAGAGCGCTTTTTTAGTTGGTAGTTGGTAGTTGGTAGTTGGTAGTAGGGACGTTCCTCGCCGGAGACGGCTCCCCTTATATCCTCGCGACGCCGGTTTCCTTCGCCGCCTTGATGACGGCTTCGGCGACGACGGGGGCTACCTGCTTATTCAGCGCGGAAATAATGATATTGTCCGCGGATAATTCGTCGTCGGGAATCAGCGAGGCGAGCGCGTAGGAGGTCGCGACCTTCATTTCTTCATTGATACAGGTCGCGCGGCAGTCCAGCGCGCCGCGGAAAATTCCCGGGAATACGAGGACGTTGTTGATTTGGTTCGGGAAATCCGAGCGTCCCGTACCGACGATTGCCGCGCCTGCCTTGATTGCCTCGTCGGGCATGATTTCGGGGGTGGGGTTCGCCATCGGGAACACAACCGGCTTGTCCGCCATGGAGCGAATCATATCAGGGGTGACGACGCCGGGGGCAGACACGCCGATGAACACATCTGCGCCCTTCATCGCGTCGGCGAGCGTACCCGCGCGCATTTCACGGTTGGTGACCTTTGCGATTTCCGCCTTTGCGGGATTGAGCCGCGCGTCGCCCTCAACGAGGATTCCCGCGCTGTCCACCATCATCAGGTTGCGGACGCCGAGATTCATCAGGTGCTTGCAGATAGCGATACCCGCCGAGCCTGCGCCGTTGATGACGACGTTGATTTCGTCAAGCTTTTTGCCGACCACCTTCAGCGCGTTCAGCAGCGCTGCCGCAACGACGATTGCCGTGCCGTGCTGGTCGTCATGGAAAATCGGAATATCGCAGATTTCTTTGAGCCTGCGCTCGATTTCAAAGCACCTCGGCGCGCTGATATCCTCGAGGTTGATGCCGCCGAACGAGCCGGAAATCAGGTAGATGGTGCGGACGATTTCGTCCACGTCCTTGGAGCGCACGCAAATCGGGAATGCGTCCACATCCGCAAAGGTCTTGAACAGGGCGCATTTGCCCTCCATCACGGGCATACCCGCCTCGGGGCCGATATCGCCCAGTCCCAGAACCGCCGTACCGTCGGTAACAACGGCGACGAGATTGGAGCGGCGGGTCAGGTCATAGCTCTTGTCAATGTCCTTGTTGATGGCAAGGCACGGCTCCGCGACGCCGGGCGTGTAGGCGAGGGACAAGTCCTCGCGGGTCTCTATCGGACAGCGGGTGACAACCTCGATCTTGCCCTGCCATTCATAGTGCTTTTGCAGCGATTCTTCTCTGATATTCATATACCGGTTCCTTTCTTATATCAGCTTTTCGGGATGAAAAACCTTGTCAAATTCCTCCGCGGTGAGGAAGCCCAGCTCGACGCACGCTTCCTTTAACGAGAGGTTTTCTTTATGTGCTTTTTTTGCGACCTTGGCGGCGTTATCGTAGCCGATATAGGGGTTGAGCGAGGTGACAAGCATTAATGAGCGGTGAAGATTCCCGTCCATCTTCTCGCGGTTCGCCTTGATACCGCTGACGCAGCGTTCCTCAAAGGAGAGGATGCCGTCTGTCAGGAGCCGCGCAGACTGCAAAAAGTTGTACGCCGTCACGGGCAGAAAGACGTTGAGCTGGAAGTTGCCCTGTGAGGCGGCAAAGCCGATAGTCGCGTCGTTGCCCATCACCTGTGCGGCAATCATGGTGATGGATTCGCACTGGGTGGGGTTGACCTTACCGGGCATGATGGACGAGCCGGGCTCGTTCTCGGGAATGGTGATTTCGCCCAGTCCGCAGCGCGGTCCGGATGAGAGCCACCGGATATCATTGGCGATCTTCATGATATCAGCCGCCAGGGCTTTTATCGCGCCATGGGCAAACACAAGCTCATCTCTTGAGCTTAAAGCATGAAATTTATTTTCCGCGGTTATGAACTGCGTATCCGCAAGCTCCGATATCTTTTCCGCCGATGCCTTTCCAAAGCCCTTAGGAGCATTCAGTCCCGTGCCGACGGCAGTCCCTCCCAGAGCAAGCTCCCTCAAAGGTTCAAGGGCAGCCTCAAGCATTTCCATGTCACGCTCAACAGAGCTTCGCCAGCCGCTTATCTCCTGGGAAAAGGCGATGGGGACGGCATCC
>CAJONB010000117.1 GCA_905235715.1 uncultured Ruminococcus sp. | reverse complement strand
GGGTGGCCGAGGAACACAGGTCATACATCTCGAGTTCCACATCCTTGTATTTCTTCTTCCCGACGGTCAGCGCACCGACCATATTTCCGAGGGAGACGCCGAGCGCTCCGGCAAGAGCTGCCGCGCCGCCGCCGCCGGGGACCGGTTCCTTGGAAGCAAGCTTGTCCGCAAATTCCGCACAGGACATATTTTTGACCATTTCCATGATGATTTCCTCCTCAGATCACTCACGGTTCTTGCCGAACCGCTTCCGACTCGCTGCAAAGTGCCCGCACTCAGATCACTGTTCTGATGCCGGCCTCGCGGACCAGATAATCCACTTCCTCCCAGTGGTTCATCGCGTAAAGATGAAGCCCGTCGATGCCCATCATTCGAAGTCTGTCGATCTGACGGACGGTGTATTCGAGACCTGCTTTTCTGAAGTCTGCCTTCTTCTGCTCTCTCGCCGCATCCTGATAGGGCGGGTTCGAATCGAAGGGATCGGGGAAGATCCAGTATTTGGAGATCAGCCTCGACAGCTCTCTGTCCATGACACAGCCGTTTCTTGAAAGGGCCATGCGGATGGTCGTCTTGATGTCAACGATCGGCATGACGCCGACGTCGATCGGGATCGTGACGCCGATCTTGCGCACGGCGTCCATCCAGCGCTCGAACTGGTCAAGATCCCAGCAAAGCTGGGTGATGATGTAGTCGGCGCCGTTCTCCTGCTTGAGCTTCAGGGCGGCGATATCCGCGTCGAGGCGGTCGAGGTAATGCTCGCCGAGGGATAAGACCGCGCCGTCGGATTCCGCCTTATCCGCAATCTCACCGAGCGCTTCGCGGTCGCGTTGATCGCAGGCGATGACCTGCGCGCCGTATTTGGTAAACAAAGAAATCAGCGGCAAATGACTGCGCCCCATACCAATCAGGGCGATGCGCTTGCCGTTGATGCTCTCAAAAAACGCTTGCATACTTTCTTTCATAAACGCCTCCGTAAAAAGCCGGTATTTTTTTATTCTACCTTTATTATACTCTATTCCCGGAAAATAGCAATAGTCAATCGCCGAATACGCCCGAGAGGGTCAGCACCTTATATAAGAGGGATAACAGCAGAACATAGAACAAAATCCACAGGTTCATCGCGGCAATCGAGAGATAGAGACCCGCCATCACAATCAGCGGATGGATTTTGACGCTGTCGGAAACAATCTTCGGCTCCATGATTTGACGTAATACGGAAGTCAGCAGGAAGAATACCAATATCGTGATACCTGCAAGATAATTCTTTTGAAGAATAAAAATAATCGAGAAAGGAATAAATATTGTACCCGGTCCGAGAATCGGCAGGATATCCGCTACGGCGGTGATAAACGCAAACGGCAGGGGAAATTCCACCCCCGTCAGATAGAAGATGAACACCGCCTCGACAAAGGTAATCGAATAAAGAATCAGATAGGAGCGGATGAACTTGCGCACCAGCAGATAGCCGGTCGAAAATACCCGCGAAAGCATCTCGCGCCTGTCCTCCCCCGCTCTGTCGAGAATCGCCGTTTTGATTTCGGCAATATGGTGGAGGAAAAAGACCGTCAGCGCAAAGGTGATAATCACAAACGTAATCAAAAGCGGAATCATCTGAAAGAGCGCGGACGCTACGTCGGAAACGAAGCCGAGCAGATTCCCCGACATCAGCGCCTCGCGGATGCTGTCATACATCTGCGGCGAGCTGATGTAATCCTCCAGAAGATAGCCGTAGCTTTCCAACAGGCTGAGAGCCTGCCGCAGAATCAGAAAGAGCAGAAAGCCGAGAATCGCGAACACAATTCCGAAAAGAAACAGTGTGATCACCGTCGCGGCGAAGGTTGACCGGAAGTTGAATTTGCGGCGGAAAAAATCGTACAGCGGCTTCATTACCACGGCAATGACGAGCGCGATCACGGCGGGCATCAGGTACAGCGCAAGCTGCGACAGCACAATAAAAATCAGCGTATAAACCGCCAAAAATATCAACTGCGGGCGATACCGCGACACGCGCGCCCTCATAAAACCACCGCCTTTTTCACATACTAATTTCAGTATGATAATCGCCGCGGCAGATATAAGTGGTAAAAAATCCAAACGGCAGGGTCAACTGACCCTGCCGCCTGAACAAAAACAGAAACCAAAATGCTTGGAAAACTCTAAATTTACTGAGAAGCACGACCGAGGAGGAAATCCACGGAAACCTCAAGGATATCGGCGAGAGCGACAAGCTCTACGTCGGTAACGAATCGAATCTGACCCTCCAGCTTGGAAAGTCCCGACGCGTTCATATCAACGCCGTTGACCTGGAGCTGAGCGAGCAGCTCTTTTTGCTTCATTCCTTTTTTCTTACGCGCTGCCTCAACGCGAGCGCCTACAAGGTTACGATCTCCTAATTCCTGCTTACGTAATCTCATGATACTCTCCTCAAATCTATACCTGAAAATGGCAATCATTAATTCTTTTAAATAATTCCCACGTGAAATTCTTTAAACGCAGAAAACTGATGTAACTGTATTATAATACGTTATTCGAAAAAAAACAAGTCTTTTTTGTAAGAAAATTTAAAAAATTGATACTTTTTTCTTGAATTCGTTACAACTCTTTAATTTTTTAACAGAATTTTATGACGATTTTTGTAAAGTTTTTTATCGCTCTTGTTGTTGACAAAAGGGGGCATACTATATATAGTGTTCACCGGTTTTTGCAAATATTACAGAACGCGGGAGCAAAAAGACAGGATCATGCGTTTTTGAAGAAAAAAGAGATAAAAAAGTCAGCTCCCCGCAAAAGCAGGGAGCTATGAGTAAATCTGTAAGCCGGGTTCTGTATTAGGCAGTCATCTATCTTGGCCGAGCGTTGCCGCATCGGCTCGGTGCCACCTCCGCGGGACAGCCGAGCAAGCTGTATGTCCCTCCACGGTGTTGCTTCGGATAGGGTTTACACAACGATGAGGTCTCCCCCATCTTGGTGAGCTCTTACCTCGCCTTTCCACCCTTGCGTCCCCGCGTATCACGGAGCCGCGGTTATTTTCTGTTGCACTATCCCTAGGGTCGCCCCCGGCGGCCGTTAGCCGTTATCCTTGCTCTGTGAAGCCCGGACTTTCCTCGGACAGGGTCTTTCGACGTCTGACCGCGACTGCCTGGTTTACTCGGGTTTATTATAGCATGAATCTGAGCTTTGTCAAATCCTGCATTTAATCATCTGAGCAAAACAGCATTAAACGGTTTTCGCGGCGGCAAGAAGCGTTCCTTTATCATTATCCAGCTCGCCGCTGATGACCATTTGCAGCAGGGTATCGAGCGTCCTGCCGATTTCTTCGCCCGAGGTAATGCCGATGTGGATGAGATCGGAGCCGCTGACAGCGAGCATTTTTAAGTTATAACATTCTCCCGCGCTGAGGATCCGTTCGGTTTCCGCTTCCACTGCGGCGAGGGTACTCAGCTTTTCCTCGCGCATATACATCGACTGGGCGAGAATATCGGCGCGCTGTACCTTGAAGAGCTTTCGCGTCTTATCCGCGCCGAGCAGCTTCAGCATCTGTTTGAGCTGAACCGGGTCGGGCTTGAGGCGTTCGTCGTGATAACGAATCAGTGTCGTGACCTCTTCGATAAAGCGTCGCGGCAGACACAGCCGCCGCAGGATTTCCTCCGTCATCGCAGCGCCGAGGACAGGATGGTTTTTATAGTGCGACACACCGTGCTTGTCCGTGGTGCGGGACATCGGCTTGCCGATATCGTGAAACAGCATGGTCGTCCTGAGTATCGGGTCAGGCTCGATATTCTTGACGGAGGCGACGATATGACGGTACACGTCGCGGTTGTGGTGCTTGGTATTCTGTTCAAAGTCAAAGGTACCGTACAGCTCGGGGATAAACACCGCAAAAACAGTGCGGTAACGCCGCAGGATAAAATCGACGTTCTCGCCGCACAGCAGCTTCAACAGCTCGGCGCTGATACGCTCCGCAGCGACCGCGGACAGCATCCTGCGCCCCCTGAGAATCGCGTCGGAGGTCTGCGGCTCGATGGAAAAGTTCAAAACCGACGCAAAGCGAAGCGCGCGCAGAATCC
>CAJONB010000116.1 GCA_905235715.1 uncultured Ruminococcus sp. | reverse complement strand
AATTCTTCTGTTGTTTGCATTACATATCCTTTTATTTTCTCAGCTTTTTAAAGAAGTCGCTCATCAGGGCGGCACATTCGTCCTCCATGACGCCGCCCTCGCAGGCGGGATGATAGCCGTTTTCGAGGTTCAGCACATCCGCGACGGAGCCGCAGCAGCCGTTTTTGCTGTCGTATGCGCCGAAATACACCTGCGGGATCCTTGCGTTCACAATCGCGCCCGCGCACATGGGACACGGCTCGAGCGTGACGTACAGCTCACATTCCCACAGCCGCCAGCCGCCGAGGGCGGTGCAGGCGTTGTTGATGGCTTCTATTTCTGCGTGAAAGAGCGCGTTTTTGCCTTTTTCACGGCGGTTTCTGCCTGTCCCGACAATCTCGCCGTTCCTGACGACGACTGCGCCGACGGGTACCTCGCCCTCGTCAAAGGCTTCCTTCGCCAGCGCCAGCGCCGCTTTCATAAATTCCGTGTTAATATTGAATCACGCCCCATTACATAAGATACGGCAGCATCAGCACGTAGACCGAGTACAGCAGCATCAGCACCGCGAAGCTGATCAGCGTCGGCGAGCTGCAAACCGTTTTCAGCTTTTGGTTATAGGGAATCACATCGTCGGCGCGCTCCAGCTTGAAGAAGCTTTCGTCCTCCTTGACAAATTTGTGAATGAAAATCAGCGCAAGCGCGCCGGTAATCACAAATATCACGGCGAAGCAGAAGTTGACCATTTCCGCGGACATGATCTCATACTGGTAGAGAATATCGAAGGTGACGGACAGTCCGTTGTTGAGGAAGTGGACGATGATGGACGGCAAAAGGGAATTCGTCTTGACGACGAGGAAGCCGAACATCAGTCCGCAGCAGAAGGTGAACGGAATCTGGACAAAGTTGCCGTGCATCAACGCGAACAGTCCCGCCGATACCACCACCGCCAAGCCGTCGGAATATTTCCTCAGCGAGCCGAGTATCACGCCGCGGAAGGCGAACTCCTCGGTGAGCGCGGGCATGATCGCGACCGTCAGATAATACATCAGCACATTCGGCAGCGTGCCCGAGAAGTCAAATTCGCCGCCGCTGTTGGAAAGTCCGAACAGCCCGAACACATCGCTCAGCAATTCGGGCGCTAAATTGCTCATCAGAGATACGGCAAGTCCGATGGTGCAGAGCATAAACAGCTTTTTTCCTCCGATTTTGTCAAAGGGGAAGAGCGTCGCGAAGCTGCGCTTTTTTATCAGCACGTAAATCAGCGCGACAAGGAAAAACAGCGTGCAGGAGATTACGCCGTTTTCCAGCAGCTCGAGTACGGAGCTGACGTTGCTCAGTGAATACGCACCGGCCGAATAAATGATGATTGCAAGGATACCTGAGATAATGATCTCCAGCGCGAAAAAAATCAACAGCATGATTCCCAGTCCGTTGGCGGTCTTTCTCAAGTCCCTTTTGTAGTAATATTTTTGATATTCTTCTTTGCTTTGAAATTGTAACACAATCGTTCTCCCGGGTTTGGTTTCTTATTGCTTTTTATATCATAACACAAAATTTTCAAAAATAATTCTTGACAATCATTATAAAAGAATATATAATAGCAGGGTAAACAAAGCAAAGCTTATGGCTTTCACCTGTGGGGTGTCGTCTGCACGGGTCAATACTGACGGTCGGTACGACCTTTTCTTAGTATTGCTGCGCGGACGGAGTCATCTGTCCGTGTTTTTTGTTTTATTATTCTTTGGAGGTGCTTCCACATCAGCAAACAGGAACTTCAGATCAACGAAGAAATTCGCGACAAAGAGTTGCGAGTCATCGGCCCTGACGGCGCACAGCTCGGCATTATGCCGGCGGCTCAGGCGCAGGATATCGCAGATGAAAGAAATCTCGATCTCGTCAAAATCGCTCCTCAGGCGACCCCGCCCGTATGCAAGATCATGGACTACGGCAAGTATCGCTTTGAGCAGGCAAAGCGCGAGAAAGAGGCGCGTAAAAATCAGCATACCGTCGAGGTGAAGGAGATCAAGCTCTCCCTCAATATCGACACCCACGACTTCAACACGAAGCTGAAAAATGCGATGAAATTCTTTGCACACGGCGATAAGGTCAAGGTGTCCATTCGTTTTCGCGGCCGCGAGATGGGTCATTCCGAGTACGGCTACGACATCATGAAGAAGTTTGCCGACGCCTGCGCGGAGGTCGCCAATATCGAGCGCCCCGCCAAGCTCGAGGGACGTCAGATGCTTATGTTCCTTGCGCCGAAGCCCACCAAGTAATCGTACACAGTTATTAAAGGAGGATTTTTAATATGCCTAAGATTAAAACACACAGCGGTGCTAAAAAGCGCTTCAAAGTCACTAAAAACGGCAAGGTTATCCGCGCGCACGCGTATAAGAGCCATATCCTGAACAAAAAGAGCACCAAGCGTAAGAGAGGCCTCAGACAGACGACTGTAGCCGACAAGACAAACGTCGCTCAGATCAAGCGTCTGATTCCTTACAAATAATCGCTGATTTATCTGTTAACTTTTCAAAATTCGGAGGTATTATAAATGGCACGTATCAAAGGCGCGATGATGACTCGCAAAAGAAGAAAGAAAGTATTAAAGCTCGCTAAGGGCTATTACGGTGCAAAATCAAAGCATTTCAAGATGGCGAAACAGGCCGTCATGAAATCCGGCAACTATGCATATATCGGCCGCAAGCAGAAGAAGAGAGATTTCCGCAGACTGTGGATTACCCGTATCTCTGCCGCGTGCAAGGCGAACGGCACCAACTACTCCACCTTTATGAACGGTTTGAAGAAAGCCGGCATCACCCTGAACCGCAAGGTTCTGTCTGAGATTGCGATCTCTGACCCCGCTGCTTTCACCGCTCTGGTCGAGCAGGTCAAGACCGCTTAAATAAGCTATAACTGCGTTTGGGTTCATCCCAAACGCTTTTATATTGCCGTCAACAAGCTTTATCATCCATCATCTATCATCAATCATCCATCGTTACTATTATGGAAACAATCACGTCAAAAGATAACAAACGCGTTAAATATGTCAAGAAGCTCATCGCTTCCGCTTCCTTCCGCCGCTCGGAATCGCTCTTTACCGCCGAGGGGCTGCGCCTGTGCGGGGACGCGCTGCGCAGCGGCGTTACTGTCGAATCCGCGTATTTTTCGGAGGATTTCTGCGAAAAGCACGGCGATTTTGTTGAACGCGCGGAGAAATCGGCGGGGAAATGTTTTGTGCTGAAAAACGGCATATTTAGTGCCCTTTGCGATACAAAAACACCACAGGGAGTGCTTTTTGTCATAAAAACACTTGACAAAACACTCGACTTTGATAAAATGAAAAAGAATGGAAACATAGTCGCTTTGGAGAATATCCAAGACCCGGCGAACCTCGGAACCATCCTCCGTTCGGCGGAGGCATTCGGCGTTGACGGCGTTGTGCTCAGCCGCGACTGCTGTGATATTTACGCTCCGAAGGTCATCCGCGGCTCGATGGGCGCGGTGTTCCGCCAGCCGTTTGAGATTGTCGACGACCTGCCCGCGTTTATCCGCGGCTTTAACCGCGTCGGCACCTCCTACGCGGCGGTGCTTGACCGGGATTCCGTACCGCTCGGCGACTGTGACTTTTCCGTCGCAAGCCTTTGCGCGGTCGGCAACGAGGGCAACGGTCTGACGGACGCGGTTGTTGCCGCCTGCACCAAAAAGGTGTTCATCCCCATGAACGGCGGTGCGGAATCGCTGAACGCTTCCGCCGCCGCTTCTATCCTTATCTGGGAAATGATAAAATGACCAATACGGCGAAATACTATATCTGGCTGACGCTCGCGCTGGGCTACAGCAGCCCAAAGCCGAAGGCGATTCACAAGCTTTATTCTTCTGTAGAAGAATTTTACCGCGGCGGTGAAGACGAATGGCGGCTCTCGGGCGTCCTCACGCAAAAGGATATTGAGGCGCTGTCGTCCACGCCGCTGTCAAAGGCGCTGGAGATCATCGCCCGCTGTAACGAGCTGGGGATTACGGTGCTGTCCTTTGACGACGTCGATTATCCCAAAAAGCTGTACGAGATCCACGACCCGCCCGCGATATTATAT
>CAJONB010000115.1 GCA_905235715.1 uncultured Ruminococcus sp. | reverse complement strand
ACATTCTGGTGTTGGGTCAGGTCATAGTCGGTGCGGTCGGCAATGCCCCACAGCTCGCCCCAGCCGAAGGGGAAGAGGTACTCAAAGTCGGTGGTCGCCTTACTGTAGAAGCACAGCTCCTCTTTGGAGTGGTCGCGCAGACGGAGGTTTTCCTCCTTGACGCCGAGGCTTTAGAGGAAGTCGCGGCAGTAGGAGCGCCAGTAGTCGAACCACTCGAGGTCGGTGCCGGGCTTGCAGAAGAATTCCAGCTCCATCTGCTCGAACTCGCGCACGCGGAAGATGAAGTTGCCGGGGGTGATTTCGTTGCGGAAGGATTTACCGACCTGCGCGACGCCGAAGGGAATCTTCTTGCGGGTGGTGCGCTGGATATTCGCGAAGTTGACGAAGATACCCTGTGCGGTCTCGGGACGGAGATACAGCTCGGCTTTGGAATCCTCGGTAACGCCCTGGAAGGTCTTGAACATCAGGTTGAACTGGCGGATGTCGGTGAAGTTGCTCTTGCCGCAGTTGGGGCAGGTGATGCCCTTGTCGCGGATGTAATCCATCATCTGCTCGTTGCTCCAGCCCGCGACGTTGGTGCCGTCAAAATCCTCAATCAGGTTGTCGGCGCGGTGGCGGGTTTTACATTCCTTACAGTCCATCAGGGGGTCGGAAAAGCCGCCGAGGTGTCCCGACGCGACCCATGTCTGGGGATTCATCAGGATAGCGGAATCCAGTCCGACGTTGTACTTGTTCTCCTGCACGAACTTTTTCAGCCATGCTTTTTTGATATTATTTTTCAGCTCTGCGCCGAGGGGACCGTAGTCCCATGTGTTGGCAAGACCGCCGTAAATCTCGGAGCCGGGATAGACAAAGCCTCTGCCCTTGCACAAAGCGACAATTTTTTCCATTGTTTTCTCAGTATTTTTCATTTGAGTGAGCCTCCAAAAATTCATCAGTCGGCGGAACAGACCTCCGCTTTCACTAGTATATAGTACATTTTTACGGCGGTATTGTCAAGAATTTCACGGGAAAAGGCGAAAATACGGCAGGCGGGAGGGGGAGGATAACGGATTTTTCAAAAAATTTCTTTTTAATTCTGCTGCGCAAGTATAGGAACAGTGAAAAGTAGTATCATATCACACAGTAAAATAATTTTGATAAGTACTTTTAAGTCGGTACAGCGATGCCGACAAGGTTCTGACTGTGCAAAATGATGGTGGTTTGTTATGCCTTGTCCGCATCGGGACAGGGCATTTTTTTGCCTGTCCCGACCGGCGGCTGTGCTTTCCGGTTGCATATATCATTTACGAAAGGCATTTATAATGCAGTATAAATCTACGCTGCTGACTGCGGAGGATATCGAGCGTATTCTCAGGCGCGTCGCGCATCAGATCATCGAGAAAAATCACGGTACCGATGGACTTTGCCTTATCGGAATCCGTACCCGCGGCGTGCCGCTGGCATACAGAATCGCGGAGAATATCGCCGCGATTGAGGGCGCGGACGTGCCTGTCGGCGAGCTGGATATCACCCTGTACCGCGATGATTTGAGCATGGTATCCGAAACGCCGACGGTCAAAGATTCCAAGGTGGATTTTGACATAACGGGGAAGACGGTCGTGCTGGTGGACGACGTGATTTTTACGGGTCGCACCGCCCGTGCCGCGCTGGACGCGGTGATGAAGCTCGGCAGACCGTCGAAAATCCAGATGTGTGCGCTGATTGACCGCGGTCACAGCGAGCTGCCGATCAAGGCAAATTTTGTCGGAAAGAACATTCCCACCTCGCTCGAGGAGGTCGTTGCCGTCCGCCTGTCCGAAACAGACGGCGGGGATGCGGTGAAAATCTTTATTAAGTGAAGAACTAAGGATGAAGAGTGAAGAGTTTTGGAATTCTATAAAAACCGGGTGAGGGCAGAGTCTTCCATCCACTCTTCACTATTCACTCTTAACTCTTAACTATATATCATTCCAAATAAAACAAAGGGGAAATCTGAAATGAAAATGATTTATGACGTCAAAGACAAGCCGAAATTCGGTCACCTTATCGTCTTAGCGTTCCAGCAGCTGCTCGCAATCATGGCGGCGACCATCGCTGTTCCGATGATTGTCGGCAACGGTATGAGCACCTCTGCGGCGCTGTTCGGCGCGGGTATCGGTACGCTGGTTTACGTCGCGTTTACCCAGGCAAAGAGCCCGGTATTCCTCGGCTCGTCCTTCGCCTTTCTTGCCTCGATGGCGGCTGCGTTTGCGGGCGGCGTTTCCTTATCGCTGGGCTACCTCGGTCTGATTATCGGCGCAGCGCTTGCGGGCCTTGTTTACGTCATCATCGCGCTGATTGTCAAGGGCGCGGGCGTCAAGTGGGTTAACAAGATTATGCCTGCCGTTGTTATCGGCCCGATTGTCGCGATTATCGGTCTGTCCCTCGCGGGCAACGCAATCGGCGACCTGAGCAGAGTCAACTACACCAAGGATGTTGACATGTCTGCCGTTCAGGTTCGCACAATCGATTCCGTCAACGACGACGGTTCTATCGGAACAGCCAATGTTGCTCTGAACAGTGACGGTACCGTGAATCCCGCAATCAATGTCAATATTGATGAAGAAGGCAACGTCACCGGGACGACTCAGCCCGGCTCGCCTTTTGTCGCGATTATCTGCGGCTTGGTAACGCTCGCGGTTGTTATGCTCTGCTCCGTTTACGGTAAAAAGACGAGCAAGCTGATACCGTTTATTATCGGTATTCTCGCGGGTTATGGCTGCGCGACCATATTCTATTTCATCGGTAAATGGTCGGGCAATCCCTCACTGATGGTGATTCAGTATACCGCGTTCACCAGTCTGTTTAAGGAAATCAACTTCAACACCTTTATCGCGCTTCCCGACTTCACCTTCTTCAAGGCGTTCGGCGCGTTCGGCGAGCTGTCCGCCGGCTATATCGGCACTATCGCGGTCGCTTATGTTCCGGTTGCATTCGTTGTATTTGCCGAGCATATCGCCGACCACAAGAACCTTTCCTCCGTTATCGGACACGACCTGCTTGAGGATCCGGGTCTTGACCGCACCCTGCTGGGCGACGGTGTCGGCTCTATGGTAGGCGCCTTCTTCGGCGGCTGCCCCAACACCACCTACGGCGAGTCCATCGGCTGTGTTGCGATTACCAAGAATGCGTCTGTCGCGACCATCATTGTCGCGGCGTGTGAGGCGATTCTGATTTCCTTTATCGCGCCGTTTGTCGCCTTCCTCAGCACCATTCCGAGCTGCGTCATGGGCGGCGTGTGCATCGCGCTCTACGGCTTCATCGCGGTATCCGGTTTGAAAATGCTCCAGAAGGTCGACCTCGACGATAACCGCAACCTGTTCACCGCTTCCGTGATCCTGATCACCGGTGTAGGCGGCTTCATCCTGACCTTCGGCACCATCACGATCACCACCGTAGCGTGTGCGCTGATCCTCGGTATCCTGATGATCGTCAGCGGTGTCGTCAGTATTGCGAATCCGGCTGCCATGGGATCCACGCTCGGTTTCTTCATCGGGTTCGGTGCTTTCAGCGCCGGCGGCAGTATGGTCGCACTTGCATTCAACGCACCTGCTGCAGAATAACGATTCACCAATACAGGAAGAACTGCAATGTGCTGCACACCGCCGTTGCTATAGTCAGCGCAAGTCCGCTGTGCAGACCGAATCTGTTGACGCACATAGTGAATACAACAGGGTTCAGCCATGCTGAAAAAGTGATAAGCGCCAGCGTGAACACAATGTAAATAGGCATAGTGACCGCAATATTTGCGCCGGAATTAAACGTCTTTTCACGGTTGATAAAAAACGAAAATATCTGCGCTAAAATATTTGCGGTATTGCCTGCAATGAAAAGGGCAAGTCCGCATCTTTCGCCCTCAATAACGGGATAATTAAACACAAACCAGTGGAACGCAGTGGTGCTCAATGCTTTGATAGCGGGAATATTATAAAGTATTGCAAGCGTGACGACCTGCACAATGCAAGCGCCGAGACTGACGAAAATAAATTTAATAAACTGCCAGAAAGTCTCGGCTCCCTTGCCTTTCTGCTCCGCCTTTGAGTCAAGATTTTTTAACTTTCCCACGGGTTATTCTCCTTTGTT
>CAJONB010000114.1 GCA_905235715.1 uncultured Ruminococcus sp. | reverse complement strand
GTTTTGCAAAGCAAAACCCGGAGGGAGAGATAACGTCACATGGCTGTTACAGAATCGCTTTTGACAAAAGCTCTTTTGCAGTATCATTACACAGTATATCAGGGCATACGCCGGATTTCTGTTGTTACGCTGCGTTATCTCTCCTTCAGTCACCTTCGGTGACAGCTCCCTCGTCAGAGGGAGCCTTGCGGTGCGCTGCACCCTACGGCAAGGTGGGATTTATTACGCAAACACCTACATTCCAAAACGCGTCAGCGTTTCCCTCAACTGTTATCTGTTATCTAAACAAAAAACCACCAACTACCAACTATCAACTACCAACTACAAACTACCAACTACAAACAAAAAGGCTGCTCCGAAAAACGGAACAGCCTTATCTTTCCTTCTGTTAACAGACAATGGAGCCTTACAGCTTCGGGCCTGCCTCAACCAGCGCCTTGCCGGATTCGTGGATTTCGTACTTTTTGAAGTTCTTGATGAATCTTGCGGCGAGATCCTTTGCCTTGTTATCCCACTCGGTGGGGTCGGCGTAGGTATCTCTCGGGTCGAGGATGCCGGTGTCAACGCCGGGCAGCTCGGTCGGGACCTCAAGGTTAAAGTAGGGGATGGTCTTGGTGGGAGCGTTCTTGATATCGCCGCCGAGGATCGCGTCGATAATGCCGCGGGTATCCTTGATGGTGATGCGCTTGCCGGTGCCGTTCCAGCCGGTGTTGACCAGATACGCCTTTGCGCCGCTCTTTTCCATCTTCTTGACAAGCTCCTCGGCATACTTGGTGGGGTGCAGCTCGAGGAACGCCTGACCGAAGCAGGCGGAGAAGGTCGGGGTCGGCTCAGTGATACCGCGCTCGGTACCCGCCAGCTTAGCGGTAAAGCCGGAGAGGAAGTAGTATTGGCACTGCTCGGGAGTCAGGATAGAAACAGGGGGCAGTACGCCGAATGCGTCCGCAGACAGGAAGATGACGTTCTCAGCCGCAGGGCCGGAGGAAATGACGTTGACGTTCTTCGCGATTTTCTCGATATGCTCGATCGGATAGCTGACGCGGGTATTTTCGGTAACGCTCTTGTCGTCGAAGTCAATCTTGCCGTCCTCGGCGACGGTGACGTTCTCGAGCAGCGCGTTGCGCTTGATTGCATTGTAGATGTCAGGCTCGGATTCCTTATCCAGACCGATGACCTTCGCATAGCAGCCGCCCTCAAAGTTAAAGACGCCGTTGTCATCCCAGCCGTGCTCGTCGTCGCCGATCAACAGGCGCTTCGGGTCGGTGGAAAGGGTGGTCTTGCCGGTGCCGGACAGACCGAAGAAGATGGCGGTGTTCTTGCCCTCCATATCGGTGTTGGCGGAGCAGTGCATGGAAGCGATACCCTGCAGGGGCAGGAAGTAGTTCATCATGGAGAACATACCCTTCTTCATCTCGCCGCCGTACCAGGTGTTCAGGATAACCTGCTCGCGTGAGGTGACGTTGAAGAGAACCGCGGTTTCGGAGTTGAGCCCCAGCTCCTTATAGTTCTCGACCTTTGCCTTAGACGCATTGTAAACGGTGAAGTCGGGGGTGAAGTCAGCCTCCTCCTCAGCGGTGGGCCGGATGAACATATTCTTGATGAAGTGCGCCTGCCATGCAACCTCTACGATAAAGCGAACCGCCATGCGGGTGTCCTTGTTCGCGCCGCAGAACGCGTCGACAACATAGAGCTTCTTGCCGGACAGCTCGTCGACAGCCAGCTTCTTGCAGACCTCCCAGGTCGCCTCGGACGCGGGGTGGTTGTCGTTGGGATATTCGGGCGTCGTCCACCATACGGTGTCGCGGCTCTTGTCATCCATAACGATAAACTTGTCTTTCGGCGATCTGCCGGTGTAGATACCGGTCATTACGTTGACTGCGCCCAGCTCGGTGAGCTGACCCTTGTCATAGCCCTCGAGAGAGGGATCCGTCTCGTCCTCAAAGAGCTGTTCAAACGAGGGGTTGTAAACGATTTCTTTGACATCGGTGATGCCGTACTTGGTTAAATCGATTTTTGACATAATATACCTCCTGTAGTCGGGGACGAAAACGATTTGTCCCTCTGTATTTACTCTCCAATTATCCTACATTAAAGCAAAAAAGTCAAGTGCCGCGGGTTAGAATCTGCCGTTGATTCGACCGCACTTTTAATGAAAAATGACTAATACGCTGACAGATTCGGAGGATTACCGGATGATAACAGGGCGAGCCGCCCTTGACAAATACCCCACGGGGGTATATAATGACGTTGAGATAAAATACCCCCTAGGGGTATATGGAATACAGAGGTGACAATCATGCCGTGTGAGCATTGTAAGCCGAAGAAAACCGAGCGTACCGGCGAAGAAAAGAAAAAGCTGATCAACCGCCTTTCCCGCTTAGAGGGACAAATCCGCGGTATCCGCACGATGGTAGAGAACGACGCCTACTGCGTTGACATCCTGACCCAGAGCGCCGCGGCAAAATCCGCCTTCAACGCCTTTAACAAGGAGCTGCTGCGCCGCCATATCGAGGGCTGCGTGACCCGCGACATCAAGGCGGGCGACGATGAGGTCGTCGGCGAGCTGATGGATATTATCGCGAAGCTGATGAAATAAGCTTTCCTCAAAGAAAGCCGAAAGGAGGACCCCATGACCCGATATACCGTGGGCGGCATGAGCTGCGCCGCCTGCTCTGCGCGCGTTGAAAAGGCAGTCAGCGCCGTCGAGGGCGTTACCGCCTGCTCCGTCAGCCTGCTGACCGGTTCGATGACCGTCGAGGGTACCGCGACCGCCGACAGGATAGTCGGCGCGGTCGAAAAGGCAGGCTATACCGCCGCGCCCGAAGCTGCAAAATCCGGACAACAACCGAAAATAACCTTCAAACAGCCGGACGGGGTCAAGCCCCTCGTCAAGCGCTTTGTATCGTCGCTGATACTGCTGCTTGTGCTGATGTATTTCTCGATGGGACACGTTATGTGGAATTTCCCTCTGCCGCATTTCTTCGCCCACAACCCGCTTGCAATCGGCTTGGCGCAGATGCTTCTCTGTGCCGCCGTGATGGTGATTAACCAACCGTTTTTTATCAGCGGCTTTCGCGGCGCTGTACACCGCGCGCCGAACATGGATACGCTGGTGTCCCTCGGCTCGGCGGCGAGCTTTGTATGGAGCGTTTACGTCCTCTTTGAGATGACGGCGGTCAGCGCCGGACAGGCGCATGAGCTGCTCCACGGGCTGTATTTCGAGTCCGCCGCCATGATTCTCGTGCTGATAACCGTCGGCAAAATCCTCGAAGCCCACAGCAAGGGCAAGACCACCGACGCGCTGAAATCCCTGATGGACCTTTCGCCGAAAACCGCCGTTGTCGAGCGTGACGGCGCCGAGTACGAGGTACCAATCGACGACGTGCAGAAGGGCGATATTTTCATCGTCCGTCCGGGCATGAGCGTCCCTGTGGACGGCGTGGTGATAGAGGGCGAGACCGCCGTTGATGAAAGTATGCTGACAGGCGAGAGCCTGCCTGTCGAAAAGGCGGAGGGCGCAGCCGTCTATTCCGCCACCATGAACCGCGGCGGCTTTATCCGCTGCCGTGCGACCCGCGTCGGCGAGGACACTACCCTCAGTCAGATTATCCGCACCGTCTATGACGCGTCCTCCACAAAAGCGCCGATTGCGCGCGTTGCGGATAAGGTATCGGGGATTTTTGTCCCTGTTGTGCTGGCGGTTTCCGCCGTCACCCTGATGGTCTGGCTGCTTGTCGGCAGGGAGTTCAGCTATGCGCTGGAGCGCGCGATTTCCGTTCTGGTCATCAGCTGTCCGTGCGCGCTGGGCTTGGCGACGCCCGTTTCGATTATGGTCGGCAACGGCGTCGGCGCAAAGGAGGGCATCCTCTTCAAAAATGCCGAAAGCCTTGAAAACGCGGGCAAAACGCAGATTATCGCCCTCGACAAAACAGGCACGATCACCGAGGGTAAGCCGTCTGTCACCGACGTCATCCCCGCAGAGAGCGTTACCGCCGAGCGCCTGCTGTCCGTCGCGCGCGGACTGGAGGAAAAGAGTGAGCATCCGCTGGCGGGGGCAATCGTCGCCTACGCTGAGGAGCAGAATATCCCCGCCGCGTCCTGCGACGGCTTCCGCAGTCTTTCGGGAAGCGGGGTAGAGGGGACGCTCGACGGCAAGCGCGTATACGCAGGCTCCTGCGCCTTTATT
>CAJONB010000113.1 GCA_905235715.1 uncultured Ruminococcus sp. | reverse complement strand
GCAGCCTCGGCTTATGCGGTCGACGGTGATTGCGTACCGTCTGTGCTGCCGGAGACAGAAGCCGCTTCGGTGGGAACGGAGCTGTTTTCCGTCGGGGCAACGGTGTCGGCTTCGGGGAGCGCGGGCGCTGTCGGAATCGGATTTTTATTTCCGAAAAGGAAATATGCGCTGACGCCCAGAACAGTCACCAGTACAATTCCCGCCGCGGCAACCATGCGCCTCGGAAAGGGCGTGACCTTCGGTGCGCTTTGAGCGGTATCCGGGATCTTCAGTGCGTTTTCAATCCACGCGTCGGGTACCTCAACGTGTTTTGAAAAGTCAAAATCAGGCTTACTCAAAGTCATCACCTCCGTAAAGCTTTTTGAATTGCTCTCTGCCGCGCCGCAGGAGCGTTTTGACGGTGTTCGGGCTTTTGCCGAGGATGCGCGCGGTGTCGTCGATCTTGTACCCCTCACAGTAGTAGAGGTACATCACCTCGCGGTACTTCGGGCTGAGCTTCATCAGCACGGCGATTGCAGAGCCGCTGTCGGTTTCCTGCATAAAGACGGGGACTTGTGCGGCGCTGTCAAGGGGGACGGTGCGCCCGCGGGTGCGCAGGGTGTTTTTACATTCATTCACGGCAACGCGGATCAGCCATGCTTTTAAATGGTTTTCATCCTTGAATTCGGGGGATGAGGTGTAGAGCTTCAGGAAGGTGTTCTGGAAGCAGTCCTCCGCGTCCGCCCGATTGTTCAGCCGCATCAGACACGCCGACGCGACTGTTTGGGCATACTGATGCACAACCGCATCGTAGCTCAGACCCGCGTATGTTTTCTGCACCCGTGACACCCCCTTCACATAGTAAACACATCAGCGCTCAAAAAAGTTTCATAAAAAGAAAAGCGACATAGAAAATCTATATCGCCCGGTTTATAAAAGTTTCGATTATATTTACAGCGCGGTAAATGCAACCGCTTTGCAGAAGCGGTTTTGGATATCCTACGAGGCTCCCTCTGACGAGGGAGCTGGGTTGCGTTATGTACGTTAAAATTCTTCCTTGATAGAGCGCAGGAACAAGGCGGACAGCTCCTGCTCGGGGTCGGCGTTCTCAAAGAGAATACGGTAGACCGCCCGTGTAATCGGCAGCTCAACGTCCAGCTTGTCGGAGAGCTTTATCAGCGCCTTGCTGGTCATCACGCCCTCGGCGAGCTTGTCGAATTTTTTGCCCTTGATCAGATTCTCTCCGTAGCGGCGGTTGTGGCTCCACTGCGAGAACAGCGTCGCCTCGTAATCGCCGAGGTGGCATAATCCGTATGCGGAGATTTCATTACCGCCCGCCGTCTTTATCAGCCGTGCGATTTCACGCGTGCCGCGCGCCATCAGCGCGCCCTTCATGGATGTGTAGCCTGAGCCGTCGAGCATTCCCGCGGCAATACCGATGACGTTCTTTGACGCCGCGCCGATTTCGGAGCCAATCAGGTCGGTGCCGATATAAAAGCGAATCAGCTCGCTGTTAAAGCTCCTGACCAAACGCCGTTTCAGCTCGTCGTTATTCGAATCGATCACCATGCAGTTCGGGATTCCCCTGACATAGTCCTGCGGGTGTCCCGGACCGACCCATACGGCGATGGGCGTTTTGCTCTCGTCCACAAAGTCGCCGACAACCTCGGACAGACGGTATCCCGTCGTGACCTCTATGCCCTTCATGCACAGCACGATTGCCTTGCCGTCGAGGTTGTATTTCGAGATATCCTCCATGTAAGAGCGCAGGTATTGGGACGAAATCGAGATGACGACGACCTCCGCGCGGTTGACGGCATAGCCGAGATCGTAGGTGACCTCGATGCTGTCGGGATAGGTGAGATAATCGTTATGATGTGTTGTAAGAAGCTGCTGAAGCTCGGGAGCGTCCTTAAGCCCGCAGGAAACGACCTCGTGACCGATACGGTCGAGGTACCATGCGATACAGCTGCCCCAGCGCCCGCAGCCTAATACGGAAATTTTCATAATATTTCTCCTATGAATCGTTAACTGTAATCTGTTAACTGTTATCTGTTAACTGTTATCTGTTATCTGTTATCTAAAAAAGTATCCCGCCTGACCGCAACAGTCGAAAGATAACCTGCCTACATAATGACAGGTGGGTGCCCGCCCTGCGGCTTTAGGCTCCCTTCTTCCAATGGGTCTGGGAGGTCTGCACACCGCCGAAGGAGCTAAGCTCCCGATTTAAAAGTTGTAGGGTTATTTGTGACCGATACGCGCGTCAGGCAGGATAATTGCCTGAGTTATTGAATTGTGAAAGCCGCTTGGCACGCGGATTTATTCTTCGTCCTCGTCAAAGTCGTCGAACAGCTCTTCAAAATGCCTTTCAAAGACAGCGGAAAGCTCGTCTAAAAGCACCTCGTCATCTACCTCGGCAAGCTGTTCCTCGCCGTCCTCCTCGACGACCTCCATGATGTAATACTCGCCGTTGTCCTCGACCGCCTCCTCGGCATTGTCAAAGACGGGATACAGCGCGTAAAAAACGCCTTTGTCATTCTCAATCGTGTCGAGAATCTCAAAATTATGCTCGATGTTCTCCTCGTCAATCAGAGTAATCAGGTCGGGCTTGAATTCGTTATCCATGAAAAGCTCCTTTTGTTTTCTGCTTCTATTCTACTCTTTATTATGGGTGAAGTCAATAGCAAAAATTAGCTTATTAACAGTCTATGCAAAAAATTATTGTTTATTTTTATCCTGACAAAAAGAGATAACAAAATTGTGATTTTAAATTCTATAAAAGAATTATTCTTGCGCGAGGATCACGGCGCAGCATTCGCCTTATGCACGACGATATAACGGTCGAAATACTTGATTTCGTATGTGCTGTCGAATCTCGCCGCGTCCGCCGCAGGCAGGACAAAAACGTCGTTGTAATATGCCGGCGACGTCAACTCTGCGGGTATCATAAAGCAGTAGCGCCCGAACCGCTGTGCGTAGCGGAACTGGGTTTCGTTATCGTAGTATTGCACCGTATCGTTAAAGAGCTTCGGGTCGACCTCGCAGTAGTACATCAAAATCAGGTATGCGCCCTTGATGGAGCCGTCATAATACGCGTCCGCGCAGTAAACCGTTTCACAGTCGAGCGAATCGGCATAAGCCGCCGCTTCACCGAGTCCGCTCATGAATTCTGCGCCGATTGCCTGACGGTAGTCGTCGCCGAAGTATTTTGCCGTGAACAGACAGGAGCCGGCTATCACCAGCCCGAGCGCCACCGCCGTCAGCTCGCGGAAGCTCTCGCTCAGCCATTCGAACCCGACCGCCGTGAAGTAGATGACGGGGATGAACATAATGCTCAGGCGGTTGATGTTCTGATGAATCACCAGCGCGTAGAGAAAGCTGCTGATAAACCACGCGGCGATGATGAATTCTCCGTTATCGTCCCGGAGCCGAAGCCCTCTTCGCAGAACGCGGACACATCCCGCGACCGTCAGGGGGAGGGTGAATACATAGATGATATTGAAGCCCTCGAGAATGTTGTAGATCTCGACGTTCTGATAAGAGAACAGCATCGTGACCAGCTTGCCGAGGTTGTCGGCGACATTGCCGAGAAAAGCGCCGTCAAGGGGAAGAAATACCGAGGTCGAGCGCATCGCCGTCAGCCGCGGAATACTGAAAAGCGGCGTGTTGATTTCGGGAAGATGAAAGATATTGATGACCCAGAACACGGCGAGCGGCAGCGCGACAAGCACAAACGCCGCCCCGCTGGACAGCAGTTGTCTGACGGTCAGCCGGCGCTGCTTGATTGCGTAAAACACGCTTATCAGCAGCAGAATCGGCACCACAACATAAGCGGACGCGTAGGCGTACAGCGATAAGGCAAAGCCTGCGGCGGACAGGACATAAAAGCGCGTCCTCTGCTTTTTATAGCCGAGCACAAAGAAGAAGACGGCGAGCAGCACGAGAAACGGCATGGGATTTGCGTCCAGCCCCCACCGCGACAGCATGATATGCCACGGCGATAACGCCAGCAAAAACGCGGCGATATACGCGGTGAACCGGTTCCGCAGCATTTTTACCGTCAGATACAGGAGCAGTATCGAGGCGATTCCCATCAGCGCGCCGGGCAGGCGGTACACAAAGAGCGATCCGCCGAACAGCTTGATGAATACCATCGAAAGGTAAACGTAAAACGGACCGTGACCCGCACCCCACGCGACGGGATAAACCGGGAACGCGTAGCCGTTTCTGTCAATACCGTAATTCGCGAGCGCCCAT
>CAJONB010000112.1 GCA_905235715.1 uncultured Ruminococcus sp. | reverse complement strand
ATGAAAAATCCGTCGCGGGCGGCTTTGTTGAAAATATGAAGCAAACCGCCTCCGACCTCAATATCTGCTCGAAGCGCGGACTTTCCGAGCGTTTTGACTCCACCATCGGCGCGGGTACGGTGCTGATGCCGTTCGGCGGCAAAAACCAGCTCACCCCGATTCAGGCGATGGTGCAAAAGGTCAGCGTGGAAAAGAAGCACACCGACACCGTGTCCCTGATGGCGTGGGGCTACAATCCGCTGATTGCGGAAAAGAGCCCTTATCACGGCGCGTATCTCGCGGTCGTCGAATCCGTCAGCAAGCTGATTGCTTCGGGCGCGTCCTTTGAGGATGTGTACCTGACCTTCCAGGAGTATTTTGAAAAGCCCGGCACGGACGGCAAACGCTGGGGCAAGCCCCTCGCTGCCCTGCTCGGCGCGTTCAAGGCGCAAATGAACCTCGGTATCGGCTCCATCGGCGGCAAGGACAGCATGAGCGGCAGCTTTGAAAAGCTGGATGTTCCGCCGACGCTGGTATCCTTTGCCGTGACGACCGATAAGGTGCAGAACGTGATTTCGCCCGAATTCAAAGCGGCGGGTCATAAGGTCGTGCTGCTTGCGCCCGAATACAACAGTGACA
Organism: uncultured Ruminococcus sp.; assembly: GCA_905235715.1. Lineage (GTDB taxonomy): Bacteria > Bacillota > Clostridia > Oscillospirales > Acutalibacteraceae > Ruminococcoides. The sequence continues at coordinate 3,656 of CAJONB010000112.1, read as the reverse complement.
GCCTGCCCGATACCGGTTCTCTCTTAAACCTTTATAATAGGGTGACTTCCCTCATGCGCGCGGGCAAGGTCTATGCCGCGTATACGCCGGCCATCGGTGGTATTGCCGAGGCAGTCATGAAGATGGCGTTCGGCAACGGCTTCGGCTTCCGCTTTGACGACAGCCTTGCGGTTGATAAGCTGTTCGGCTACTGCTACGGCGCGTTCCTGCTGGAGACGGACGAAGAAATCGACGGCGCGGTTACTGTCGGTACGGTGACGGACGACGGCGCGTTTACCTACGGCGCGGAGCATATTGCGGTCAGCGAGATCCTCGGCGATTACGAGGATAAGCTCGAGGGCGTGTACTCCTGCAATATTCCCGATACCCACGCGCCTGTCAAGAATTTCTGCTATGAGGCGAAGTCCTATCCCGCGCCCGCAATCAAGGCCGCAAAGCCGAAGGTGCTGATTCCCGCGTTCCCGGGTACGAACTGCGAGTATGATTCCGCAAAGGCGGTTGCCGACGCGGGCGCAGAGCCTGAGATCATCGTCATCAATAACCTGAGCGCTTCGGGAATTCAGCAGAGCGTTGAAAAATTCGCCCGCGAGCTGAAAACCGCTCAGATGGTATTCATCCCCGGAGGCTTCTCCGGCGGCGACGAGCCCGACGGCTCGGGCAAGTTCATCACCGCGTTCTTCCGCAACGCCGCCGTCAAAGAGGGCGTTGCCGACCTGCTCGATAACCGCGACGGCCTGATGTGCGGTATCTGCAACGGCTTCCAGGCGCTGATCAAGCTCGGTCTGGTTCCCTACGGAAAAATTATCGACACCGACGAGAATTGCCCGACCCTGACCTATAATACGATTGCGCGCCATCAGAGCCGCATTGTCCATACGCGAATCGCATCCAATAAGAGTCCGTGGCTGAGCCTGACGAATGTCGGCGACGTGTACACCGTGCCGATTTCCCACGGCGAGGGACGGTTCCTGGCGAGCGACGGGCTGATTCGGCAGCTTGCCGAAAACGGTCAGATTGCGACCCAGTATGTCGACCTCGAGGGTAACGCGACCACCGACGTCCACTTCAACCCGAACAATTCCTGCTACGCGATCGAGGGTATCACCTCGCCCGACGGCAGAGTTTTCGGCAAGATGGGACACAGCGAGCGTGTCGGCAAGGGGTTGTATAAGAACGTTCCCGGCAACTACGATATCCGTATGTTTGAGGCTGCGGTCAAGTATTTTAAATAAGTAACATATATAAATGGATACAGGGAGGGCAGATGTCCTCCCTGCGGTGTTTTGCGGATAATCACCTGCGGCGAAGCGGAAACAGGCAAATCGCCTTGTAGGTGAGGGCGGCGGAACCACAAGATATTGTGAAATTGTGCAAGGTGCATAAAACACGACAAAAAAGTTCATGAAATTTTTACATAGGTAATTTTAGCTGTTTTCTTGCAATTATTGCACTTTTATTATATAATCATCCTTGCGTGACTGCACCATGATATGCGATGAAGCGGGAGGTTGCAACGCATAAGCGTTGGTTTTTCCGTGGAGTATGTCCGATTTTAAACCGGGCGAAAGAATAGTTTGAGCTTTTTACGGCATTGGGGTTGCTATGCCGTCCTGCGCTCACTCTGCTTCCGGTTGCCGGATTCCGGCTATCGGCTTTTTTAACGGAGGGGCTGGGAACACCCGGACGGGTGTTTAAAAAGTTCACTGAAATTTTCGTACCACCCAAACAAATTTAGGAGGCGAAGATATGGCAGTCAAGGAAAAAATCAGGATAAGATTAAAGGGTTATGATCACCAGCTGGTTGATCAGTCCGCTGAGAGAATCGTCGCTACCGCGAAGCGTACCGGCGCGAGAGTTTCGGGTCCCGTCCCGCTCCCGACCGAGAAGCAGGTAGTTACCATCCTCCGCGCTGTTCATAAGTATAAGGACAGCCGCGAGCAGTTCGAGATGAGAACTCACAAGCGTCTTATCGACATTTTAAGACCGTCCAACAAGACAGTCGAGGCTCTTATGAGCTTAGAGCTCCCTGCCGGCGTTGAGATTGAGATTAAGTTATAATCACATTCCCAACCTACCACGCAGACAGGGTCATGTCGGCGAATGCCGACCAATAACCTAAAAGGAGGATATAAAGAATGCAGAAAGCATTAATCGGCAAGAAGATCGGTATGACACAGATCTTCGACGAGAAGGGAAAAGTTGTTCCCGTAACCGTTGTCGAGGCGGGTCCTTGTGTTGTTTCACAGCTCAAGACCGTCGAAACGGATGGCTATAACGCCGTCCAGATGGGTTTCGGCGATATCAAGCCGAAGCACGTTACAAAGCCTTTGCAGGGTCACTTCAAAAAGGCTGACGTAGCTCCCAAGAGAATTCTTAAGGAATTCAGATTTGATGACTGCTCCGCTTACGAGCCGGGTCAGATCATCAAGGCAGACGTATTTGAAACAGGTAACAAGGTTGACGTTACCGGTAAGAGCAAGGGTAAGGGCTATGCCGGCGTTATCAAGCGCTGGAACTTCTCCCGCCTGAAGGAATCTCACGGTACCGGTCCTAACGCGCGTCACGGCGGCTCTATGGGCGCCTGCTCCTCTCCCTCCAGAGTATGGAAGGGCAAGAAGATGGCGGGTCACCTCGGCGCCGAGAAGGTTACCGTCCAGAATTTGACCGTCGTAAAGATTGACGCTGAGAACAATCTCCTCGCAATCAAGGGCGCTGTTCCCGGCGCTAACGGCGGCTACGTTGTCATCAAAGACAGCGTAAAGGCTTAAGGAAGGAGGAAATCATATGCCTAATGTACAGGTTGTAGATATGCAGGGCAAGAAAGTTTCTGCCGTAGACCTTGCAGATTCGATTTTCGGCATTGAGCCGAACGCGGCTGTTATGCACATGATGGTGGTAAGCTATCTTGCTAATCAGCGTCAGGGCACACAGTCGGCTCTCACCCGTTCTGAGGTTTCAGGCGGCGGTCGCAAGCCCTGGAGACAGAAGGGTACGGGTCGCGCACGTCAGGGCTCGACACGCTCGCCCCAGTGGTACCACGGCGGTATAGTATTTGCTCCCAAGCCCAGAGATTACCGCTTCTCGGTCAACAAGAAGGTCAGAAGACTGGCTATGAAGTCCGCTTTCTCCGCTAAGGCTCAGGCTGACGAGATCATCGTCATCGACGAGATCGCTCTTGACGAGATCAAGACCGCTAAGATCGCGGCTATGCTCAGCGCCGTAGGCTCTGAGAAGAAGGCTCTGATCGTACTGCCCGCGGTAGATGAGAAGGTCATCAAGTCTGCTCGCAACATCGAGGGCGTCAAGACAGCTCAGGTCAACGAGCTGAATGTTTATGACATTCTGGGCGCCGACAAGCTGATCATCGCCAAGGACGCGCTCACTAAGATCGAGGAGGTATACGCATGATAGCTCAAGATATCATTATCCGCCCCATCATCACTGAGAAAGCGATGCTCGGCGTTAACGACAAGAAATATGTTTTCGAGGTAGCGAAGAAGGCTACTAAGATAGACGTCGCCAGAGCTGTAGAGGAGCTCTTCAAGGGCGCGAAGGTACAGAAGGTCAACACCGTTCATGTACGCGGCCGTATGAAGAGACAGGGCCGTTTTGAGGGCTACACCCGTAGCTGGAAAAAGGCTTATGTGCAGCTGACT
>CAJONB010000111.1 GCA_905235715.1 uncultured Ruminococcus sp. | reverse complement strand
ATGCAGAAAACTCCGAAATAACAGGCGGAGCCGCTTCATCTGACGAATTGCCGCAAGCAATTACCGTCAGCGCAGTGTTTTACGAATTCACGTTTTCCTCTGACGCTGCGCCGGCGGCATCTTCCGGAAGCTGGAACGGTCCGGGCCCGGTAATCTACTGCCGTGTTTTTGACAGCGACGGCAAAATGCTGGGTGATAAAAATATCTACAGCAAAAGTCATCGCACCACCTATTACCCGGTAGGTGAAAATCCGATGGACGGCTACGTTGACTATTCTTTCGAGCCGCCGTCCTACGCCCGCCGCGGCGACGTATACACCTACCAATTCTACTATGATGAAAACCAAATTCTCTTAACCGGGAACATTTATCTGTAAAGGAGAAACACCATGAAAAAAATAATTTCCATACTCTTGTCTATTGTGTTATTATTCTCTTGCGGAATAATTGCCGTTACGGCAGAGGACAGCAAAATCGATTCTAAGCTTATCGAAAAGCTTGACGAAACACAGGGCGTTTTCACCACGCTCCCCGTCTACATCGAGCTAAATCCCGATGCAAAAATCCCGAAAGAGATGCCGTCTTGGGAGAACAGCGCCCTCGACGCGCTCAGAGAATATTTCGACTATATACAGCAGGAACAGTCCCCGGTATATGACAGCATTGTCGAGGAGCTGAGCAATATCACGCATCTTGAAAACATCAGAAACGTATGCTATGACGCGCTGACCTGCCGTGTACAGAATTCAAAAGAGGAAATCAATAAACTCGCCGAAAACAAAAATGTCAAGTCCATCCGCTATTTTAAATCCGGCGAAGCGTGGGAAACCGATTATCAAAGATATGATTACTTGAATACCCGCAACCGCTACCGTGAGCGGCTGGTCAGCCAGTACGACTATTTTGGTTCCTTTGTGCCGTGCATGATGTATCAGGAAATCTACTATCACCACTACGCGCCGGACGATAAGGAATACGGCTTTGACTGGGCGCTGGTCGATGCAAGCTACGGCACGTGTGTCGCGACCGCAATCTACAGTCAGGTCGTCGGCGGACGGCTGCTCTACGCACCGAATACGTTCCAAAAGCCGTTTGCATTTGACATCGGCATCTACGACGCGGAGCAGGATCGCTTCTTCGACGTGGCGGAGATTGACTTCGACGATTATCCCGACCTATATGAGGTCTGGCAAAAGCTCGATCTCGGCGACAGAACGGCGTATGAAATCTACGGCGACGCGGACGGCGACATGGATGTCACCATTCTCGACGCAACGAAGATCCAGCGCTGCGTTGCGGGGCTGGATTCAAAGAACAGTATCGTCGCAACCGGCGCGGACGCTGACGGCGACGGCGAGATGACCGTCCTCGACGCGACGCGCATCCAGCGGTACAAAGCCGGTCTTTGCGAGCTTAGCGGCACAATCATAGACGACACCGATAAAGAAACTGAAAATCTCGAAAATTATGAGTTGGGCTCGTTGCTCGTTTCGGTTCAGGCAGGAACGCCGCGTTCCCTCTCAAGAGCGAGAAACACCGTCATTGATACGCTGCGTGATTTTAATATGGAATCCATCGGGATGCTTGCTTCTACGGAATCTTATGCTGTTTTTAAAGTTGACCTAGCCGAAAAATCAGCAGAAAACGACCGCCTCGCCATAGTGACTTTGGAAGAGAACGCTGATGTGATTTCTGCAAAGCCGTATCAAGATGAGTTCAGCCGTTATGAGCCGGATCATTTTGGACTCGGTCGTGTGATCGTATCTGGCGACTACGGAAATCTGCTGAAAGGTTTCGAGATTGAATCCACCAGACTATTGACTCCCGGCTCCGGTCGCGCCGTTTACCTTATCATTTTCAAGGAAAAGTCAAAAGAGATCGTCTGGAGAGCCTTAGAGGTCTTGGAAGGTAATTCTTCCATCATTGCCGAACCGGATTTCATCGGTTCATTTGACGTTTGAAACGCGACGCGGATTCAAATTGATTTGTCGAATCAATAAAACCTTCTTTTGTTGACAGAAGTATAAGTAGGCTTGATAATTAAATATTAGGAGGAGATTCAACATGAAAAAAATCATTTCTGTATTAACGGCACTTATGGTTTTATGTTGCCTTACTGTGTCTGCATTTGCAGCGGATCAGCATCCTTTTAAAACAGATGAAGAAAGTGAATTTGACGAGTCTTATTATGTCGAATCGACTGAAAGCAAGCCCATTTGTCCGGCAACCTTGGATGATGATTTTGCCCCGGATCGCGTAATAGTGTTGCTCAGTCACGCTGAGAGTATAAAAAGGTTGCATACGGATAGTATTCCAGACGTGTTTAATGATCTGGACTTGGCTTCCGTAAAAGAAATGTTTAATGATTACACCCGCAGCATCCGTGAAAGATACGCGGGTTTTGTCACGGAGTATCTCGAAGTTGCAGACGACTCGTTGAGCCCTACAGAAAAACAGATATTTGCAGAACAGATGGCAACCAAGCGCATTGATGCCTTATATGAGAATTATCACAAATATTATCTTTTGACCTTAAATGTAAAGAATAAGCAGGCGGTATTAGATACTATCAGAATTTTGGAAAAAAGTAATGATGTTTATGTTGCCGAACCGGACTATATTGTACATGAAAATCTCGATGGAAATAATGGGGACGCGGATAAAGATGGTGATTTGACAATTCTTGATGCAACCCATATCCAGCTTTATAAAGCAGAATTGATCGAAGAAAGCGAGATTGACCTGATAGCCGCTGACTACGACGCAGACGGCGATGTGACTGTCCTCGACGCGACGCGAATCCAGCGGTACAAAGCAGACATCTGTGAGCTTGACGGCACCAATATAGAGCATAAAGAATAGTCCCCTATTCTAAGCCATTATAGACCCCTTTTCAACTCTTTCAAAGCGAAACGGACGGCAGGAAATCTGTCGTCCGTTTCGCTTTACACTGATTAGCTCTGGCTAAAGGATGAATACTGGGTTTTGAGGGTGTCGATTTTGTTCTGGTCTACCTGCTTTTGGGTGTACCAGCCCTTCTCGGTCATCTTGGAATAGATTTCGTTCTGCATGGAAAGGCTGTCGGTGAACGCGGAGTTGAAGGCAAGGTGTACGTTCTGGGTGCCGCTTTCAACCGCGCCGTGCATATACAGGTCGCAGACGCCTTTCTCGAGTAACAGCAGATTCTGCATCAGGTTCTTGTCGTCCATCATAATCCTCCTTACAGTAATGAATAGAACTGGCGGAAAATCTGGGCGTGGCGGTCGGAGAGATTCTCCACACAACGCTTCAGCTCAGGGTCGGTCAGGTTCTGTACGGTTTCGTCGCACTTCTGTTGGAAATACTGCTCATGTCCGAGGGCGTCCTCGATATAGAGCAACTCTTTGTCGGTCATAAAATTTACCTCCTAATGTTTGGTAATGCTAGTATGCGCGGCAGTAAGAGAATTATGCAAACATTTTCGAAACGCTATACAAAAAAGCCTGCTCCGTAGAACAGGCTTTTGAAAGCGATTGATTATCAATACATACCGCCCATGTCGGGTGCGGCTGCGACAGGAGGCTCGGGCTCCTTGATGTCGGCGACGAGGCTCTCGGTGGTGAGAACCATCGAAGCGACGGAAGCCGCGTTCTGCAGAGCGGAACGGGTGACCTTTGTCGGGTCGACGATGCCCGCGGAAATCATGTCGGTGTACTCCTCGCCGAGTGCGTCGAAGCCGTAGCCGACCTTATTCTCGCGCTTGATGTTCTCAACGATGACGGAGCCTTCCAGACCCGCGTTCTTCGCAATCTGCTTGATCGGCGCTTCGAGCGCTTTGAGAACGATCTGAACGCCTGTCTTAGCGTCGCCGGTGGTGGAAGCAAGCAGCTTCTCAACAGCGGGAACAGCGTTAATCAGCGCTACGCCGCCGCCCGCGACGATACCCTCTTCAACAGCCGCCTTGGTTGCGGAGAGAGCGTCCTCGATACGGAGCTTCTTCTCTTTCATTTCGATTTCGGTAGCAGCGCCGACCTTGATGACCGCTACGCCGCCCGCGAGCTTCGCAAGACGCTCCTGCAGTTTCTCACGGTCGAAGTCGGAGGTTGTGACCTCGATCTGCTGACGGATATGGTTGACGCGGTTCTTGATTTCCTCCGCCTCGCCTGCGCCGTCAACGATGATGGTGTCTTCCTTGGTGATCTTGACCTGACGCGCGCGGCCGCACTGCTCAAGGGTAGCGTCCTTCAGCTCCAGACCGAGGTCGGAGGTGATAACGGTGCCGCCGGTGAGGATCGCGATATCCTCCAGCATT
>CAJONB010000110.1 GCA_905235715.1 uncultured Ruminococcus sp. | reverse complement strand
CGGGTGACCGCTACTTCGTCGCCGCCGTAGGGCAATTTGCGGTCGGAGTTGTCAATCGTAAGGGTGACCTCGGCATAGCCCTGTCGCTTGCGCTTGTCGGTGCCGTTAAAGACGACGTCCTCCATGCGCGAACATCTCAGCTCCTTTGCGCTCTGCTCGCCCAGCACCCAACGAATCGCGTCGGAAATGTTGGATTTTCCGGAGCCGTTAGGTCCGACGACGGAGGTGATACCCTTGTCAAAGGTTAATTTTGTTTTATCGGGAAAGGTTTTGAAGCCTTGCAGCTCCAGTGATTTTAAGAGCATAGTTTCTCCTTCAGGTCAATTTCAAAATCGGAGAGGGAATTATCCTCGGTGATACGGATATCATAGCCCCGCTTTTGCAGGGCAAAAAGATTACTTTTCTGATTGCCGGTCATCTTGGAACGGCTGCGCGGATTGACGGCGAGGACATATTCTCCCCGCGGCTTGTCCCGCAATAATTCCGTCGCTTTTCTCAGCATGATGCGGCTTTCGCACAGCTCGCGGAAGGCGGGATGGTACGGGCCCGCGAGCATATCCGCCCGCAGCGACGGCGTATCGTGCAGACCGGCACGGATGACCTTGATACCGCTCTCACCGAACAGCGTCAGCAAATCGGCGCAAAGGTCAACGGCGCTGTCAAGCGTCTGCGGCGTATATTCGCCGCTTTCATACAGCTCGCCGAGCCGCGTATGCCGCATGACGATCGTGGGATAAATCCGCACGGTACCGGGTCGCAGCCTGACAAATTCCTCGGCGGTAGCCCTGTCAAGCGCGTCAGTGCTTTGATATAGACCGGTCATCATCTGCAGCCCGAGCTCCATATCATAACGCTGAATCAGCCGTGACGCAGTACGCACATCCTCGGCGGTATGTCCCCTGTCGTTGGCGGACAGAACGGTATCGCTCATGCTTTGCGCGCCCAGCTCAACGGCAGTTACGCGATAGTCCCGCAAAAGCGCAAGCACCTCACCGTCAACCGCGTCGGGACGGGTAGAAATCCTGATGCCCTTGAAGCGGTCGATATACGGCACGGTCGCGTCCAGCAGCGACAGCATATAGCCGCGGTCAATCGCCGTAAAGCTCCCGCCGAAAAAGGCAATCTCCGCATTGTATGTATTTTCTTTTAAAGAATTAACAGCAGTTTCAAGCGCTTGTTTGACGTCCTGTGCCGCAGGCTGGTACGCCCTGCCCGTAATACTGCGCTGGTCGCAGAACGAGCATTGATGGGGACAGCCGTTGAACGGGATAAACAGCGCGACGTTTGCGTGTTTAATAGCCCATCAGCTCCAGTGCTTCGCGCGCCGCCTGCTGCTCCGCTTCCTTCTTGGAGCGGCCGCCGCCGCGACCGATGACGTTAGAGTTCAGGCAGACCTCGACCTTGAAGCGCTTGTTATGGTCGGGGCCGGAGGAGCCTACCAGCTTATATTCCAGATGCTCGCCCGGGTTCTTCTGGACAATCTCCTGCAGGGCGGTCTTGTAGTCCTTGAAGGAATTGTTCTTGTGGCTTTCAATCTCGGGAATCACAAAGCGCAGGATATGCTTTTTCGCGGGCTCCATGCCGCCGTCGAGATAAATCGCGGCAATCAGCGCCTCAAACGCGTCGGACACAATCGACGGACGGTTTGCGCCGCCGTTGCGGCGTTCGCCGTTGGACAGTCGCAGATAAGAGCCGAGGTTGATTTGCTTCGCGAAATCAAACAGGCTTTTTTCGCACACGAGCGAGGCGCGTAGCTTCGTCAGCTCACCCTCGGGCAAATCGGGACAGTGGGTGTAGATGTAATCGGACACCACAATCGACAGCACCGCGTCGCCGAGAAATTCCAGCCGCTCGTTGTACTTCATATTCTTATGCTGTTCGTGCGCGTAGGACGAATGGGTCAGCGCCTCGGTCAGCAGCGCGGGATTTTTAAAGCTGTAGCCAATCGCCTCTTGCAGGTCTTTCATTTACTCACCCTCGTTCTGCGTATCGTCGATTTCCCTGAGCGCCTCGGTGATGGAGGCAATCACGTTGTTGTTCACATAATCCATAGTCACGCGGATAGCGTTTTTAATCGTTTTCGCCTTAGCGGAGCCGTGCGCCTTGAAAACAGGCTTCGTACAGCCCAGCACGGGCGCGCCGCCGATTTCGTCGGAATCCATGCTGTTTTTCATCTCTTTGAATTCCTTCATCACAGCCGCCGCCGCGAGCTTTGTCTTGATGTTCTTTGTGAAAACGCCCTTGATTTTCTTCATCAGCGCAATCGCGACGCCCTCGTAGGTCTTGAGAATCATATTGCCCGTGAAGCCGTCGCAGACAACAACGTCCGCGCCGTCAAGCGGAATATCGCGACCCTCGACGTTGCCGACGAAGTTGATAGAGGGCGTTTCCTTCAATAGCGCATAGCTTTCCTGACGGAGGGTGTCGCCCTTATGCTCCTCGGCGCCGACGTTGGCGAGCCCGACTCTGGGGTTCTCAAAGCCCATGACCTTGTTCATGTAGATCGAGCCCATCATCGCGAACTGCTGCAGCGCCTTGGGACGGACGTCGGTATTCACGCCGCTGTCAATCAGCATGAAGTAGCTGTTCATATTCGGCATAACAGGCGCAAACGCAACGCGCTGGATGCCCTTGATTCGCTTGATAAGGAACATCGCGCCCGCGCCTAACGCGCCGGAGTTGCCCGCGGAAATAAACGCGTCGCCTTTGCCGTCCTTCAGCAGTTGAAAGCCGACCGCCATCGAGGTATTTGCCTTCGCCTTGGAGCGGATGGTCGAGGGCTGGTCGTCGTTGGTAAAGACGTCGGGAGCATGGACAATCTCAATGCCGTCGAGACTGAGGTTATTTTCGGCGGCGGTTTTTTTGATCACCGCCTCGTCACCCGTCAGGATAATGTCTACACCGTATTCCTTATGCGCTTCGACTGAGCCCTGAACCGGTGCGAGCGGGGCGTTATCGCCGCCGAATGCGTCTACGATAATTTTCATCATATATCACCTTTTAACCGTTTGTAAGACCGCCCGCAGGCAGCCGTATCATTCAATACTGTTTTCCCGGATAAATTCTCTCAGGTCGCCGAGTGCGCGGTCGGCGTAGGCTTGTCCGCGCTCCGCCTTATCGCGGGGACGGTTCACAAGCGGCGGCAGTACGCCGAAATTCGCGCCCATCGGCTGGAAGTCCGTCACCGTCGCGTCGCTGATATAGCGCGACAGCGCGCCCATCATGGTGGTGCCGGGCAGGGTCACGGTCGCTTGTCCGAGAGTCAGGCGCGCGGCGTTGATACCGCACAGCAGTCCCGAGGACGCGCTTTCCATATACCCCTCCACGCCGGTGAGCTGACCCGCGAAGAACAGGTTTTTATTTTCTTTTACAGAATAATCTGAATTGAGAATCTGAGGGGAATTGATAAAGGTATTGCGGTGCATCACGCCGTAGCGCAGGAACTCCGCATTATGTAGGGCGGGTATCATGGAAAAGACCCGCTTTTGTTCGCCGAATTTCAGATTTGTCTGAAAGCCAACGAGGTTGTACATGGTCGCGGCGGAATTTTCCTTACGCAGCTGCAGCACCGCCCACGGACGGTGACCCGTGCGCGGGTCACGCAGACCGACGGGCTTCATCGGGCGCCGAAGCGAATCGTATCCCCGCCGCGCTGCGCCATGACCTCAATCGGCATACAGCCCTCATACACCTTCGGGTTCATCACGTCGAATTCATGCACGGGCGCGCGCTCGGCGCTGACCAACGCTTCGTAAAACGCTTCATACTCCGCCTTGTTCATCGGGCAGTTGAGGTAATCCTCTCCCCCGCCCTTGCCGTAGCGCGACTCAAAGAACGCGTATTCCATATCCACGCTGTCGGCGGCGACAATCGGCGCGGCGGCGTCAAAAAACCGCAGGCTCTCGCCGAAGCGCTCCGCAATCGCGGCGGACAGCGCGTCATGCGTCAAAGGTCCCGTCGCGATAACCGTAACCGCGTCGCCGGGGATCTCCTTGATTTCTTCGGAAATGATTTCAATATTCGAATCGCCCGTGATTGCGTCGGTGACCATTGCGGAAAACCGCTCGCGGTCAACCGCCAGAGCGCCTCCCGCGGGAACAGCGCAGCGGTCGGCGCAGCTCAGTAGCAGAGAATCGAGGGTACGCATTTCCTCCTTCAAAAGCCCCGCCGCGGAATTCACGCGGTTCGCCTTAAAGGAATTGGAGCATACCAGCTCGCATAAAATATCGGAATGGTGGGCAGGGCTTTTTTTCAGGGGCTTGCTCTCATAGAGCCGCACCTTGATGCCGCGCTTTGACAGCTGATAAGCCGCCTCGCAACCGGCAAGTCCCGCGCCGATGACATTGACATAGTTCATAGTCGGTAGTTGGTGGTTGGTAGTTGGTGGTTGGTAGTTGATAGTTAATAGAAATCGGGTGCGGGCAGCGCCCGCCCTTAACTGTTATCTGTTAACTGTTATCTGTTATCTGTAAATGGGTGCGGGCAGCGCCCGCCCTCAACTGTTATCTGTTATCTGTTAACTGTTATCTGTATTCAGGTGCGGACGGAGTCCGCCCTCAACTCTTATTTCTTATTTCTTATTTCTTAACTCTTATTTCTTATACCCGCATCCCTCATGCTGACAGAATACGCCGCCCTTTTTGCCCTTGCGCTTAAAGAGGATATCGCCGCAGTTGGGGCAGCGCTCGTCGACAGGCTCGTACCACGATACAAAGTCACATTCGGGATAATTGGAGCAGCCGTAGAACGCCTTGCCCTTCTTTGTGTGCTTGACGATAACGTCGCCGCCGCACTTAGGGCATTTTACGCCGACTTCCTCGACGTACTTCTTGATATTCTTACATTCGGGATAGCCGGGACAGGCGATAAACTTTCCGTAGCGCCCGACCTTAACGACCATCCTGCGGCCGCATTTTTCGCAGATAATATCGGTTTCGTCCTCTTTGAGCTGAATCTTCACGCCCTGCATATCGGTTTTTGCCTTTTTGAGGGTTTTGTCAAAATCGGTATAGAAGTCGGAGAGAAGCGCGTCCCACTGGGTCTCGCCGCTCTCGACGGTATCCAGCTCCTGCTCCATCTGGGCAGTGAACTTGACGTTGACGATTTTCGGGAAGCGCTCTTTCATCAAACCCGCCAGCGCCTCTCCCAGCTCGGTGGGATAGAGGGTCTTGCCCTCGCGCTTGACATACTCGCGTGAGGTAATCGTAGAGATGGTGGCGGCATAGGTAGACGGTCTGCCGATGCCGTACTCCTCGAGCGCCTTGATCAGCGACGCCTCGGTATAGCGTGCGGGCGGCTGCGTGAAATGCTGGTTCGGGACAATCTCCTTGAGCTTACAGGGAGTGTCCTTCTCAAGGGACAAAATCTGGTTATCCTTTGTATCGGCGTCATCCTTGCCCTCAACATACAGGCGGGTAAAGCCGTCAAAGTCGACCTTGTAGCCTGCCGCCTTGAAGATATAGCCGTTCGCCTCGATATCCGCCTGCGTGGTTTTCTGGATACAGTCCGCCATCTGCGACGCGGTAAAGCGCTCCCAAATCAGCTTATACAGCTTATACTGGTCAAGGGTCAGACTGCTCTTGACCTGCGCGGGAGTAATCGACGGGGTCGAGGGACGAATCGCCTCATGACCGTCCTGTGCGCCTGCGCGGGATTTAAAGAAGCGGGGCTTCGGCGGGAGATACTGCTCGCCGTACTCGGAGCGGATATAGCTCTGCGCGTCGGCGACGGCGTCGTTGGAGATACGCAGGGAGTCGGTACGCATATAGGTGATCAGACCGATTGCGCCGATACCCTCGACGTCCACGCCTTCATACAGCTCCTGCGCGACCTTCATGGTGCGGCGGGACTGGAAATTCAGCTTGCGGGAAGCCTCCTGCTGTAAGGTAGAGGTGATGAACGGCGGCGCGGGAGATTTTTTGCGCGTACCGTTCTTGACCTTGGTAATCATATACTCGGCGCCGTCAAGGTCGGCGAGGATTTGTTCCGCCTGCGCCTGATCCTTGATTTTCAGCTTGCCGTCCCGGTTGCCGTAGAGCGACGCGGAGAACGCCTTGCGCGAGCCCTTTGGGATAAACTTCGCGTCAACCGTCCAGTATTCCTCGGGCTTGAAGGAGCGGATTTCCTGCTCTCTGTCGACGATGATGCGGACGGCGACCGACTGGACGCGGCCTGCGGAAAGACCGCGGTGAATCTTCTGTGATACAAAGGGGCTGAGCTTGTAGCCGACAAGACGGTCGAGAATCCGTCGCGCCTGCTGTGCGTTTACCAGGTCGATATTGATGGCGCGGGGCGCAGCCATACCGTTCTTGATACCCGTCTTTGTGATCTCGTTGAACTCGACGCGGTCAATGTCGTCAAGCCCTAAGCCGAGCAGATATGCCAGATGCCACGAAATCGCCTCGCCCTCTCTATCAGGGTCCGTCGCGAGATAGACGCGGTCGGACTTGTTCGCCTTGGCGATAAGCTCATCGACCAGCTTTTCCTTTCCTTTGATAATCTCATATTTCGGTTCAAAATTATTGTTGACGTCAACGCTCAGGCGTGCGGCGGGCAAATCTCTGACGTGTCCCATAGACGCGACGACGTCATAGCCCTCTCCGAGATATTTCTTGATAGTCTTTGCCTTTGCAGGCGACTCAACGATAACTAAATCAGACATTCGGTTTGTCCTCCAATAAATCTATAATTCACTATCGGAAGAGGTGCGCCCCTTCCTGTTTTCTATACTATTTTAAACGGTACATCCTGCCCTTTTCACAAGTAATCAAATCCTCCAGCTCCAGCTCGGTGATTGCCTGCAGCACGCGGTTCACGGGAAGTCCCGAGGCATTTGCAATACTATCTATATGAACAGGCTCGGCAGTTATGCTTTCATATACCTTTTTCGCGTCCTCCGACACGCCGGTATTCTTCTTGTGAACGGGAATGGGAATCACGGGATCATCCGGCTCGGCGACAATGCCGAACTGCGGATAATAGCCCGTAATATCCGTGAAATCCGTCACGGGAACCGCGCCGTCCTTGATCAGCGCGTTGGTACCCTGCGAATACGGCGAGGTAATGTTACCCATCACGGCGAACACATCCCTATCCTGCTCCATCGCAAGGCGCGCGGTAATGAGCGAGCCGCTTTTCTCGCCCGCTTCAACGACGACAACGCCGTCGGAGAGACCGGAGATAATGCGGTTGCGCTCGGGAAAGGTAAACTTACCCGACGGATAATCGGGCGGATAGGCAGAGACCAGCGCGCCCGTGCGGGCAATATCGTCGCGCATCCTTTGATTCTGCATGAGGTACGGATAGTTGATGCCGCAGCCGAGGACACAGACGGTCGTTCCGCCCGCCTCCATCGCGCCGGTATGCGACAGGCTGTCGATGCCGACCGCGCCGCCGCTGATGATGATCACACCCACCTTTGCGAGAGCTCCCGCGAGCACGTGAGAGGCCTTTTTGCCGTAGGCGGTCGCGTTGCGCGTGCCGACGACGCCGATGCTCAGATGCTGCGTAAAATCGGGCAGTCGCCCTTTCATATATAATACCGCGGGCGGATCGTAGATTTCCTTGAGCTTTTCGGGATAGCTCGGATCATCGAGTGACACGATGCTGATCCCGAGCTCGTTACACCGCGCGATCACCTCATAGGCTTTTTCGAGCGGCGTAGCTTCAAGAGCGGAAATATCCTTGTCGTTCAAAACGCCGGATAATCGCCACTCCATGACCCCGCCCTGATAAAACGCGGTGATATTCGGATAGATTGACGCGAGCGCCTTACACTTGGGCGTACTGTAGCCGAGTGCGAGGCTGAGCCAGATATAGTATTTTGTCGCGTTGGTCATTTTTCCATTTCCCAGAGAATGATACTCGCGGCGGCGGAGACATTCAGCGATTCCGCGTCGCCGCGCATCGGAATATACAGCCGATGGGTAC
>CAJONB010000109.1 GCA_905235715.1 uncultured Ruminococcus sp. | reverse complement strand
ACAGAGGTGCTTGAAGCCCTTGACCCCAGCGAGAACTACAAGGGCACCGCGCTCGAAAATCTCGACGCGTTTTCCCGCCAGCTCAAGCGATTTGACATCAAGGTCAGCGGCAAAGGCTCGGATACCGTAGAAAAGTTCTTTGCGACATCCGACTCCGCAGCGCTGTTCCCCGAATACGTCAGCCGCGCGGTACATACCGGCATGGAGGAGGCGGACGTTCTGTCCGACGTTGTCGCGACCGTCACCAAGATTGACGGCATGGACTACCGCTCCATCACCTCGACCCCCGGCGAAGACGACAAGAGCCTGATGAAGGTTGCGGAGGGCGCATTCATCCCCACCACCGAAATCAAGACGAACGACAATCTGGTCAAGCTGCACAAGCGCGGCAGAATGCTCGTTTCTTCTTATGAGGCGCTGCGCTTCCAGCGTATCGACCTCTTTACCGTTACCTTGAAGCAGATCGGTGCATATATCGCCCGCGCTCAGCTTAAGGACGCGGTTGATGTCATCGTCAACGGCGACGGCAATAACAATGCCTGCGATACCATCAATGCGGCAGCCACGGGCAGCCTGAGCTATGCCGACCTGATTTCCCTTTGGGGCTCGCTCGCTCCTTATGAGCTGAATACGATTCTCGCGCCGACCGACGCGATGTCAAAGCTGCTTTCCATTACCGAGATGAAGGACGCTGTCGCAGGGCTGAACTTCCAGGGAAGCGGCAAGATGATTACTCCTCTCGGCGCAAATCTGCTTCACACCACCGCGGTCACCGGCTCGAACATCATCGGTCTGGATAAAAACTGCGCCCTCGAAATGGTTGTCGCGGGCGACGTTGTGACCGACTACGACAAGCTGATCGACCGTCAGCTGGAGCGCGCGACTATCAGCTCGATTGCCGGCTTCGCAAAAATCTTTACCGGCGCATCCAAGAAGCTCAGCTACTAAAAGGATCGTGACACTATGAGCTTGAACGAAATTATCGAACGCTTCACTCTGGTGTCGGGCTATGAGAGAAAGGAAATCTCGCGTTATCTGCCGGTTATTGTTGACTGTAAGGAATACTTTGAGGAGCGCGTCAGCCGCGAACTGACAATCTCCGAGCATCGCCGTCTTGTCCACGCCTGCGCGGTATACGCTTACTATCGCGTCAGCCGTCTGGGCGCGCTGACCGGCGTCAGCAACTTCAAGGCGGGCGACGTTCAGCTTGTGATGGATGAGGACAACGATACGGCGGAAAAGCTCTGGCAGGAGGAAAAATCCGCAGTCGCCGATATTGTGAATTTTGACGACGATTTTGCTTTTAAGGCGGTGAGGATATGAACGTCCACACATCGTTCAAAACCATTCTCAGGCGCTACGGCAATACCGTCGTTATCCGCAGGAAGGGCAGGACAGAGACGACAAACGCCTTTGTCCAGCCGCTCCGGCGGCGACACCGCCTGTACATCAACGACAAGGTCGTTCCCGCAGGATATTTTGATAATGCCTATAAGCTGTATATCGGTGACCGCGAGCATCGCTTCACCTACGGCGACGGTTCGATTATTATATGCAGGGGCGAGGAATATACGGTTGTGACCTGTGAGGAATTTGTTGTCGGCGACGATGAGGTGTATGTATGGGCGATTCTGTCTCCGAAAAAAGAGTTGAAGGAGGATGACTATGACGTCATTGATTGATAATAATATAGACGGACTGGTGAAGCGCGCGAAAAAGCGCACGGCGGTCTCGGATATGGTTTTCATGTCGGCATATCCTCCGCGTGAATCGCCGAATCCTCTTAACAAGTATACGGTCGCTGTGAATCCTGTCAGCGTGAAGAAATCGCAGATTTTTGTCGGCGATGCTGTAGTGAAAGGACAAAGAGGCAACCTGTATGAGGCGACCGTCATACTCCGGATTTATGCGCCGCGCAATACCGCCGCAACGGCGCTGTTACGGAAAAGCTCGCTTCTCTTTGACGCGCTGGAAGCGTCCGACGTCGACGGCGCGATTGCGGATATCTCACTCGGCAAGGTGGATTATGATAATGTGACGCGCACCGTTTACCGCGACCTGCGTATGACGCTGTGCTGGCTGCTTTGCGGGGAGGGTGAGAGATGACGGAATATCACATCACCCGCAGCCGCGATATTGAGCTGTATATCGGAGAGGAGCAGCTTTTCGGTGTGACGGATTTTCAGGCAAAGTCCGTATACGAAAGTCATCCGATCCGTGAATATCTCAGCGGCGAGCCGTATGCGGCCGTCAACGGCAGGAATACGTATGAAATCCGTCTGCGCGTGCTGTCGATGTTTCGCTTCGGGGTGTTGGACGCGGACGGATTTTCCCTGAGCGTAGTTGACGGCGAAACCGTCTGCTGCTATGAGGGCTGTGCGGTAACGCGGCACGACCGCAGTGTGGAGGCGGGCAAAAATGTCGTTGATGAATTTGTCATCACGGCGAAAAGTATGAGAAAGCAGGTGCAGACAAATGCAGGATGAAACCCTTGAATATACCGCAAATGTTGCCGGCGAAGACTATGACGAAGCGTTTGCGTTTCTGGAGCGTGACGCCAGACGCTACAACAAGGCGTTCAGTGAGGAAGCGGAGGCAAAGCATATATGAAAAATGTTCCGATGCGTTTTTGCGGGTACTCGCTTCACCATAACCCCGCCGTATTGAAAATCGAAAATACCGGGAATATCCGCGAGCTGAGCTCACCCTGCTGTGAGCCGGACAGTATGCACTTGGGTAACCGCCTGCGCCGCATTTCGGGTGAGGGCGAGCTGTACGGCGAGGACTGTATCGCGCAGTTCAGAGAGCTTTACGGGCTGTTTGAAAGGGGCGAAAGGGGCGTGCTGGTGCTGCCGCGTATGCCGGCGCTGTACGCTTATCTCAGAGAGCTGAAAATGATTGCCGAGCCGCAGGAAAACGTGCTGGGCTACCGGTTTACGTTTCTCGAGGCACAGTCTCCCGGGCGGGATAACAGCATCGTCGATACCTATGATACAATAGCGGCAGGAGAATCTCTCTGGGATATTGGTTACCGTTACGGCGTTCCGCTCGAAACGTTAGTGCGCCTGAATCCACAGATTAAATATATCGACTGTCTTGACGAGAATGAGAGGGTACGTTTATGCTGAGCTTTGTTTTTACGGATACCGACGGTCAGAAGCACATTCTCAGCCGCCCCTTGTCGCTGACGCTCCGCATGGATGAGGATGTTCCCGCCGATGATTTGTACGCGGCGTTTGCGTATGAAGATTTAGGCGAGCTGGTAGGCGTGAGCGTTTATGACGACGGCAAGCTGATTTTTACCGGTATTTTAGACGAGCAGGAGCACCGCTTCTCGGAGAAGGGCAGGCTGCTGTGCGTGTCCGCGAGATCGCTGGCGGCGCATTTACTGGATAATGAGGCGGCGCCTCAATGCTATGACCACCCATCCGCCTCATTGATTTATGAGCGCCATGTTATGCCCTACGGAATCGCTTGGGAGCGTGGGGACGACGCGGTATACTTCGGCGAGCAGCAGGTCACGAAGGGAATGTCGCAGTGGTCGGTGCTGAAGAATTTCTGCACCGCCTGCTATTCTTCCGTACCCCGCGTTACCGCTGACGGCGTTTTGTTGATGAAGGGCTTGGAAGAGGATAAAAACGTCACCTTTTCCGACGCGGGGGATGGGCTTCCCTATTTTGAACTGCGCGAAATCAAAAAGCGCTGTGAAGAAATCTCACGCGTCAATGTAAAAATCGCGGACGGAGAGGGCTATCGCTATCGTCTGGATAACGAGGACGCGGTTCGCCGAGGCGTCCGCAGAGAACGCTACCTCAACGCGGTTCTCGCGTCAACGCCGTTGACCTGTGCCGACGCAATGCTGAGCAACGCGCAGGCGGCTTCCTACGGAATACAGCTGAAATGCGCGGGGTTTTTACCCGGGCTGATGGGCAGCGGCGCATTATTGAAAAGTCAAACGCTCGGGGAAATCGGCGGTCTGTATATCTGCGGCGTCAGCTGCCGTTCGGAGTCAGGCGGCGATACCACGACGCTGCGGCTGAAAAGGAGGAAAAGCGAATGTGGATTTCCAGATATGTAACAGAAAATTCATTTGCGGATGACAGCCCTTCGGTGGGCGTCGTACGTGCATCGGGCGGAGATAAGGTGTCGGTCAGCGCGACAAACGAGCATCTTTCCATGCCGGTTGCGTTGCCCTACGGAATCGCTTACGCGCCGACGGTCGGCAGCCGTTCACTGGTGCTGATCTGCACGGGATGATTCAAATAGCGGTTCAGCGTAACCACATGGACGCCAATGGCTGCGGCAAGACGGGCCTGCGACCAGCCGGAGGCAGCCAGGAACTGTCGTGTTTGCGTACGAATGTCCATGGCGCTTTAATAGCGTATACACTATTAAATGTCAAGTAT
>CAJONB010000108.1 GCA_905235715.1 uncultured Ruminococcus sp. | reverse complement strand
ACAAATCAAAATGATTTATATGATAATTTAAAAGAAAAATTTGAGCAATTAATGAATCATGAAATTGAAATCCAAAAAAATATAGAAGATAGTGAAAAAGAAAAAGAAGAAATCAGAAGACAAATTCAAGAAATGCGAAGAAAAAATGATAAACAAAGTCAGAATACAAGATTACAAGAACTCGAAAACGAAATAAAAGAATATACAGATAAAAAACGCACCTACAGTCGCTCCGACCGATGCGCCCGAGACGGTTGAAGACGGCTATTATGTAGTCGGTAACTTTACCAAATGGCAGCCGATTGCTTCCTATAAGATGACTCAGAACGAGGCTGCCGACACCACAGAGTATTTGTATGAAATGTCTCTCACCACCGACACCCAGCTCAAGGTTGTTCTGGTTGAGAACGGCATTATTACAAGATGGTTCCCTGACGGCACGAATAATGCCTTTGGCGAGAACAGCGAGATTATTGCTGACGGTGAATACACCTTATACTTCCGTCCGAATGCTGACGGCAAAGCGGACTGGTTCAATGACGTTCTCTTTGCTGCGCAGAAGTCTGCCGAGCCCACCGACGCACCGACAGACGCACCGACAGATGCTCCTACAGAAGCACCGACAGACGCACCGACAGATGCTCCTACAGAAGCACCGACAGACGCTCCCACAGAAGCACCGACTGAAGCGCCTCTGCAGGGCAGCTCCTTCTATCTGACAGGTTCCTTCACCGATACCATCACCAACAGACGCGTGAATTGGGATCTCGACGGTAATATGCTGCTCGAAGAAATCGAGGATAATCACTATCAGATTGAAAATATCACGCTGAGAGAAGGCGACTTCGTTAAGGTAGTTAAATCCTCAAAGAGAGGTACCGATATTGCCGAGTGGTATCCTGACGGTATGGATAACAACCAGGCGCCCCTTGAGGAAGGTATCTATACCATCCTCTTCCGCCCGAACGGCGACGGTACTGTCGAGGACGGCTGGAACTATATCCCCTACGCAGGCGACGGCAGTGACACCGATACCAACCACGGCTGCACCAAAGGCGGTTATATGTTCAAATTCGTCAAGACCGCAGACGCTCCCGCTCTTCCCATTATCCCCGGTGATGTGGACGGCGACGGCGATGTAACCGTCTATGACGCAACCTACATCCAGAAAAATCTTGTAGGTATCGACGGCTATAAGGAATACACCGACAGACAGATTCAGTGCGGCGACGTCGACGGCGACGGCGAGGTTACGATTAATGACGCAACCTATATTCAAAGATATCTGGCAGGATTTGATGACGAAGAAGCGGATTTTTCTATTAAGGAATAATAAAACGATCCTTTAAGGTTTATGCTTGTTATTCCGGCAAATTGATTGAATCATTATATCCCCGCTGCGGCAGCAGAACCGCGGCGGGGATATTTTAATAAATATTGCTTTTTATCGTTGCATAATTTATCCTGATATGCTAGAATATTTCGCAGAGCCGTCAATGCATTAAATTGAAATCTACGGAGGATACTATGCCGAAAAAATCAGTCAGAGAAATGAGTAAATTCGAGAGAATGCATTATTCTCTTGCGGCGCGGACATTTCACGCGACCGTTATGGTGGCGATCGTACTGGCGCTGGTGCTGTTTGTCATCGGACAGGGGCTTTATCTGTATGCTCTGCTGAAGCAGTACACCGGCGAGGCGTTCGGACTTTCCAAAACGGTTTCGTCAATCATGAGCGATGTGGTCGATACCGAAGGACTTTGCGGTGATGTTATGGACGTATACCGCGGCTTGTCCGACGAAGAACGCGCCGAAACCGGAAGCGCCGAATACCGCCGCCGTTTTGAGAAAATCACCGGAAAAAAGGATTACCAAACCCTTCTCAAAATCCTCGGAGAGGTTCGGAGCAACGGCAACGTCAATGATATTTTCTTTGCGTATTACGACCGCGATACCTCCTCAATCGTCTATATTGCCGATCCCGATGACAGGGCAGGGCATATCAAAATGCCCGGCGACAGCGAGAAGGTCAGCGACAAGGAGCTGGACACCTTCCTCAATTGGGACGGCAGCGGGATGCTTCACTACTACAGCAAACGCGAGGATAACGGCTGGGTGTGTACGGCGGGCGTTCCCGTAAAATCCGGCAACGGCGAGACTGCGGGCTTTATTCTGGCGGATATCTCGCTGATGGAGCTGGTGAACGGAGCCAAAAGCTTTTTCTTCGGGTATATTGCAGCGCTTGCTATAGTTACGGCTTTGGTCGGCTTTATCCTGACCCGTAAAATCAAAAAGAACCTTGTGCAGCCTATCAACGATATTACGCAGGCGGCGCAGAGCTATGTACAGGATAAGCGCGACGGCAAGATGGATACGGAGCATTTTGCGTCGCTGGATATTCATTCGGGCGACGAGATAGAGAATCTCAGCCTTGTTATGGCGGATATGGAACACGAGCTGGTCGAGTACGTCGTTAACCTCACAAAGGTTACCGCCGAAAAGGAGCGCGTCACCACGGAGCTGGATATGGCGACGCGGATTCAGGTCAGCATGCTGCCGAATATTTATCCCGCGTACCCCGAAAGATCGGAGTTTGATATCTACGCCTCGATGGATCCTGCAAGAGAGGTCGGCGGTGATTTTTATGATTACTTCCTGATTGACGACGATCATCTCTGTATGGTGATTGCGGACGTGTCGGGCAAGGGCGTACCTGCCGCGCTGTTTATGATGGCGTCTAAAATCATTCTTGCCAACAACGCGAACATGAAAAAATCACCGGCGCAGATTCTGGTGGATACCAATAACGCTATCTGTTCGAATAATCAGATGGAATTGTTCGTCACGGCATGGCTGGGTATTCTGGAAATTTCCACAGGCAAGCTGACGGCGGCAAACGCAGGGCATGAATATCCCGCTCTGCAGGGACGCGACGGAAGATTTCAACTGTTGAAGGACAGACACGGCTTTGTCCTCGGCGGCATGAGCGGTATGCGTTACAAGGAATATGAACTGATGATTGAACCGGGCACGAAGCTGTTCCTGTATACCGACGGCATACCCGAGGCATCCGATGCGGATAAGCGGCAGTTCGGCACCGAAAGGATGCTGATTGCCCTCAACGAGTGTGCCGGCGCAACGCCGCAGGAGCTTATTCGGAATGTCAGCAAAGCAGTCAACGGTTTTGTGAAAGACGCGGAGCAATTCGACGATCAGACAATGCTCTGTGTAGAATTCAAGAAGTATAATGCGGACGCCGAAAGCAAAGAGGCTGAGTAAGCTCCCGCAAATCCGGCGTCGTTTCAACAATCATTCTATCGGATGCAAAGAGGGGATTTATTTTGGATGATAAGGTAATGAAAGCGCTGACCGAAGCGGTCTCTCAATTCAATATTCACCGGCTGATACTAAGTGTGATCGTTATTCTTATCACGGTGATTGTGATTGTTGCGGTTCGCATCATGTATCGCCGTTACAAAAAATTGATGCGGGAAGAGGAAGGGCTTGACAGCATACGCAGAGTTCAATTCTTCCGGACGGTTTACCGCACCATCAAGCTGGTGGCGATTACGTTATGCGTATTGGCGATTTTGCAAATCAACGGCGTCAATGTTTCGTCTATCGTCGTGCTGTTGAGTGTGATTGTCGCTGCTGTTTCATTCGGCATCAAGGATATGTTTCAGGACTTTTTCACAGGTCTGATTTTAAAGGGTGATAATTATTTCAAGGTCGGTGACGCGGTGGAATATGACGGCAAAGAGGGAATTGTCACTTACTTTACCCTGCGAAGCACAAAGATTGAGCTGCTGGACGACCGCTCGCTGTTGGAGGTCACGAACCGCAACGTGACACAAATCCGTAAGCTGACTCATCTGGTCGATATCGACCTGCCGCTTTCTTACGATATCGACCGCAGGATAGCCTTTGAGGTGCTGGATGGAATCTGTGAGAGTATCCGCGGAATCGAGGGAGTGGAAGGCTGTGAGCTGAAGGGTACGCAGCGCTTTGACGAAAGTGCCGTTATCTATAAAATCCGCTTCTTCTGCGAGCCGAATGACCGCCCGGATATCCGCCGCGAGGCGCTGAAACGGGTTCAGGACGGATTGAGAGAGGCGGGTATCAGGATACCGTACAAGCAGTTGGATATCCACCAAAAATAAAATACGCCTGTATAAGACAAAAAGCGGCTATAAAAAGCGGCTATATTAAATTTAATTCTTTATAAGCAATAAAACGCCCTCTTTCCCGAAAGAATCAGCAAACCGGGAAAAGGGCGTTTTTGCATCGAATGATTTTGTTGTCAGAAACCGGAAAACGGCTAATACTAAACTCAAATAAAAGGTAGACAATCTTAACGGTCTGATTTCCGCAATACTTCGTTGACGTCGTCGCTCGCCGTACTCACTGAGAGCGGTCAG
>CAJONB010000107.1 GCA_905235715.1 uncultured Ruminococcus sp. | reverse complement strand
ATCGACCAGCTGAAAATCTGGGCTGACCGCAGCGGGGCGGACATCGTCGCGCAGGGCGAGGGCAGCGATCCCGCCGCCGTCGTATTCGACGCGATTTCCTCCGCAAAGGCGAAGGGCAGCGATATTATTATCTGCGACACTGCCGGAAGGCTGCATAATAAAAAGAACCTCATGGACGAGCTGGCGAAGATTCGCCGCGTCATCGACCGCGAGCTACCCGACGCGGATAAGGAATTTCTCCTTGTCCTCGACGCGACCACCGGTCAGAACGCCGTCAATCAGGCGACGGAATTCGCCAAGGCGACCGGCATCAGCGGCATTATCCTGACGAAGCTCGACGGTACCGCAAAGGGCGGCGTCGTCCTCGCTATCAAGGACGTTCTCGGTATTTCCGTAAAGTTTATCGGCGTGGGCGAGCAGGTCGACGACCTCCAGCCCTTCGATCCGCTCGAGTTCTCCAAAGCCCTTTTTACAAGCGAAGAGGGATAACCGGCTGACGATGATGAAAGAATTTGTAATTGCTACGAATAATAAAAAGAAGCTGACCGAGATTCAGCGTATACTGGCGCCTCTCGGCATTGTTCCCGTCACCGCCGCCGAAAAGGGAATCGACCTCGGCGACGTGGTCGAGGACGGCGCGACCTTTGCGGAGAATGCATATATCAAGGCGAAGGCGGCGTTTGACAAATGCGGACTGCCTGTCATTGCCGACGATTCGGGACTGTGCGTTGACGCATTAGACGGCAGACCCGGCATTTATTCAGCGCGCTACGGCGGACACGATTCGCCCTATTCAACGAAGATTCAAATGCTGCTCGACGAGCTGAAGGACGTTCCCGCTCCCGAACGCACCGCGCATTTCAGCTGTGCGGTCTGCTGTATTCTCAAAAGCGGCGAGGTAATCGCCGTCGAGGGCAGGTGCGAGGGCGAGATCGCGACTGCGCCGTCGGGTGACGGCGGCTTTGGCTACGACCCTGTTTTCACCGTCGGGGGCAGGAGCTTCGCGACTCTGCCGAGCGACGAAAAGGATCGTCTCAGCCACCGCGGCAACGCCCTCAGACAGCTTTGCAGAGAGCTTGAAAACCGCAAGGAGGAATTGTAATGCTCACGAGTAAACAGCGCGCTCAGCTGCGCGCGCTTGCCAATCCGATCGACACGGTGCTTATGGTCGGCAAGTCCGGCTTTTCCGAGCAGCTCTATAAAACCGCCGACGAGGCGATTACCGCCCGCGAGCTGATCAAGGGCAAGGTGCTGGAAAACTGCGAGTATACCGCGCGCGAGGCGGCGGACACGATTGCAGAGGCAATCGACGCGGACGTCGTGCAGGTAATCGGCTCCAAGTTCATCCTCTACCGCCGCAATAAAAAAGACCCGAAAATCAAGCTTGTGAAATGAAAAGAGCGATTTTCGGCGGGTCGTTCAACCCCGTACACCGCGACCACATCCGGCTTGCTTTGCAGCTTTATGACGAATTCGGGCTTGACAGGGTGACGCTGATCCCGACCTATACCACGCCGCTCAAGGATAATTCCGCGATTGCCGACGGCATACACCGCTACCGGATGTGTCTGCTGGCAGCGGAGGATTATCCGCAGCTGGAGGTCAGCGATATTGAGCTGAAACGCGGGGGGATGAGCTACACCTCCGACACCGTTCTGTCGCTGAAAAACGATGACGACGAGCTGTTCCTGATTGTCGGAGCGGATATGTACGTCACCCTTGACAAGTGGCATGAATTCCGCGCGATTTTTGAGAACGCGACCATCCTTGTCGCACCGCGTGAAGGGCTCGGATATGATTCTTTAAAAGAAAAATACGAAGAATACCGCGCCTACGGCTGCCGCACGATGATTTCCCGCGAGCTTGTCGGACCGCTGTCCTCGACCGCTGTCCGCGCCGCCGTCAGGGCGGGGGAAAATATCGACGGAATGGTAGACCCGCGGGTAGCGGATTATATCAAAGAAAATCAATTATACAGGTGACTTATGGACTATGAACCTTATTTAAAGGAGCTTGACCGGCTCTCCGGCTACCGCCGTACCCATTCGCTGAATGTTGCCGACGAGGCTGTCCGCTTTGCCGAAAAATACGGCGCCGATCCCGAGAAAGCGCGCCTCGCGGGACTGCTTCACGACGTCACGAAAGAGACCCCGGATGATTTACAGTTGAAAATCATCGAAAATGGTGGTATAATTCTCACCGGGTTGGAACGCCGCTCGCCGAAGCTGTGGCACGCTATGTCGGGCGCGTGTTATATCCGCGATACGCTCGGTATTGACGACGTGGATATTTTCAACGCTGTTCTGTACCATACGACCGCCCGCGCGGGAATGTCAACGCTGGAAAAATGTATTTTTCTCGCCGACTTTACCTCCGCCGAGCGCAGCTATCCCGATATCGACGTGATTCGCGAATACGCCGAGGTGTCGCTCGAGGACGGTATGCTCTACGGCCTTAAGTTCACCATCTCGCGCCTTTCGGGCAGGGGGGATTTGATTTCCCCGAACGCCCTCGACGCCTATAACGAAATTTTACTGTCAAAGTAAATAATATCCATCATCTATCATCAATCATCATAAGAGGTACCTATGAATTCATTACAAGAAGCAAAAGAAATTGCAAAGATTCTCGACGCCCGCAAGGGTCTCGACGTGAAAATCATCAAAATCAGCGATATTTCCACCCTCGCCGATTATATGGTCATCGCGACCGGCAGCTCGTCCACCCATGTCAAATCCCTCGCCGACTATGTCGAGTACGAGATGGACAAGCAGGGCGTGTCTGTCAGCCATATTGAGGGTCACCGTTCGGATACATGGATCCTGCTCGATTATGTCGACGTGATCGTCCATGTCTTTTCCGAGGAAAGCCGTCAGTATTATGACCTCGACCGTCTGTGGGAGGACGGGGAAGAGCTCGACCTCTCCGACGTGCTGACCGATTGAGAATTGCAGTATCGCCGCTAACAGCGGCTGATTGATTATAAAACCGCTAACTTTTGACGAATACCGGAGGAACATTATGAAATACAACCACAAGACTGTTGAGCCGAAATGGCAAAAAATCTGGGAGGAAAAGGGCGTTTTCCATGCCGAAACCAATTCGGATAAGGAAAAGTTTTATGCCCTGATTGAGTTCCCTTATCCGTCGGGTCAGGGACTTCATGTCGGTCATCCGCGCCCCTATACGGCGCTCGATACCGTGTCCCGCAAGCGCAGACTGCAGGGCTATAACGTCCTGTATCCCATCGGCTGGGACGCGTTCGGTCTGCCGACAGAGAACTACGCAATCAAAAACCACATTCATCCCGAGATTGTCACTCAGAATAATGTCGCGCGCTTTAAAAAGCAAATCCAGTCCCTCGGTATCTCGTTCGACTGGAGCCGCGAAATCAATACCACCGACCCCGAATACTACAAGTGGACGCAGTGGATTTTCCTCCAGATGTTCAAGCACGGCTTAGCCTATAAGAAAGAAATGTCCGTCAACTGGTGTACCTCCTGCAAGTGCGTTCTCGCGAACGAGGAGGTTGTCAACGGCGTGTGTGAGCGCTGCGGCAGCGAGGTCGTGCGCCGCGTCAAGAGCCAGTGGATGCTGAAAATCACCGAGTACGCCGACCGCCTGATCGACGACCTCGACCTCGTGGATTATCCCGAGCGCGTCAAGCTCCAGCAGAAGAACTGGATCGGCAGAAGCTACGGCGCGGAGGTGGAGTTCGATACCACCGCGGGCGACAAGCTCGAGATTTATACCACCCGCCCCGATACCCTCTACGGCGCGACCTACATGGTCGTATCGCCCGAGCATCCCTATATCGAGAAATGGGCGGACAAGCTGACGAATATCGACGCGATCCGCGCATATCAGCGTGAATCCGCGAAGAAGAGCGACTTTGAGCGCACCGAGATGAACAAGGATAAGACCGGCGTCCGTCTCGAGGGCGTGACGGCAATCAATCCCCTGACCGGGAGCGAGATTCCGATTTTTATTTCCGACTATGTTCTGATTTCCTACGGCACGGGCGCAATCATGGCGGTACCCGCCCATGATACCCGCGACTGGGAATTTGCGAAAAAATTCGACCTGCCGATTATCGAGGTCGTCAAGGGCGGCGACGTTGAGAAAGAGGCGTTCACCGACTGCGCTACCGGCGTCATGGTCAACTCAGGTATGCTCGACGGACTTACCGTTGACGAGGCTAAGGTCAAGATCACCGAGTTCCTTACCGAGAAGGGTATCGGTCATAAAAAGGTCAACTTCAAGCTGCGCGACTGGGTATTCTCCCGTCAGCGCTACTGGGGCGAGCCTATCCCGATAGTAAAGTGCGACGACTGCGGATATGTTACCTCTTTCTGGGTCTGTTTTTAATTTTGTTAAGAGTTCTGGAATTTTGTTTTCATTAAAATATTTTAAATCTTCTAATTCTGATGTACGTGATTTAT
>CAJONB010000106.1 GCA_905235715.1 uncultured Ruminococcus sp. | reverse complement strand
CTGACCGCTCTCAGTGAGTACGGCGAGCGACGACGTCAACGAAGTATTGCGGAAATCAGACCGTTAAGATTGTCTACCTTTTATTTGAGTTTAGTATTATTTGCCGGGGGAGCTATGAAGGAATTATGGGAATCGGGCAAAATCAGAATATTGTTGTCGGTGCTTTTGGTGCTGGTGATGCTCAGTGTATTTACCCGCAACGTGGAGGATAACGTCGTTTCCACTCCGGTAAATTCGCTGACCTACGGGCTGTCCAAGGTGACTGCCGCCGCAAAGGAGCGCAGCGCCGACGGAATGAGCTACGACGAGCTGAAAACCGGGTACGATGCGCTCACGGACGCGAACCGCGAGCTTCGCGCGCGGCTGGTGGACTATTACGACGTCAAAGAGGAAAACGCCCGCCTGTGGAAGTTCTATGAGCTGAAAAAAGAGCACGAGGACTATCAGCTTGTACCCGCGACGGTTCTGCGCCGCGACAGCAACGACGAATTTTACTCCTTTACGATAGATAAGGGCACCTCATCCGACGTCAGCGCCGGCGACCCTGTCATGGGTGAAAACGGATTGGTCGGCTATATCTCCGAGGCGGATAAAAATACCGCCAAGGTGGTGACGATTCTCTCGCCCCAGACGGGCATCGGCGCGGCGGATAAGGCAACAAAGGACACGGGCATTATCAAAGGCTCGGCAAATTTCGCCGATGATAACCGCACGATGTTCGCAAAGCTGAAATCCGGTCATAAGGTCAAGGAGGGCGACATCGTCACGACGACAGGTATCAGCGGAATTTATCCGAAGGATCTCATTATCGGCGAGGTCAGGGATATCGGCTACGATACCTATGACACCTCCTACTACGCCGTAATAGAGCCGTACGAGGATATCCGCAAAATCATGGACGTCGCGGTGATTACGCAGTTTGACGGACAGGGTGAAATCCTGCGGAGGACGGACGAATGAATGAAAAAGCCATCTCCTTTTTCCGGTACTTAGCTTACGCGCTGGAAATCATTCTGCTGTATGTTCTCGGTACGACCCCGAATCTACTGCCCGAGCTTTTCGGCGCGAAGCCTACGCTGCTGTTATGCGCTGCGCTGACAGCGGCGATTTTTGAACGCGAGATTCCCGCAATGATTATCGGAATGGTCTGCGGTATACTGATTGATCTCGGCTACTCGAACAGCATCGGTCTGTTTACGATTGTGCTGACGATTCTTTGCTTTGCGGTCGGCTACGCCGCGAATAATCTGGTTGTGACGACCTTCCCGAACTTTTTGCTTTTCGCGTTTCTCGCAGTCGGCGGGATATTCATGCTGTATTTTCTCGTCCGCTTTGTGTGGGCGGGCGTCGACGACTGCTGGACGTATTTTATGAACCACCTGCTCTCGCGGATGATTCAGACGTTTTTATTATCTATCCCGATATACTTTTTGAACAGCTTCATTTACCATACGCTGGGAAATGACGAGTGAAATCAGTCTGTAGTTGGTAGTTGGTAGTTAGTCGCTTCCCAACTACCAACCAACAACTACCAACTACCAAAAAGAGGTCATCATGGACAGCTCAGAAAAGGCACGGAAAAAGAAAATCAAAAAACAGGACCATCTCGTCGATTCCTTAGTCAGCAAGGCGAAGAAAAAAGAAACAAAGCCTGCCGCTCCGGGTGATTCGACCTTTGATAAAATCAGCGCGATCAACAGCCGCAGCACAATCAACGGCATCAATAACAACAAAAAGAAGACTGATAAAAAGGACAGTCTGAAGCTGCGCACGCTGCTGTGTCTGATTTTGGTTATCGTTATCTTCGCGTTATTCACGGTACGGCTCTTTGACTGGCAGATTGTACACGGCGAGGAGTATAAGGAGCTTTCTGTCGCGTCGACCTCCTATACAGTACCCTCTCAGGCGACCCGCGGCGAGATTCTCGACGTCAACGGCAGGGGGCTTGCGGTCAACGAGACCTCCTACCAAATCGTGATTAACCGCATCTATCTGGACAACGGCAAAATGAACGACGTGATTATCAGCCTGATTGGTATGATGCGCGAATGCGGCGCGGAGTATATCGACGAGCTGCCGATTTCCGTCAAGGACGGGGAATTTGTCTTTGACGAGGGCAGCGCGGGCGATGTGGAATATATTGAATCGGAGAGTATGCTCAACCGCGAGGGACTTACTGCCGCCGAAATCATACAGGGTCTTGCCGAACGCTATGACGTTACAGGCGTGACCGACCCCTATCTGCTGCAGGCGGTGGTATCCGTCCGCTATAATATGGAAAAGCGCGGCTTTTCTTATCAGCGGGTTTACGTCTTTGCGGAGGACGTTGACAGCGACGTCGCCGCGATCGTTTCCGAGCGCACCCAGACCGTCCCCGCCGTAGAAATCCGCACGACTAACGAGCGCGTCATCAAGTACGGCACCCTGCTTTCGCATATTCTCGGCGTTGTCGGCTCGCTCAGCGAGGAAGAATACGAGGAGCATAAGGACGAAGGCTATCAGCTCAACGACACCATCGGCAAGTTCGGTATCGAGGCGGCGCTGGAGAAATACCTGCGCGGCGAGGCGGGCGAGAAAACCATCACCAAGGACGCGGACGGCAATATCGTCAGCGAAAAGGAAACCGTCAAGGCGACCCCCGGCGACACTGTTTATCTGACCATTGATTCCAATGTGCAGGCGGTGACGAATTACTCGCTGGCGGCGAACGTCCAGGCGGCGAAAAAGGCAGGCGAGGCAGAGGTCAAAGCCGCTAAGGAAGCCAACAAGAAGCAACAGTCGAACCTCGGCGAGGATTGTATCGCGGGCGCGGCGGTCATGCTGGATCTGCGCGACTTCTCCGTGATTGCGGCTTCCTCCTATCCCAACTATGATTTGTCAAGATTCTACGACCCCGATTATTCGGATTACCTCTTTACAAACGAAACGACGCCCATGTTCAACCGCGCGTTCGACGGCGCGTTTGCACCCGGCTCATCCTTCAAGCCCTGTACGGCGCTTGCGGGATTGCAGGAGGGGTTGATTACCGAGGACACCGAAATCGACTGTACGGGTACTTATGATTATTACAAGGACGACGTCGTCAACTGTATGCATGTACACCATAAGATTGACATGACCGAGGCGATGGCGCGCTCCTGCAATTACTATTTTGCGGAGGTCGGCAGACGTATCGGTATCACGCCTATGTATTTGTATGCCGAAAAGCTCGGTCTGGGCGTGAAAACAGGCTTGGAGGTCAATGAGGACACCGGCTTCCTTGCGGGCAGAGATTCTACCGACTGGTATGAGGGAAACACCGTCCAGGCGGCAATCGGCCAGAGCGACAACACCTTCACCCCCGTCCAGCTCGCGACATACGTCGCGACGATTGCCAACAACGGCGTGCGCTATCAGACCCATCTGGTGCGGAAAATCGTCAACTATGAGCGCGACGAGGTCGTGCTGTATAACGACCCCGAAAAGCCGACCGTCGTAGCGGATACGGGCATTTCGCAGTCGAATATCGACAAGGTCAAGGAGTCGATGCTCGCTGTTCTGACCACCGGCACCGCGATGGACACCGCGGGCAAATATCCGATAAAGTACGCCGGCAAGACAGGCACCGCCGAGAACGCAGGCTCCGACCACGTTACCTTTATTTGCTTCGCGCCCTACGACAAGCCGCAGATTGCGATTGCTGTCGTGCTGGAGCACGGCGCGATGAGCCGCTATGCCCAGCGTACCGCGATGGATATGATGGACGCGTACTTTAACGGAAAGACCCTCGCACAGGTAAGGAAAAGCCGCTGGTAAAAACGCTTTCCGATTATCAGCGGAAAATTTGACAAACAATGCGAAAACTTCGCTTTCAATGCGGTTATAATTTGGCTTATACTAATTTCAAATAAAAAGCTTAAATAAGATGTTAGCGGAAAATTTCACAGGCGGAGGGCGCAGGCAGGCTGGCGCCTGTCAAGCCTGACAACAAAGTTATGTGATATTTTGCGCAACAGATGTTAAAGGGTTTTATTTGATATTAGTATTAATTCTTATTGAAAATACAAATTGTTTGTGCTATCATACACGCAGAAAGGAGAGATTTCCCATGAAAAAAACTCTTACAATACTTATCGCGGGCGTTCTGGCAGCGGCAACGTGCTGTCTTGCCCTGACAGGATGCGGCGGCGATAAAAAGAAAACCAATGCGACCGAAGCGACGAAGGCTCCGACTGTTGCGGCGACGGTTGCTCCCACGACCGCACCGACCGTAGCGGCGACCCTTGCTCCGCAAGAGCAGTCGACCTATGCGCCTGAGGATGACGACGATACACAAGCGCCCGAAGCAACCGATGCGCAGGATGACGGCGACAACAGCGGCTTATACGGCGGCATGACCTATCAGGACGCGATCCTGAGCGCGATGAACTATGCAGGCTCCGGCTATCAGTGTGTGTCCTACGACCAAAGATACCGGAATAATCAGGAGGCATGGTATGTCGGCTTGCAGGCGACCGACGGCACAGACGCTACCGTTTACTATGTGTATGTCAACTCTGACGGCTGTGTACCGCAGAGCAATATTCCCTCTCGCGGCAGCAATACCGTGTATGCGGGAATCAGCCAGAACGACGCGCAGTCAACCGTACTGAACAGCCTCGGCGGCACCGACGACCTTGAGATTGTGTCCGTGACGCAGAGCTATTACGGCGACGACGAGGCATGGCTGATCATGGTTTCCGACGCGGACGGCACGACCTACACCGCTTATGTCGGCGACGGCTTCTGTGAATTTGTTTAAGTTTTAAAATGTAAAAGGCAGCGCTTCACGGCGCTGTCTTTCTTTAGAGGTACCCTTTATAAAAAGTTCATATATTATTCACACGGTTTTACATATTTCATCACAAATATCTGTTATGATAATGTCATCAAATCCAAGGGAGGTGACATCATGTGCGCCGATAAGAAGCCGTCAGTGCTGGTGTGCGTGACCGGACAGTATGACTGTGACAGATTGATTGAGGCGGGATATGAAGAAGCCGCCGCGCATGGCTGGGAGCTGCACGTCCTGTGCATCCATACGCCCGAGAACGATATTTCTCTGCTGGGGGACGAGATGGAGTATCTCTACCGTACCGCAAAGGAGCTTGGCGCCGATATGACGATTGCTTTTAACAAAAATGCACCGAGATTCGCTGCCGACTTCGCCCGTAAAAATAATGCGCGGTATATGGTGACAGGTATGCCGGACAACCGTCCCAACGGCTTTGTCCTGACCCTGCACGAGCTGTTGCCGCGTATGCAGATCACAATGGTAACAAAAGAGAACGAGTGCCTGCTCTATTCCATCGAAAATACAGAGCAGTCGTTCGCTTAACAAAACGATTCAAAAATTACATAATCAATATATTTCATCAGCAAGAGCCGCCTGTAACAGGGCGGCTTTTGTGTTTGTTTTTAGATAACAGATAACAGTTAACAGATAACAGATAACAGTTAACAGATAACAGATAACAGTTAACAGTTAACAGATAACAGATAACAGTTAACAGATAACAGTTGAGGGAAACGCCACAGGCTCGTCAGAGGGAGGCTGCCCGGGCGGATGGGATCTCCCCCGTGGGGGAGGTGTCATCCACAGGATGACAGAGGGGTGCCGTCTCCGGCGAGGAAGGCATCCGCCCCTACGTTGTAACAGAAACGTGTGTTGTATTCGTAGGGGATGATAAATACCGTTCAAATGCGGAGCAAATGAAGCCGAAACGCTTCCACCTTATCCGACCTTATCTCGCTGTTGCGAATATCCTGCACCGACCCTTTTGATTCCCGGTTTTGACCTCCGAAAATAAGTGCTTGCAGTTTTTTGCAATATATGGTATTATAGTACCGATAATGTAATCATGGAGTAATAGAGGTTTTTTCTCCATGCGTTACTGAAAGGAGTTTTGCGCTATGTGTGGTATTTGCGGCTTTACGGGTCAGCTCGAAGAGCGGGAAAGTACACTGCAAAAAATGACGGAGGTTATCACCCACCGCGGTCCCGATGACGACGGCTACTTCATGGATGATTATATCGCCATGGGCTTCCGCAGGCTGTCGATTATCGACCTCGAGAGCGGCGAGCAGCCGGTAACCAACGAGAACGGCAATCTGGTGCTGACCTACAACGGCGAGATATATAACTACAAGGAGCTGAAGAAGGAGCTGGAGGATTTGGGTCACCACTTCAAGACCAATTCCGACTCCGAGGTTCTTGTCCACGCCTTTGAAGAGTGGGACGAGGATATGCTCACGAAGCTGCGCGGAATGTTCGCGTTCGCGATTTACAATAAAGAGACAAAGGCGCTGTTCATGGCGCGCGATTTCTTCGGCATCAAGCCCCTGCACTATACCATGATCGGCGACGATTTCTGCTACGCTTCCGAAATCAAGAGTATTCTGGAGCACCCGAAGTTTGAGAAGCGCTTCAACCGGAAGGCGCTCGATGCGTATCTGTCGTTCCAGTTCTGTCCGCCACCGATGACATTCTTTGAGGACGTCTACTGTCTGTTGCCGGGACACTTCCTCTGGTACCGCGACGGCGTTGTCGAAACCCAGCGTTACTTTGAGCCGAAGTTCAAGCCCGATAACGACATGACCGAGGAAGAGGCGGTCGATAAAATCGAAAAGGTCTTTGAGGATTCGGTCAACGCGCACAAAATCGCCGACGTTGAGGTCGGCTGCTTCCTGTCCTCGGGCGTGGATTCGTCCTACGTCGCGACCTACTTTGAGGGTCAGAAAACCTTTACCGTCGGATTTGACTTCGGCGAAAAATATAACGAGATTACATGGGCGGAGGCGCTCTCCGAGAAAATCGGCGTAGAGCATCATTCAAAGCTCATATCCTCTGAGGAATTCTGGGCGGCGGTACCGAAGGTCCAGTACTTCATGGATCAGCCCCTCGCGGACCCCTCCTGTATCGCCCTGTACTTTGTGACAAAGCTCGCAAGCGAGCACGTCAAGGTCGTGCTTTCGGGCGAGGGCGCCGACGAGCTGTTCGGCGGCTACACCTGCTACAATGACCCGCGCGTGTTCAAGGTATATCAGAAG
Source organism: uncultured Ruminococcus sp. (assembly GCA_905235715.1). Taxonomy (GTDB): domain Bacteria; phylum Bacillota; class Clostridia; order Oscillospirales; family Acutalibacteraceae; genus Ruminococcoides. Next base: position 1,374 of record CAJONB010000106.1, on the reverse strand, counting down.
TGCGTACCCTACTTCCTGCGCCGCGCAATCGGCTGGTTCTGCAAGAAGCTCCCCGATATCAAGGGCAGGGATTATCTGATCCGCGCGACCCATCCGCTTGAAAAGCGCTATATCGGCAACGCCTATATGTATGATGAGAAGCAGAAGACGGCGATTTTAAAGGATCCGTCCATCGCGACCGACCCCGCGCGCATGGTACGCCGTTACTACACCCGCGCGAGACGCTATGACGACGAAACGAAGATGCAGTACCTCGATATCAATATGTGGATGGTCGGCGATATTCTGCTCAAGGCAGACCGCATGAGTATGGCGAACTCCCTCGAGCTGCGCGTACCCTTCCTCGATAAAGAGGTGTTCAACGTCGCGTCCACCATCCCGACAAATCTGCGCGTCAACAAGTTCAACACCAAGTACGCGATGCGCAAGGCGGCGGCGCGTCACCTCCCCGAGGAGGTCGCCGAAAAGGAGAAGCTCGGCTTCCCCGTACCGACAAGAGTCTGGCTCAAGGACGAGCATTACTATAACGTCGTCAAGTCGATGTTCCAGTCCCCGACCGCGGAGAAGTTCTTCAATACGAAAATACTTGTCCGCTATCTGGACGAGCATTATGAGGAGAAGGAGGATAACTCCCGCAAGATTTGGACGATTTATGTGTTCCTCGTATGGTACCAGATTTACTTCGGGCCCGTCACCGAGGAGGAGCTTGCCACCGAGCAGGCAGCCCCGTCTGAGGGCGCCGAAAATGCGGAGAACGCTCCCGAAAACGCCGTGCAGGATTCCGAGATTGCCGACGATAATCCCGAGACGGGCACAAAGATATTCACACCCGTCAAGGAGGGCGACGAAACATCTCAGCCTGCGCCTGAGCCTGCGCCTCGGGAAGCTCCCGCACCCGAAATGGAGGAAATTTTCTCCACCTCCGGCCGTATGCCCAGAGCCGTCCGCGTGAATGTGGAAACGGTCACCGAGGAGGAGGAAGGAATTCCCGCCCTGTCCGAGGACAGCTATGAAACCCCCGATGATTTCTTCGAGAATCTCAAGGAACAACTCCGCGAGAATATCATCGACGATTCCGAATCAACAGAAGAATAAGATGAATAAAGACGACCTGCTGTATGCAGGTCGTCTTTTTAGTGAAGAGTTGTGGTTGGTAGTTGGTGGTTGGTAGTTGGTAGTTGTTGGGTCATAGTAGGGACGACCATCATCAGGCTCCCTCTGACGAGGGAGCTGTCACCGAAGGTGACTGAGGGAGAGATAACGTTACACAGCCGATACAAGATTGCTTTTGCCAAAAGCACTTTTGCAGTATCATTACATAAGCACTTTAAGGCATAAAGCTATATTTTCTTTATCACGTAGCGTTATCTCTCC
>CAJONB010000105.1 GCA_905235715.1 uncultured Ruminococcus sp. | reverse complement strand
CGATTCTTCTGTTACCGGCTCCTGTCACACGTCCTCTGCCTTTTTTACATTTGTGACTTTTGCCTATTGACAAACGGTCACTACATAACAGTATTAAAATACTATAGCATAAAAATCTGCTGTTTGCAACAATGTTTCTTTTCGTTTTCCAAATAAAGGCAGCCTGAAAACATTCATACAGAACAGAAAAGGACTGCCGCGAATTGAACCGCGACAGCCCTTACTTCTATCTGTTTAAGCGGTCAAACCGCTTCTTCGTTGCCCGCCATGTCGATGATTCGCGCGGTTGCGTCCTCCAGCGTAAAAATCATCATTTTGCGCCCGCTTTCCTCGCTGTATGCCTGACGCAGATGGGGGAGAAGCTCAAATACCTTTTCCTCTACCGCCTTGTTATCTTCGAACACAGCCCTGCCGGTATAGCGGAGCCACTTTCTGTCCGCGGGCGTAAACGCTGCGATTTCTACCAGCGGGTTCTCTGTCATCTGACGGTATACCGCCTTGAAATCGCCGACGGTAAAATACTCTTTTCCGTCCATTTCGACGTGCGCGCCGAGCGGTCTGATTTTTGCCTGCCTGCCGTCCTCCGTAGCGAGGAAGAACACGCCTGCTTCATTTAAAAAATCGTGGATTCTGCTCAATGGAATTGCCCTCCTTGCTCCGTTTTTACCACGGAAGTACGCCGGTGTCCTGCGTAAAGGTACCCGTCAGCGTATTATCCTCGGAGGAAGCCAGCTCGATTGCTCTTGCGGCGCCCTGCTCAGGCGTTTTTGCGCCGTTGGCTTCAAACGCCTTTTTGTTGATAAGGTCGGTAGCGGTCATTCCCGGATTGACGGAATTGACGGTGATGCTTGTGCCCGCAAGCTCCTTCGCAAAGGAAACGGTGATGAAATTCGTTGCGGCCTTTGACGCGGAATAGGCAAATGAGTTGAACGCGTAAAGCGGGTTGCCCGGGTCGGAAGCCAGCGTCAGCGAACCGAGGTCGCTGGTGATATTGATGATTTTGCCGAATTCCGCTTTTTTCAGCAGCGGCAGGCACGCCTTTACCATCGCGGCAGCGCCGAAGAAATTCGTTTCCATGGTCTTGCGCAAATCCTCCTCGGAGGTTTGTGAGGGGGGCGTCATGGGTCCGGCGATTCCCGCGTTGTTGATCAGGATATTGAGGTAGCCGTACTTTTCGTCGATTGCCTCGACCAGATTTTTGATATCCTCACGGTTGGTGACGTCGCATTTGTACAGGTCGGCGTCAACGCCCGCTTCCTTCAGCTCGGCGACCGCCTGCTCACCCAGCTCCATGTTGTACGCGCCGATGATGATGTGCTGTCCCTTTTGACCCAGCGCCTTGGCTGTCACAAGACCCATGCCGCGCTCGGCACCGGTGATTAAAGTAATGATTTCTTTCATGTTTGATTCCTCCGTTTAATATTTATTGATTCTCCCGTTGAGGGAGGAAGGTGCGTTGGAAAGGCGGCGTTTATTTCAGATACAGCGCCACCCGGAAGGTTACGTTGGGATGATGGTTGTTGCCGGGCAGGGGGTCGCGTACTGCCGCGGGAAAGTCGTCGCCGTTACACGCGCCGCCCATCAGATTGTAGCCGCCGCCGCGCATGACGTAGTTCGACCCGTTGCGCTCCTGCGTCCACTCCCAGTTGTTGCCTGCGAGGTCGTAGATGTTATTTGCCTTTGCGTCTTCCCACAGACCCGTATAGATACCCGACGCGCTGTCGGAAAAGCTGTCGTTCGAGTAATTGCCCCAGGAGGTACTGTCTTCGTTGATTGCTTTGAGCAGCTTGTTTCCCGAATCAACCAGCCATTGCAGCATGGTGTCCCAGTTGGCGCCCCAGGGGAAGAAGCCCTGTACGGTATCGTTGTCCGCGTAAAGGTTCTCACAGGCGACGGTCGCGTCCTGCGGCGAGAAGTTCACCCAGATATTTCCTCCGTCAAAGTCTGTGATGCGTTTGCTGGCGGGGAGGTTACCGTCGGCTCTGCTTGCCTCGTACCGTCCCATATAGAAGCCGCCGTAGCGCGCCGTGCTGTCCGCCATTGCCTGATATTCCGGCAAATCCGTTTCATCGTAATAACCGGACAGGGAGCCATCGTTGAAGAAGTAGCTGCCGAAATCCCTCGCGGTAAGCGCGGTTACGGTCGTCGGGATCCAGACAAATTCGCTGCCGTCCGGTCCGGTGACGACAAGTCCGTTATTGATTGTCTGTTCATCTGCGTTTTCCGATATGCGAAAGTCCGCGGGGATAAATGCGGTATCTCCGTTTTCGTCCGTAAAGCGGCTGAGCGCTTCCGTCACCTGACCCGGAACAGCCTCCGGCAGGTCGCCGGTTGCAACAGGCGCGGGAGCTTCGCCCGCGGTTGCTTCAATCTTCTGTGATTGCTGTTCTGCCGCGCTGCTTTCGGCAGAAGCCGTTTTTGATTGATTTTGTGTTGAGCAGGCTGACAGTCCAAACAGCATGGCGAGCGCTGTCAGCGCGCAAATCATTCTTTTCATCATGTATTCCTTTCCGCCGTATTCTCACGCTTAAATGATTTTAAAAATTCTTCGCTGCTTTGCGATTCCTCTGGCGTATTGGTATTTGGGATAGCCAAAGCCGACGACCGTCATAAAGCGGTGATCCTCAGGGATGCGGAGCAGCTGTCTTGCCTCCTTGCTTTCATTCAGCAGCTCGGCGGAGTAGGTGGAGATGACCGTTCCCAGTCCGTAAGCGTTGGCGAGCAGCTCAAAATACGCGGTCGCCAGATTCATCTCCACAAAATCGCCGTCACGGAATCTCTCGGCGGGAGCCTTGTGCGCGATAAACAGATGCGGCGCGTCGTAGATTCTCAAATCGCTGAAATCCTCTGCTGCTTCCGGCTCAAAGAGGCTCATTTGCCGCGCGCTTCCGAATACCGCGCGGTAGAGCTTTCGCATGGCGTTCCTTGAATAAACGACCGAGAATTCCAGCCGCTGATTGTTGCCGCCTGTCGGCACCGCGCTTACCGCCTCCAGGATTTCGTCGATGATTTCGCTGTCCACGTCGTCCTTTTTGAACGCTCTGCACGAGCGGCGGTACTTCATCAGCTTCGGCAGCTCCTCCCGTATCGCGGGGTTCGGTTTAGCGGAAACCTGCCCGGGAGATACGCCGAGAACGGAGATCGCTCCCGCAGGGCATACGGCAAGACAATGCTGACACCGCCAGCAGCCCTGCCAGCCGAAACGTGCCGGGTCGACCATGACAGGCTGCCCGTCCTCCATCCGCAGCACATCCCCGCCGACCATGTTGCCCGGACATACGTCAAGGCACAGTCCGCATCCGCTGCATTTTTCCGCGTTAACGGTGAATTTCGCGTTTTGCATTTACATACGCCTCTTTTCTTAATATATCTTCTTTCCGTCGATATACTTCGAATCCAGAAACCAAATGACCTTGTAATTCCCTCCGAGAGCGGTGAATTTTGTCGGCTTCTTTCCTGCTTCCCTGACCTTTTCAATCAGATAGTTTTTCAGTATCCATGTGTCCTCGTATCTGTTTGGCTCCAGGCGGAGCAGCTGCTCGATATATTCGGGCGTGGTGCCGAGGTCAGCCGCGGTCTGTTGAACGGTGACCCCTGCTTTTTCAAAGTTCTCACGCAGTTCTCTTCTGGTATCTTCCTGCTGTTGGTATGTTAATGACATTCAAATCACCTCGTTAAGACCCATCATTTTTTTCAGGAGGGAAATCAGACGCAACCTCTCTTTTCCGGAAAGCTTCTTCGTCAGCTCCGCCTCCAGTTCATTTCCGATTCCTTCAATTTCATCCTTGAGCTTCAAAGCATCTTCGGTCGGGACGATAAAGCGGCTGCGGGCGTTATTGGGATTTTCACGGTACGCGACCAGCCCCTTCTTTTCGAGATTCTGCACGATTCCGATAGCGGTCGGGTGGGAGATGGAGTAATACCGTTCAAGGTCGACGATCCTGACCCCGTTTTCCGCTTCTTCATACAGATATTTCATCACCTTGTATTGTGACACGGTGAGGCCGTATTCATCCAGAACCGCGTTGGAAAGCTTGTCAAATTCCAGCGCTGCCTTTTTAATCAGGATAGCGGCTTTATCTAAATCCATTCGTGACCTCCGTTTGTTGATAGTTCGTAGGATACGACTATATTATATCGTAGGATACGACGAATGTCAATAGGGTGTTTTCGTCTTTCTGCGATTTCTGTTGAAAATTTTTATTCCGATATTCCCGATATGATAGACAAGCCCCGGTTGATATGTTATAATTCAAACAGAGTAAAAAAACGAGGAGAATGACCATGATAGAAAATGCATTGACGCGAAAAAACGCGTCCGTCAAAAAGAAAATCACCGTCGAGGCGCTGCTGTCTGCGGGTTTGATTGCCCTCGCGGTGCTGCTGCCGCAGCTCGTACATCTCGCGCTCGGTCAGCCGGGCGGCGTACAGCTATTGCCGATGTACCTGCCGGTGCTGCTCGGCGGCTGTCTGCTGGGATGGAAGTGGGCGTTAGCCGTCGGCGTGCTGTCGCCGGTGGTCAGCTACCTGATTACCTCCGTCATCGGCGAGCCG
>CAJONB010000104.1 GCA_905235715.1 uncultured Ruminococcus sp. | reverse complement strand
CATACTTTGCTCTCGTTTTCTACCCCTATTTTTTCTCTCTGTCGCTCTTTTCCCTTTCCTGAGTGTCTTTACCTTACTCTCTCTTTTTCATTCAAGCTATTTTCAACATTAACCGCAAAAGCTCCCGCCAAAAGGCTCTCACTGACGAGGGAAACTTGCGGGGCTATGACAGAGGGGTGCCGTCTCCGGCGAGGACATCCCTACGGAAAGGTGAGATTTACTCCATAAATGCCTACATTCCAAAACGCGTCAGCGTTTCCCGCAGCTCTTCACTCTTCACTGTTTCCTCTTCACCAACACAAAAGCGGACAGCCGATTGACTGTCCGCTGAATATTATTAATTTTCTATAAAGGAAATATTTATAATTCTATATTTGAATAATAATATTTCTGAAAAAGAATTATTCGTCTACTGTGGGCTGCAGCAAGCCGTACGCGCCGTCCTCACGGGCGTAAACGACATTGACCTCGCCTGAATCCGCGTTGGTGAACATATAGAACTTGTGTCCGACCATGTTCATCTGCAGGATTGCTTCCTCGACGGTGATGGGCTTGACGGGAATCTGCTTGGTGCGGACGACGGTATACTCCTCCTCCGCAGCCTCTTCCTCCACGGGAGCCACAAGCTCCTCAAGCGAGCCCTGACGCAGGCGCTTCTCCAGCTTCGCTTTATTCTTGCGGAGCTGACGGCCCAGAACATCGATACACTTATCGAGGGCGTCGTTCATCTCAGGCATTGTTTTCTCGGCTCTGTAGACCATCTGGTTATCCTTGATGGTAATTTCAACGGTCTGTGAGCTTTTGTCGACGGTGACAACCACAAAGGCCTGAGCGTCATCGGAAAAGATTTTGTCAAATTTTTTGAGCTTCTTTTCCACTCTGTCTTTGAAATTGTCCCTCAGATTTACCTTGCGTGCGGTATAGGTAATCTTCATAATGAATGCCTCCCAGCATATTTATTTTCGACCGCTGCCGTTCCCTCTGCGGGAATAGCCGCGACTTTCTCCGCGTTTCAAATCGGACATCTTGTCCTCTGAGGTACGCTTGAATTTTGACATCATGTCCTCGAAGGTGCCGCTATTGGACGACGCCTGCCACTCAAAGTCGCCGGGCGAGGTGACTGCGGGTGCGGGTTCATATTTCTTATGCGGCTTAGACTGTGCCTTGGGCGCTTTTTTATTTTTAAAGGACGATTTTGCGTCATCGCCCTGCTCGAGCTGCTTTAATGAGAATGCAATTTTGCCCTGCTCGGAAATGGAAATCACCTTGACGTCCAGCGTCTGTCCCACCTCCAGGACAGAGCGGATATCCTCTATATAAGAGCGGGAAATCTCCGAGATGTGAATCATTCCGCGCGAGCCGTCCTCCGTTTCGACAAACGCGCCGAAATTTGTAATACCGGTTACCTTACCTTTTACAATTGTGCCGACAGTCAATGACATTCAGTTTTTTACCCCTCATTTATTTTGAACCGATGTTATCGGTTACATTCGCATTTTGCCGTGCGCGGCTTCTACCCCTTACCGCATACGGCTGCCGCTTATTCGCCCGATACGTTGACGAATACGCGCTCGCCCTCCTTGACAAAGTCAAGCTCGTCGCGCGCGATACGCTCCATATAATCGGAACGCTCGGAATCGGTGAGGTTATAGGTCTTGCTCATCGAATCGTTCTTGATTTCCTGAACGGTGATTTCATCCTTGATCGCATCCAGCTCTTCCGTGCGCTCGCGAATCTGCGAGTGGATTCCCGACAGCGAAACCAGCGAATAAACAATAAACACCAAAGCGACTACCGCGCCGAGCGCAATCGCAACACGGGGAGAAAAAATGCTTCTCTCTCCGCTATCTTCTGCTCTTTCTTCGGCGAGCGTGTCGAGCTCTTCGGGTGTTTCGGTTTTTGTTTTCGGTTTTCTGTTTTCTTTCATTGTTACCTTTTCCTGACTTTTCGTCCGCTGCGCGTTTTCTTTTCTTCCATCCTGCGGACACTTTTTTCAGCGCCTTATCTTTCATTACGCCTACATTATACACCACGCGGGAGGCTGTTTTCAATAGGAAATCAAAAATTTTTTTGAGCATTTCGCATATTTTCCCGAAAATCAAGGCGATGCCCTTTGACATAATGCTATAAAAACGCCCCGCAATCCGGCCGACCGTTAAACGGTAGCAGAGAAATCCGACCGCCTCGCCGAACAGAATAAACGCGCGGACGCTTCCTTTGTTGAACGGCAGGGCGAACAGCGAGGTCAGAATCCCGCAGAGGGTAAAAAATAAAATATCCGATACGAGCAGGTGCAGCCTGCCCGCCCTCAAAAGCATCCTTACGGCGCGGACAAGGTCATAGAATACCGCCGCCACTGCACCGAGTACGATTGACCAGAGAAAATACGCGGTCTGCTCCGACAGCGAGAACCACATACTCAGCGGAACAGCTTGGAGCGCAGATTGCGCGCCGAAGAACCGATATACTGCAGCGAGCTGATATGTCCGTCAATCGCGACGTCGCCGCTGTCGAGGCTCAATTTACTGATATGCAGCGAAGCGCCCTTGACGACAAGCGTGCTGTCGGACAGGCGGATATTGATTGTCTGGTCATCAAAGCCGACCACGTCCTCTACCCCCGTGAGGGTCAGCAGACTGCGGTTATCCAACGTCAGGATATGGGGCTTCTTTACCATATTTTCGGACACAAAAATCCCTCCGATATCATCCATGTATCAATAGATTATATGGGAGGGAAAGATTTTTTATGTGTGATGCACCGGGAACTGCCGTTTACAGCGGCGTGTACATGGTGGAAACGTCCTCCTTGCGGATGGTTTCGACCACCTTATCTACGCGGAATTTGACCGTGCGGTTCTCAAAATTCAGTTCAACCACGTCGCCGACCTTCACGTCGTAGGACGCGCGCGCAACTTTTCCGTTGACGACCGCCTTACCTGCGTCGCATACCTCGTTCGCTACGGTGCGCCGCTTGATGATGCGGGACACCTTCAAATATTTATCCAGTCGCATAAAAACCTCCGGCATTTTTTCTCTATTATACCCGCCCGAGGCGCTTCCGTCAAGGATTGTATTATTCTATAACGGAATTATATTTGCTGTTCCTCTCCCCCTCACTTAACGCCAATCGGTAAACTGAACAATAAAGCGCTGTATTTATAGGTACAATTTACAATTGCAATCCGTCCGCACAGGGTTGTATAATAAAGGTGCGATTATTCTACTATAGGAGGCAGCTTATGGAAAAAGAATACAAAATCAGAACCAGAATTCCGGAGGTGTTCCTGCGCGTGCGCAAGGGTCACTTTGCAACCATGCACAGCCACACCAACTACTACATTGACGTGACGACGCAGAAATTCCGTCTGTCCGAGGCGAAGGCGGTCGCGAAGGAGATGGTATCGTCCTACCGTAACAACACCATCATCGACACCATTATCTGCATCGACGGCACCGAGGTTATCGGCGCGTTCGTCGCCAACGAGCTGACCGAGGACAATTTTGTCAACCTCAACGCTCACCGCACGGTCTATGTCCTGTCGCCCGAATATGCCAGCGGCGGTCAGATGATTTTCCGCGACAACACCGTTCCCATGATTAACGGCAAGCACGTGCTGATTCTCGCGGCGTCCGTGACCACGGGCAAGAGCGCCCTCGCCGCTATCGACGCGGTGAAATACTACGGCGGTCACATGGTGGGCGTGTCGGCAATCTTCGCGACAGTAGACGAGTGCGGCAATGTTCCCGTCCACTCGATTTTCGACCCGCATGATTTGGCGGATTATCAGAGCTACCGTCCGCACGAGTGCGAGATGTGCAAGAACGGCGAAAAGCTGGAGGCGCTGGTCAACAGCTACGGCTACTCAAAGCTGAACTGAGCGGATTGTTTCAGCTCCGTTAAAATGTATTTTTGACAAACTAAAATGCACGCGCTTGACTACCGGTTGAGCGCGTGCGTTTGCATAAACAAAAAGTTGTTTATCATATATCATCTTTTTTGATAAAATTCACCCGAAATGCAACAAAACCGAACGCTCGCGCGTTTACTTTATGAAAGGGCTTCTCAATGGTAATGGTTTTGTTAACAATCGCCGACGACGCGTCACGCAGCAGGCGGCTGGAAAAATATCTCAAAGAAATAGCGCAGGATAATATGACCTCGCTCCGGCTTCTGTATGAAGAAACGAGCGCAGGCATCTATTCGTTTACCCTTTCGATGCTGAAAAACCGCGAGGACGCGGAGGACGCGCTGCAGGATGTTTACCTCTCTATCCACAAATCCGCCCACCTTTACACCCCGATGGGGCGGCCGATGGAATGGATTATGACCGTGACGCGGAATATCTGTATTTCAAAGCTGAGAGAACGAAAAAAGCTCCGTCCGCTTGACGAACAGGACGAGCCGGCAGAATATCCCGGACTTGTCCGAAGCGAGGACAGGATCCTGCTCAGCGAAGCGCTGAAACAGCTCTCCGACGACGAGCGAAAAATCGTGATACTGCGAACGTCCGCGGACTTGAAGCATAAGGAGATCGCAACGGTGCTGGGGATGCCCGCAGCGACGGTGAGGAGCAAGTACCGCAGAGCAATCAAAAAGCTGCGGCAATATCTGACGAAGGGAGGCGCGTACCGTGAATAAACTGAGCAACAAGGATATCGGCGAGCTGCTGCGGGCAAGCTTCGCGGACGACGCGCCCGACAAGGCGGATGATATTATCAGGAGAATTCCGCCCCGACCTACTGCATCGTGCAGGAAAGCTACCGTAAAAAACACCTGAAGCCCGCGGCGGCGATTGCCGCGGCACTGGTCATCATCATCGGGGCACTCGTCGCGCTGACAGTCGTGCACAATAATAAGCCTTACGCGACCGTGAGCGTAGAAAGCGACGAGTGTCTGGAAATCACCCTCAACCGCGACAGCCGGCCGCTCAGTATTCAGGGAGCGGATAACGCAGGCAAGCGACTGGCACAGCGTATCGAAAAAGGCGCCGACCTCTCCGAAGCAATCGACAACATCCTCGACGGTATGCGCGAGAGCGGCAGTCTGAGCGAGGGCAGCAACACCGTCCTGATTACCGCCGACGCTCCCGAAAATGCCGAAGCGCTTCTGGGCGACTCCTTTGAGGCGGCAAGGAACAGCTTCACTGACAGCCGCTACAGCGGGGCGATTCTCACGACCGTCGCCTCGGACGATAAAGAGATCCTCAGAATGTCGCGGCGCTATCATATCTCCGTCGGCAAGGCGGAAATGATTGCCGATATACTGCAAAAGGATAAAACCTACAGCACGCAAATGCTGAGCCGGCTCTCCGTCAACGACCTGAACCTGTTTTCCATGTTCCGCAGGATTCGCTATGACAATATCGAAATTTTCGGAACATCTCGCGGATGTATCGCACCCGAAGAAGCAATCGGCTATGTCAGCGCGCAGGCGGGCTTTACCGACGCAAGTGCCACTGCGACGCTCGGTGTCGACCGATACGGGCTGCTTCCGCTACGGCAACACCACGGCAAAGACCATGCGGGCGGCCGCCGACCTGATGGAGTGCGGCGTGGATACCGCCTATCTGAATACGGAGATCTTTGAAACGAAGTCCCGCGAATTCACCGCCTTCGAGCGGATGGCCATGCGCACCTTGCGTACACCGCCTCCCAAGTCATCGCCTTGCATAGGTTGTTCTTTCAAGCTTTTGCTAAGAGCAAGATAGTCAGTTGGTAGCGACTTGTATTTCTTTGCAAGCCGTCTGAAGTGGCGGTCAAATTCTGGGGATGGAATAATCGTTACTTTCATAGCAGCCCATCCTTTTTCAGTTCTTCTAGAAATTCATCCTCCGTCATCATCTTGAGTTCTCCGCGTTTCGCCGCCTCTACTTCGTCGAGGGCGCGATAGAGCGTTTCTTTCACATACTCCTGTTGGTGGCGGGTTTCGGCCACTTCCTTTTCTGTGGCTTCCATCAGTTTACCGGCCAGCCAGTCGCGGTCCTTGCGCGCCAGCTTCAGCCCTTCCAGATAGTTCCACAGGTTGTTCAATGCCATTGTCGTCATCGTGTTGAGTTTTGGGGGTTCTGAACGGCAAAATTACGCATAATTCCCGAAAATCTTGCAAAAACCGTATCGCGGAAAACAAAATTTCCCTACTTTTGCAGTTTTAAATCAAGGCTAATTTTATGCTAAACGTTTGTAAATCATTGATTATTAATATTTTACGGGGGGGGGTAAATCTCCGCTCCAGTCTTTTCGTACACACAATCCAAGGTGATGCCGGCAGGCATTGTCTTGGATTTTTTTTGTGTCCAATCCAGAAATCTGAAATCTTGAAATTTGAAATAATTAAATCTTCAACTCACTAATCTTTAACTTAAACTAAATCAAATGAACGCAACAAAACTGAAAGTCTATGAGGCTCCCAAGGCGGAGGTCATAGCAATCGAAAGCCAGAGCGTGCTTTGCGCATCGGGCGGCGACGCCTCATTCTCAACGGGCGGCGGAACAACAACTAACATGGGTATCAACAACAGCTTCGGCTGGTAAAAACTTAGGAACCATGAAGAAAGTAACATTAGCAATCGCATTGGCAGCCCTCGTGATTTTTGCAGGCTGCAAGAAAGACAAGGAAACGGATGGAACCATGCTGAAGGCTTCCATCGAACAGTACAAGAGCGGCGACAGCAAGACCTCAATCGTTCCTGTGGGCAACGAAGCCGAAATTCACTGGAC
>CAJONB010000103.1 GCA_905235715.1 uncultured Ruminococcus sp. | reverse complement strand
AATGGCGGCGACTACAACAGCGGCGATTACAATGGCGGCGATTACGCGTATATAGAGCCGGACTATAGCAACGACAACAGCGATACCGGCAACAGCGACGGCTATTCCAATCAGACCTATGATGACGATCCCCTTTTCTACGGTGATGCGTCGAATTATGATTACAACTCCTCGTCCGATAATAATCGCGACGCGGGTGAAATTGACACAGAGCTCTATCCTACGAAGCTCAATACCTCCGACGCAATCAAAGCACAGAAGTGGGAGAATATTGATCTTCCTCAGGAAAGCGGTAACATCAAACTGAATTCCAACAATGCGGGCGACCTCGACTTCTCCGGTATGCAATCGGGCAGCGCCGTAAATAACAATAATTCTTTCTGGGATTTTTTCCTTAATCATCTGCTCTATTTCGGCGGCGCTTTTATCGCGCTGGCGGTACTGGGCATCCTCTATTTCATCATAGCCACCGTCAAGCAGAAGAATACGCCGGAAGGCGCTGCAATCGGTCAATCGTTTGCTTACGATACCGGCAACACCGGATACTCCGCAACCAAAATTGCTTCTGCCGACGATTTCAAAAATGAGAATCTCAGAAGAAAAGGCCGCAATCACTATGCGGACGATTACGAGGACAGCTATTCCACTACCCGAAAGAGTTCTAAAGCGGACACCGGTGAGATACGCGTCCCCCGTAGATACAAATAATAATTTCTACGTGCTGTTTTAAGCCTAAAAATCCTCCCGAGCAATCGGGAGGATTTTTTGTGTGGGATATTATTTAAAGAGAACCGCCATATACTGGCAGTCATTTTCGTTCAGGCTGATGCGCCTGCCGTTTACGGCAGTATTCTGCTGGCGTACCGTAAAGCCCGAGGAATTGATGCTCACGCCTTCGGTGCCGCCGTTTCCGTAGGCTGCAGCGCCTGCATGAATAACCGTTATCCCGTTCTCGTAACTCGTAAAGCCGGAATACCTCTTGAACACCATGACAAATTTCGGCGCAAAGCTTGTTATCACAGCGCGGTTATCCTCACCGTTGCCCGCATAAACCATAGAGATATAGGGCACCAGTGCCTTCTCCTTTTCCGCCTGTGTAAGGTGAATTCCCGCATCGGCGATATGACCGCCGAGCGCCGTATCGATAATCTGATTGTCGGACACGAAATCCGCACGCTTCGGACGATCGTCTGCCGCCCAGTTGCATAATCCCAAATTTGATGTAAAACTACTTGATGCCATATTTTCTTCCTTTCTTACTCGAGCGCGTCGATATCTTTCCAACGCAGATTGTCATTATCCAGCGCCGCAAAGGTTTTGTTTCTCGCGTCAAGCCCGTTCCATGTCAACGTATTGAATACCATTTGAAATTCCAGATGCGACGGTATGATTTTCTCAACCTCGCGGCTGATAAAGGCTTGCTCCGCCTTGGTATACGACGTCTGCGCCTCAACATTCAGACGGTTAAGGGCAGGAAACTCTGAAATCGTGTATTCCAAGCCGAAGCTGTCGAGTGCCTTACGGATGCCCGCGGGAGTAAAATCGCCTTCGCCCAGCGACAATCTCAGGTGCAGACGTTCACGGCGCTCCTGAGCGCTCAATTCATCGCGGGCAGGGCCGAACAGCTCCTCGTATTCTCTCAGTCCGAGGTCGGTTGCCGTTGCGATAAACCGTTCGGGCAGCAGCGCCTCCAACTCGGCATACAATCGCTCAAGCTCCTCCGCGTATACCCTCAGCTCGCAGCTGAGATGTTTCGCGTTGGCTCGATAAATGTGAAGCGGCGCCAGACTTTTTTTCAGGCTGTCTAATACCATCCGCTACACCTCTCTGACAATGATATGCTCCGCATAGCCGTACTGCGACGGTGACATCGGGATATCCGAGCCGTATTCTTCGGCAAAGCGGTAATCCGCCACACCCTTGATGTGATATATCACTTCGCCGATTTCGCTGAGCAGAACATCGCGCCCGATGCCCAGATGATTGATAAAATCCTCAACGGACAATTTTATCTCGGCAGCAACAGCTTCGAAATCATAGCCCGCGTCGATTTTAACAAAGATATACAGCGATACCGGCAGATCCCGGGGACGGCACGCCCGTACATCAACGTTCAGCTCGCGTCCCTCTGTCAGCAGTTTCTGTACTTGAGCGAGCTGAGCCGCGGTAACATCCTCTCCGTCGCCGAGTACATACACGTCTACCGTGCCGGCGCCCCTCGGGCAGCCGACGACCGAAGCGCTGTACACACCGCCGACAGACATCGCGAGGCTCTTATAATAGGCGGCATTGGTACCGTTGGAAATATTGACGTATGTATCCAGTAACCTCTCTCGCAGCTCATCATCGCTTTCAACATCTGTTCCGCCGATAACGAGCGAGCCGTTATATATCCTGCCGATTCCCGTTACGGGCGTTACCATAATCGTTACAGTGCCGCCGTATGCGTTAGAGGCGGCTCCCTCTTCAACAGCCGTAATCGGCGCATTCACCCAGTCCTCGCCGGCAGAAAGAACCACATCGTAATCGGTGACATACCGGTGCATATCGGTGTAGGTACATACGACGGTTCCCGCCGGAATCAGAATATCGCCGTGTTCCTCCTCTGCGGGGTAAAAGCGTACCATTCCGTGCGCTTTGGTCGCCTGCTTGCGGCTGAGTCCGCGCTCCGCAGCATGCCTGTCGAGATACTCGCCCGCCGCAGTAGAGGGGAACATCTGACGCAGGACATACTCCGCATAAACGTGTTCCTTATAAATTTCCGCCGCAAGCGCCTTCAAACGAATCATAATATCCGACTGCTCCTGCGGACAAAAGCCCGCATAGCTTTCATAGCTTTCTTTCATTCTGTCGAGTATATTCTCATAAGTTTCCAGAAATATTCACCTCCGTTACGGCAGATCTGCCGTTGTAAGTCACCTTGACGGCGGCGACGGCGTTCTGCGCGTCATAGGACAGCACCTCTGTTTCCACGCCGCCGATATCAACTGCCGCTTCCTTTACCAGCATATCCAGCTTAGCTGCGGCGTCCTCATCGTTTGGGGAGAACGCATCGTAATTGACCCCGAGATTGCGGTCATACAAGAAACTGCCCTTATCTGTCAGTACAACCATTCTCACGCGCTGAACCGCCTCGTCCAATCCGCTGATATAGGCATAGTCGCCGTTGTCGTTTGGTACAATATCGCCGTCCGTTATCCTGACGTCCATCACTCCACCGCCTTTCCGTTAATCAGCACGCTTCCGTCGTTTTTCAGCACGATGGAAGCGCCTCCGGCGGAATAGAGCATCAGCTCGCCGGGCTTTAAATCGCCGCGTACATCGGCAATCACCACATGAGCGCCAGCCTGGGCGAGCCCTCGGGCGATCGCACCGCCCAATTCTCCGGCGCCGCCGACCACGACAGCGACCTGACCGTCAAAACCAAACAAACCCTGAAGGTAATCAGCTGTAGGCATTTTTTCTCCTTGGAAATGATAGGGAGGAACAAAAACTGAGAAATGAAAGAAAGGAGAGCCGAGAAGGTTCCCCTTGCTTCCATTTCGCATTTCAAAACTCCCATAAAACCTTAAATTCCGAAATACAACACCAAACGATGGTGATTCCGGTAATAATCAATCTTGTTAAACATTTCTTCGTATTTCCCAATCCCGCGAATAATAAGCGGATTGGTCTGGGACGCCGTCCCGTTTTTGAAACGGATGATGATCGTCCCGGTATGAATGATACGTTCCCATACAGAACGACGAAGGTCAATTTCAATAATATCGGAAAGCTGAAAAGTTTGTACTTTTTGGGAAAACAAACCGTGCGTGAACTCAAAATGGTCCGGCGTGAGATAAAACTTCATGCAGACACGCCGCAGGACGATGATTCCCAATAGATATACGGCATACCCTCCACATACGGCAATTCCACCATACAAGGCAAAATTGACCCAGAAAGTACTCTCCTTGCAAAAATGATAAATAAGGAAGAAAATAACAATTAGCGCAAGCTCTTTGAGCCATTCGTCCAGCATATCCCGTAGTTTATATTTCCACTGCAGATTTTCTACCGGACGCTCAGGAAAATGGATTTCGTAATATTTTTTCAGCGTCATTTCGCTCATGCCAGGCCCCCTTTCTGAGAATCACCTGTAATCTGATTCTTGAAACGTTCACCCATGTGGTTACGAACAAACAGTCGGTAATGATTAATAGTCTCCATAACTTCCAACGGATTCTTCAAACCTTTGAGGTGAAGAATACGGGCATTCCGCAGAAGATCTTCAGTGGTATTCCCTGCGCCGTCCATCCCGTGACTGTGAACTTTCAACTCGATCATTCCCACGCCAAGAATACGCTGCCAGAGATTGCGCGTCATATTGACCTGCGCGATATCCCAGACTGCAATTCGCCGTTCTTTCGTGACAAAAAAACCGGTTTTCATAATGAAAAGGACTGGATCAAGCTTGTAGTAGGTACATATTCTTGAGAAAAATATCTCTAAAAGTAAATTGACAGAATAACAGACACAGAAAACCCCAAACACGACTTGAAGAGTAATGCGATAAAAGTCCAAAATACTCTTCTCGGCTTTTGTCTCGAGTTCGTGAAGTTTACTGTCTTTTGGCTCCTTGCCAGCTTTCATATCTTCCTCGGCTTTTGTAACACCCGAAACGGAAGAAGACGGAGTTTCAATTTTATCTTCAGCCGGGGCGGGTTCTTCAGCCGGAGCGGGTTCTTCGGCCGGAGCGGGTTCTTC
>CAJONB010000102.1 GCA_905235715.1 uncultured Ruminococcus sp. | reverse complement strand
AAAACGACCGTTTTGGTTGAGCGCGTTATCCGCATGATCACCGACCCCGACCCCGAACGGCGCGTCGACGTCGACCGCCTGCTGATTGTGACCTATACACGCGCCGCGGCTGCGGAGCTGCGGACGCGGCTGTTCAACGCACTGTCCGGCTGCATCCGCGAGAACCCCTCCGACGCGGGCTTGGTGCGCCAACAGGCGCTGCTGAGCAAGGCGAATATTTCCACTGTCGATTCCTTTTGCTCGACGCTTGCGCGCGAGTATTTCTATGAGCTGGATATCGACCGCAGGTACCGTGTCGGCGAAAGCGGCGAGCTTGCCGTCCTGCGCGCCGACGCGATGAGCCTGACGCTCGATACCATGTATGCGGAGGGCAATCCGGACTTCTATGTGCTGGTGGAGACCTTCGCGTCCTCCAAGAGCGATACCGCGCTTGAGGAGAACATCAACCGCCTGTATGATTTCATCATGTCCCATCCGTTCCCGAACCGTTGGCTGGATGAAAAGCTCGCGTACTTTGATAACTTTACCGACGCGTCCACCTCGGTCTGGGGCAAAATCATCAGCGACTATACCGTCGACGCGATCGACTACATGGAAAGCCTGTATGACAGGGGCTATAACGCGATTTCCTTAGAGGAGGAAATCTATCGTCAGGCAAGCGGGCTGTATCAGTCCGACCGCGATTTTCTCGACCGTTTAAAGGACGCGGTCATGCGTTCGCACTGGGACGATATCCGTGCGGCGCTGACGTCCTTTGTCCCCGGCAGATTCACCGTGCGCGGTTATGCGAACCACCCGCTGAAGCTGGAGGCGTCCGCGGCGCGCGACGCGTTCAAGGACGTCGTCAAGAAGCTGCAAAAGCTCTACGCGCAGGACGAAGCGATGTGCCTGTACGATATCGAGCTGTTGAAGGATTATGCGGCGCAGCTGTTCCGCGCGGTACGGCTGTTCCGTGAGAATTACACCGCGCTCAAGCGTGACCGCAATCTGGCGGATTACGCCGACCTGGAGCACTGGGCGGTTGATCTGCTGGTGGATGAAAGCACCATGCGGCGCACGCCGCTCGCCGAAGAAATCTCGCACCGCTTCAGCGAGATCATGGTCGACGAGTTCCAGGACGCGAACGAAACACAGGACGTGATTTTCCGCGCTCTGTCCGATAACGGGAACAACTTGTTTGTTGTCGGCGACGTGAAGCAGAGCATTTACGGCTTCCGTCATGCTATGCCCGAATTATTCCTTAAAAGAAAAAACGAAGCTGTTTTATATCACCCGGAACAGCCCGCCTTTCCCGCAAAAATCATTTTGGAGCAGAACTTCCGCAGCGAAGCGTCGCTGCTGTCCGCGGTCAACTATTGCTTTACCAAGCTGATGTCGCCCTCGGTCGGCGATATCGACTATAACGACGAAGAACGCCTGTACCCGGGGCTGGATTATGATGCGCCGACGGCGGCTCCGATGGAGCTTGCCCTGCTCAATAAGGAGGGCATGGGGGAGAAGGACACCGCCGTCTGTGAGGCGCGGTATATCGCCGAGCGGATCTGTCAGCTGATTGCGTCGGGCTATCCGGTAAAGGACGGCGACGGCTACCGCCCCGTCAGGCGCGGCGATATTGCGATTCTCCTGCGCAATATGACGAAGGCGCCGAAGTACATAGAAACCCTCAATATCTGCGGTCTGCGTACCCACAGCAAGAGCGGCAGCAGCTTTCTCGACAGCCTTGAAATCATGCTGATTTCGAACCTGCTGCGGGTAATCAGCAATCCCGCTTTGGATATTCCGCTGCTCAGCGTGATGATGAGCCCCGTGTTCGGCTTTGACGCGAACGACCTTGCGCGGATGCGCGCGGCTCATCCCCGCGGCTCGCTCTATGCCGCGCTCACCCTCGACGCACAGGCGGGCAATCGCAGGAGCCAAGCGTTTATTGACGAGCTGCGCTATTACCGCGAGCTGTCCGTCACGCTTCCGCTGTCGAAGCTGATTAATATGATTTACGAACGTTCGTCGTTTTTATCCGTCATTAGCGCGCTGGATAACGCGTCCTGCGCGCGCAACAATCTGCGCGTATTTCTCGATTACGCCAAGAGCTTTGAGCAGAACACGCATAAGGGCTTGTCGGCGTTTATCAATTACCTCGACCGTTTGGCGGAGAACAAGTCCGACTTGCAGTCCGCCGCGGGCGAGGATAATGCGGGCGACGACGCAATCACCGTCATGAGTATGCATTCCAGTAAGGGACTGGAATTCCCCGTGGTGATACTCGCTGATTTGAGTCACGGCTTTGTCAGCGACACGACCGAAAAGGTGCTGCTCCATCCGCGCTACGGCTATGTCCAAAAGCGCTATGACGCGTCGCTCTCCGTCAGCTACAACACCATGCCCTACGAGGCGCTGGCGCTGGAGATCAAGCGCGGCGAATTGAGCGAGGAGCTGCGGATTCTTTATGTCGCGCTGACCCGCGCGCGGCAGAAGCTGATTGCCGTATCGACCCCCGCCTTCGGCGTGAAAAGCTATCTGAACGGCATCGTGAAAAAGCTGTCGGGTGAGCGTAACCTGACGCCCTATATTGTCCGCTCGGCGAATTCCATGTCCGACTGGCTGACGATGTGCGCGATGATTCATCCCGGCGGCGCGCCGCTGAGAACATATATCGACGCGGAGATTGACAGTGAGCCGGCGGCGGATTTCGCCCTTGACTGCAGCGTGATAGATACGCCGCTTGACGAAGAAAGCGCGGAAGAAATCGCTGCCGGTACAGAAGAAAACGTGCCTGCCGAAATCAATCCCCTGATTCTCGAGGAGCTGCGCCGGCACGCTTCATTCGTCTATCCCTACGACAGCCTGCGCGGCTTGCCCGTAAAGGTCGCGGCGTCCGCGCTGGCGCATCAACAGTCGGTCAAAAGGGGCGAGCGGTACCTTGCCCGTCCCGCGTTCCTCAGCAACGAAAAGCTGACGGGAGCGGAGAAGGGAACCGCCCTGCACGCGTTCATGCAGTTTGCGGATTTCGCCGCCGCGCGTGAGGACATCCACGCGGAGCTGAACCGCCTGACGGAGGACGGCTTTCTCTCAAAAGTACAGGCGCAGAGCATCGACCTCGACCGCGCCGAAAGGTTTATCCGCAGTCCGCTGGTCACCCGCTGTCTGAATGCCGGAAAGGTGTATAAGGAGTACCGCTTCAACGTTCGTATTCCCGCGTCGGCGGTGAGTGAAGAAAAAGACGCCGCCTTTGGAAATGAAACCGTCATTCTTCAAGGCGCGGTTGACCTCGCCTTTGTCGAGGACGGCGCGCTGGTGATTGTGGACTACAAGACCGATCGCGTCAAGAATCCGGAGCAGCTCCGCGATATGTACGCGACCCAACTCTTGCTGTACAAGGAGGCGCTGACGCAGTGCCTCGGCTTACCCGTCAAGGAATGTACCATCTATTCCGTGCGCCACAGCGCGGAGGTGGAGGTATACAGGGAGTAATGCTGTTCCGATTAAAATTGAATATTGTTTTTTACGGTAAAAATACATACTGATTAGCTGGAAAATGTTTGATTGTGTGGCGCATCGGAACGGTATGAAAAAGGGCGGCTGCCGGTTTGGCAGCTGCCCTGTCTTTATGTCAGTATGATTTTTTCCGCGACCTTGATGCCGTCGACTGCCGCCGAAACAATTCCGCCCGCATAGCCTGCGCCCTCGCCGCAGGGATACAGTCCTTTCAGACTGACGCTCTGCATATCCTCGCCGCGGAGGATGCGGATAGGGGAGGAGCTTCTGCTTTCGACCGCTGTCATCACCGCGTCGGGATGACCGAAGCCGCTGAGCCTGCGGTCAATCAGCGGGATCGCTTCCCTGAGCGAATCCGTGACAAAGCCCGGGAGGGTGTTTTCCAACGGAGCGAATTCCGTCGCGGGGCGATAGCTCGGCAGAACCTCGCCGAAGCTGCCGGACGGTTGGTGGCTTAAAAAGTCGCCGACGCGCTGGACAGGGGCGTGATAATTGCCGCCGCCCGCGATGAATGCTTTATGCTCCAGCTCGCGCTGAAAGTACATTCCTTTCAGGCTTCCGTCGCCGGCAATATCGTCGGGCGATACCGACACCAGCAGCGCGGCGTTGGAATTTACCTTGTCGCGGGCAAATTCGCTCATGCCGTTGGTGACGACGGTGTCCGGCTCGCTCTGTGACGCGACGACCGTGCCGCCCGGACACATACAGAAGGTATAGACCCCTCTGCCGTCCTTCAAATGAACGCTCTGCTTATATGCCGCGGCGGGGAGACGCTTATACGCGTCGCCGTACTGCGCGCGGTCGATGCTCTCTCTGAGGTGTTCAATGCGGACGCCGACGGAAAACGGCTTCGGCTCTACGGCGATTTGCTTTGCGTGTATCATCTCAAAGGTGTCGCGCGCGCTGTGACCGATAGCAAGCACGACCTCATCGCAGTCGATTCTGCGTTTGCCGCTGCCGTCCTGTACCTCGACGGCGGTGATCATGCCGTCGCGGGTGAGGATATCCGTCAGCTTGGTATCAAAATAAATTTCTGCGCCGAGAAGGATCAGCTCTTCGCGGATGCTTTTGACGGTATCGCGGAGCTTGTCCGTGCCGATATGCGGCTGTGCGTTGTAGAGGATTTCTTCGGGTGCGCCGTGCGCGGCAAATTCCGTCAGCACCTTGCGGGCGCGGCTGTCCTTGGTTCCCGTGTTCAGCTTGCCGTCCGAAAAGGTACCCGCGCCGCCCTCGCCGAATTGTACGTTACATTCGGTATTGAGC
>CAJONB010000101.1 GCA_905235715.1 uncultured Ruminococcus sp. | reverse complement strand
ACATTCCGAGCCAACCGGAAGTTTCCTGCGAAAAGCTGACGGGTACTGCGTCCTGAAGATGGGTTCTGCCGCTCTTGACGACGCCCTCGTTCTCCACCTCCAGCCGCTTGAGGGTGGCGGTCAGCACGTCGATTGCGGGGAGAAGCTCGCCGCTGACTGCCGTCGCCGCGGCAATATACATCGCGGTGGGGAAGGTGTCGTTGGAGCTTTGGGACATATTCACGTCGTCGTTCGGGTGCAAAAGCTTTTTGCCGGCAATCGCGTTGCCGCGGTTGGCGATGACCTCGTTGACATTCATATTGCTCTGGGTGCCCGAGCCTGTCTGCCAGACGACCAGCGGAAACTCGCGCGCGAGCTTATCCTCTAAAATTTCATCACAAGCAGTGCAAATCGCCGCGCATTTTTCTTCCGTCATTTTTTCGGGCTTTAATTCGCGGTTCGCCTGCGCCGCCGCTTTTTTCAGGAGGGCAAAGGCGCGGATGATTGCCGTCGGCATTTTCTCCCATCCGACGGGGAAATTCATCAGGCTGCGCTGGGTCTGCGCGCCCCAGTAGCGCTCCGCGGGAACGGCGACCTCGCCCATCGAATCGTGTTCAATACGTGTGTTGTTCATAGAAACCTCCGGGGGCTTATTTAGTGAAGAGTTAAGAGTGAAGAGTGAAGAGTTGAGGGAAACGCTGACGCGTTTTGGAATGTAGGAGCTTGCAGAGCAAATCTTCGCTTGCTGTGGATATTTTTGTCTCTGAGGCAATTATAACATTATCCCCACCTGCTTGCAATATTCAGATTATCGGATATTCTTTCCCGCGCGCCGGCGGATTTTGTATAGTTTGCGGGACAATCTGCTTATTGACATTCAGCCGTATTATTGTATAATGGAGATAACCGAAATCAATATATAGGGTGGATAAAGCTATGAGCTATGCAGATTTAGTATTTAAGGAGAACTGTAAGGACATTATCGACAACGGCTATTCGGACGAAAATTTCGCCGTGCGTCCTCACTGGGAGGACGGCACTCCCGCGCACACAATCAAGAAATTCGGAGTGGTCAACCGCTATGATTTGTCGAAGGAATTCCCGATTATGACGCTGAGAAGGGTCTACTTCAAGAGCTGTATCGACGAGCTGCTGTGGATTTGGCAGAAGAAGTCGAATAATATCCACGACCTGAAAAGTCATATCTGGGATAGCTGGGCTGACGAGAACGGCTCCATCGGCAAGGCGTACGGCTATCAGCTCGGCGTCAAGCACCGCTATGCCGAGGGCGAGTTCGACCAGGTCGACAGGATGCTTTACGATTTGAAGAACAACCCGACCTCCCGCAGAATCATGTCGAATATTTTTAACCACCACGATTTGTACGAGATGGGGCTGTACCCCTGCGCCTACAGCGTGACGCTGAACGTCACAGGCAATAAGCTGAACATGATTCTCAACCAGCGCTCGCAGGATATGCTGGTCGCGAATAACTGGAATGTCTGCCAGTACGCGATCCTCCTGCACATGTTCGCACAGTCAACGGGCTTTGAGGCCGGCGAGCTGGTGCACGTGATTGCCGACGCGCATATCTATGACAGACACGTCGACGCGGTCAAGCGCATTACCGCGCTCGAGCCATATGACGCGCCGAAGCTGTGGGTCAATCCCGAGGTCAAGGATTTCTACGACTTTACCGTGGACGACTTCAAGCTGATTGACTACAAGTACCACGAATTCAACGAGAAGATTGAGGTTGCGATTTAATGAAACTGATTGTGGCGGTGGATTCCCGCTGGGGAATCGGCAAGAACGGCGATTTGCTGCTGTCCATCCCCGACGATATGCAGTATTATCGCGCGACAACGCGCGGCAAGGTCGTGGTCATGGGCTATACGACCCTGCTCTCGCTCCCGAAGAGCAAGCCTCAGCCCGGGCGGCTGAATCTGGTGCTTGCAGATATCGAGGGACTGCGGGTAAGCGGCGCTGTCGTGTGCCGCAGCATGGAGCAGCTCCTAAGGATGATCGGCAACTTTGAACCCGGCGACGTGTTTGACATCGGCGGCGGCTCGATGTACCGCCAGCTTTTGCCGTATTGCTCCGCCGCGCATATCACAAAAATGCGCTTTGACGGCGGCGCGGACACCTTTATCCCGAACCTCGACGACCTGCCGGAATGGAGCGTGTCGGATGAAACGGAGTTAAAGGAGTATGACGGCGTGTGCTACTCCTTTGTCGAGTACCGCAACGCGCAGCCGAAGGAGCTTCCGTCAGCCGCGCAGCGCTCCCCCGCAATGTGCGCGTATTTCCGCAAAAAGGAGCAGGTGACCTTTGACTATATCGACGACGCGGACTTCCGCGCGGAGCTTACCGCGCTTTTGCACGCGTACTATTATCCGCTGGAAAACGGCTTTTCCGCCGCGGACGTCGACGCCTTTCTGAATGAAAGCGACACATCCTTTGAGCAGTATCTGCGGAATATCCGCGCGATTGCCGCGCCCGAGGATTTCGACGCGCTGGTTGCAAAATACAACCCTGACAGCAGTAAAAAGACCGTTAAAATCCGCGTGGAAAAGGAACAGCTCCCCGCCTTTGAAGAAGCCCCGACCGTCGAAAATTTTGTGATTTGAAGTAAATGAAGAACAGCCGAAAGGATTTCCTTCGGCTGTTTTTGTTTCGATAAGAGGGATGAATCAGGAATTGCCGGGCGGCAAAAAGGTTTCCGCCTCAGCCGACCTTTTCGATATAACAAACGATTCTGTTACGACGTAGGGGCGGATGCCCTTCATCCGCCCGCTTATTGGAGCGCTTCCGCTTTATCCCGTGAATTGATTTATCGAAAAGATTTTCACCTTAGCCGACCTTTTCCTCAAGGAAAAGGCTTTTTGACGGCAGTTGCCTGAAGCTGTCAATTTAGCAGCTTTCGGAAGGCGGTGGGGAGGGGGAAGCGTTCCTTCAGCTCGCTGTCGCTCACCCACAAATAGCGGTCGCAGGGCGCTTCAACCGCAACGGCGTATGCCTGCATATACCAGTCGATATGCGTGAAAACGTGCTTGGCGCTTTTCCCGCGCGCGATATTTTTTACGCGGATATTCTGTGCGGCGAGGATATCGTATAATTCTTTTTCGGAATAATTGCCGTCGAGGTTCGGCAGCTGGTACATCCCCGCGAGCAGTCCCGTATCGGGGCGTTTTTCCACGGCAAGCCTGCCCTCTTTATCGCGCAGAATCAGGACGGTTTTGTCGGCACGGGAGCGCTTGAGCTTTTTGACGCGGACAGGGATTTCCGCGGTCAGACCGTCGCGGTACGCCCTGCACTGTCCGCTCAGGGGACAGCTCTCGCACAGCGGCGCGCCGTTCGGCAGACAGACCGTTTCGCCCAGCTCCATCAGCGCCTCGTTGAACGCTCCGGAACACTTTGGCATGACGGCGTTCAGGCGTTCGGTGACGGCTTTTTTCGTTTCGGGGAGCAGGACGTTGCCGTCCACGGCGGCGACAGGCGCGTCAAAGCAAATCGACGCGATTGCCCCCGCGGTATACTCGCCGATTCCGGGGAGGGTGAGGATCTCCCGGTAGGTTTCCGGGAAGCTCCCGCCGAAGTCGCTCACGATTTTCTGCGCGGCTTTTTTGAGATTCCGCGCGCGGCTGTAATAGCCCAGCCCCTCCCAGAGCTTCAAAAGCGTATCGTCATCGACTACGCTCAGACTTTTGATATCGGGCAGTGCGTCCGTAAAGCGCTCGTAGTAGCGCATTACCGCCTCGATTCGCGTCTGCTGCAGCATGATTTCCGAAATCCATACATGGTACGGCTCGCGGTCGGCACGCCACGGCAATATTCTTTTGTTCTCTTCAAACCATTCTGTCAGAGGCGCAATAATGTTCGGTAACGGTTCGCGCATAGCTTCACCATTCCTTTACATCGTTATTATAGCACGGCAGGCGGAATTTGAAAAGCAGGAGAAAGCACAATATCCTGTGCTTTCTGGTATAATTATCCAAAATACGGGATGATTATTCGAATAAAGAATTATATTGTCAAATCTATGTAGTATAGTGTAATCGGTAAATTTGCATAATATCATGTGAGAAGGTTGATTATGAATCGTAAGTCAAACGCAACAAAAAGAGCGTCGCGGATTTTGGCAATCGTGCTGGTACTAGCGACCGTGTTCTCGCTGTTCGCCGTATCCGCTTCGGCGTATGAGGTGAAGGGCAAGACCCTCGCGGAGGTTCTCGGCATGGATGGCTCTGTCTATTATCAGTGGCTCAAGTCGCATGAGAAGGACAAGTATTATAATACAACGCCCTACGACCACGCAGACCACCGCAATCCGAACGGCGACTGTGACGGCGCGTACGGTGACTTGGACACTCCCGGCGTCCCCGCGCTGAACTGCATGGGCTTTGTCTGGCACGCGCTGTATATGCCGACCAAGATGAGCGGCGGTGACACCGACCTCATCCCCGCCTACGGTAAGGGCGGCTGGTACGGTCTGTATACCGGCTATAATATTACGCGGCGCTATTTTTCTACAAAGAAGGAGCTGCTGAATTCCGGTTATGCGGAAGCGGGCGATATTATCTGGATGTTCGTCGAAAACGAGCTTGTCGCGGACGATTCCAACCATATCGCTATCTATATGGGCGACGGTCATTCCGACAGGGTGTGGCACGCCGTTAAGGCAGGCACAAAGTTCGGCAACATCAATCCCGACTATGAGCAGTACGTCGTCCTCAAGTCCGGCGTTATTGCTAAGCTCGGTACCCCCGCGCTCAAGTCTGTCACCAATACCGCCGCCGGCGCGCAGATCAACTGGAAAAAGGTCAACAACGCCACATGGTACAGAGTGTTCGTCAGGGCTAACGGCAAATGGAAGGTGCTCGGCAATACCAAGAACAATTACTTCGTTGACAAGACCGCAAAGTCCGGTCAGAAATATACCTACACCGTCCGCTGTGTCAACAGTCAGGGCAAGTTTATGAGCGACTACAACCCGAAGGGTATCACCAATACCTTCTACGCGGCACCCGGCGGATTTTATGCCGAGTGCAGCGATAAGGGCATCAACTTCTCGTGGCAGCCCGTCGACGGCGCGTCAAAGTACCGCGTCTATCGCAGAACCGCGGGCAATGACTGGGAAATCGTCGGCAAAACCGACATGACGTCCTTCCTCGACACCACGGTCGAGAAGGGTAAGCCCTACCTCTATACTGTCCGTACGCTTGACAAAAGCGGAAAAACCGTCAGCGCGTTCCGCACTCCCCTCAAGGCGTATATCATCACCGAAGTGCCCCAAATTTCCGACTATACCGTCAACAACACGGGTCTGACCCTGACATGGGGAAAGATCAAGGGCGCGGAGCAGTACAGGGTGTTCAAGAAGGTCGGCTCGTCGTGGAAGAAAATCGGCGATACAACAACTAACAGCTTTACCTATAAAACACCCAATAAGAATATTGAGACCGCTTATACCGTCCGTTGCCTGAGCAGCACGGGCAATGCCTATACGAGCAACTACGACAGGACAGGCTTCAACGCGTTGTATGAAAGCGCGCCGAAGATAAACGGCCTTGTTGCGCAGGATAACGGCATTGAGTTGACATGGAGCAAGCAGCTGAACGCACCGCTTTACCGTGTCTACAGAAAGGATAACGCGGGCGCGTGGAAAAAGCTGGGCGATACCGCGTCGAATACCTATACCGACACGACCGCTAAGACCGGACAGACTTATACCTATACGCTGCGCTGTGTGACCGGCGACGGCAAAAAGCCGGTCAGCGGCTTTAACGCCGCCGGCTGGACAATGACTTATGTCAATTATCCCACTGTGACCGCCAAGGCGACCGACGACGGCATCAAGGTCAGCTGGAGCAAGGTCAAGAACGCGACTTACTACCGCGTCTTTGTTAAGAAAGACGGCAAGTGGACAGGTGTGAAGAATACCACGGAAAACAGCTATCTGTTTAACGACGTCGTCGACGGCGAGACCTATACCTTTACCGTCCGCTGCTACGATAAGAACAAGTGGTTCAATTCCTTCTATAACACCGCAGGCGTCAGCGCGACATACATCGACCCCAACCCGCCGACAGAAGCCCCCAAAGCAACGGAAGCGATTGAGCTGGTTGAAACAGGCGCGGAGTATGAGACAAAAGCTCCCACCGAGCCGGAAACCGTCGCGTCAACAGCTGAATAAACGGAATATACGCAAGCTACAGCAGAGCCGGGAAAATCCTCCCGGCTCTGCTTTTGTGTAGTTGATGGTTGGTAGTTGTTTAGTGAAGAGTTAAGAGTGAAGAGTGAAGAGTTTTAGGAAACGCTGACGCGTTTTGGAATATAGGTGTTTGCTGAGCAAATCGCACCTATCCGTAGGGCGCAACATCTGATACGCGTAATCCGGTGAAGAAAGCCGCTTCGTTTTTGAAGCGGCTTTCTGTTCAGCTTAAGTAAACACTGATTAATTCGAGTGCACAAATTGCGCAGACAGATTTTTCGTCAGAGTGTTCAAATAATTCGCGTGCATACTGCCGTATGGACAAGAATTTTTGGGCGCTATGACGGAAAAGATGCAAGCAAGTTGTGTGCTCAGCTGCTAGGCGTGAATGAATCAGTGGTTACTTAACTTATCCTTGATGTAGGCGAGCACCTCGTCGGTGAGCATTTCCTCGATTTCCCCGGGATTGTCGGGCAGCGCGAGCAGCATCTGACTCTTATAGCGGATGATGTAGCCCTCTGTGCCGCTTTTTGCGCTCAGCTTGCGCATATTCGTAAGCGGGATTCCCGCGAGTGAGAACACCCGCGACAGCACCGTTGCAAGGTTATCGTCGTCCGTGGAGCGCAGCCCGCCGACAATCACCGCCAGCTTACAAAGCCTGAGGCTGTGGGTGACCTCCTCGCCGAGAAGCGACGGCGTGGTTGCGCTGACGACGCGGTTCGGTTCCGCGTCAATGCTTCCGAGCAGCCGGCGCAGACGCTTTTCACAATATCCTGTTTTCTTAGCAATGTAAAAAATCAAGTCGTATTTCATAGCGTTTAGTTGGTGGTTGGTAGTTGGTAGTTGGTAGTTATAGTAATCGGGTGCGGGCAGAGCCCGCCCTTAACTGTTAACTGTTATCTGTTAACTGTTATCTGTAAATGGGTGCGGGCAGAGCCCGCCCTTCACTCTTAACTCTTCACTCTTAACTCTTCACTCACTTCGGTGTATATTCAAACTTCGGGGCGATGGTCAGGCTGGCATTGAGCTTTTGGAAGTCAACGCCGGGAACATCGGTGTCCCATCCGATAAAGGTGTAGTTGTAGTTCGGGTCGTCGTAGGTGGGCTGCCCCTCGGGAACGGGTACGGGGTCGCCCTCAAAGACGCTGTAGGAGGCGAACTGGGAGCCGTCAAGGTTTGTGTAGGTGACAGTATATACCGTGCGCTCTGCCGGTTCGGTCGCCTTTGTTTCGCCCTTCTTCGGCTTTTCTGTCGGCGGCTCGGTGGGATTGGCAGCGACCGTCGCGGTCAGCACTTCGCTGCCCTTGAGGGTGTTGTCATCCTTGCCGTTGTACTTGCCGTCGTACCAGTTGATTCTGCCGTTCTTGTATGCCGACTTAAAGGTGCC
>CAJONB010000100.1 GCA_905235715.1 uncultured Ruminococcus sp. | reverse complement strand
ATATTCACGCCGTGTACCTTGAACATATCGTCGGATCTGCCCTTGATGACGTCCAGGCGGGGATAGCTTCTGCCGCAGGGACAATCGCCGGGGATAATCCGCGACAAGTCGTGTGTGCGGAAACGCAGGAGCGGCGCGCCCTCCTTGACGAGCGTGGTGATGACAATTTCGCCCTCCTCGCCGTCCTCGACATTCTCTCCCGTCTCGGGGTTGATGATTTCGATGTAGAGGTAATCGTCCCAGTAGTGCATACCGGTCTCGCCGGGGCAGTTGATGCCGATACCGGGACCGTAGATTTCGGTCAGTCCGTAGATGTCATACAGCTCGATTCCCAACTCGTTTGCGATATACTCGCGCTTTTTGTCGCTCCATCTCTCTGAGCCGATAACGCCCTTTTTCAGATGAATCTTGTCCTTGAGTCCCCGCTTGTTGATTTCCTCGGCAAGCAGGAGCGCATAGCTGGAGGTCGCGCAGATAACGGTGGATTTCAAATCCTGCATCATCTGAAGCTGCTTTTCGGTGTTGCCGGGGCCCATCGGAACCGCCATCGCGCCGAGCTTCTCACAGCCTGCCTGAAAACCGATTCCCGCCGTCCATAATCCGTAGCCGGGCGTAATCTGGATGCGGTCGTTCTTTGTGATGCCCGCAGTCTCGTAGCACCTCGCGAACATGATTGCCCAGTCGTCTACATCCTTGGCGGTGTAGGGGATGATAACGGGCTTTCCCGTTGTTCCCGAGGAGGAATGGATGCGGACGATCTCCTCGTCGGGTACTGCCTGTATTCCCAAGGGATACGCGTTCCTCAGCTCCGCCTTGTCGATAAAGGGCAGCTTTTGGAAGTCCTCCGCACTCTTTAGCTCGGTGATACCCATTTCCTTGTACATTTTTCCGAAGTAATTGCCGGATTTGATGATCGCCTGCAGGCGGTCGTTGACAAGCGCCAGTTGTTTTTCATTGATCTGCATAGCTTTCTCCTATCTTCTGTCCTGCCTCAAAGGCAGCCAGATTCTTTTCTAAAAACCGTTCGGGAACGATTTTGATTATCTCGTTTCGGATGGTATCCTCCTTGATACCCAACTCCCCCGTACCTGTCGCCGTGCCCAAAACCGCGATGTTAAAAAACTTTGTTGAGCCGAAGGGCGCGCACAGCCCGGCGGAATCGACGACAAGACATCTGCACCGTGATTGCAGGAAGTCGATTTCCGCTTTTCCGTCGTATTCCGATGAAGTGCCGAGAGAGGTCGGGATAACAGGCACGCGGTTCACAATCACAAAGCCGCCCTTTTTGAGGTATCGCAGATTCCGCACCGCCTCGGATGGCTCAAAGGCAATCAGAAGGTCTGCTCCGCCTATGGGAATCAGCGGTGAAAATGCGTCCCCGCCGATGCGTACATGACTGGTGACGGCGCCGCCTCTCTGTGCCATGCCGATGGTCTCAGCGGAGTGTACGGTATTGCCCTCGTCCATCGCGGAGGCTGCGATGATTTTTGAGGCGAGGACGGTTCCCTGACCGCCGACGCCGCAAATCATAATATCTTTTTTCATCACGCGTCGCCTCCTATCGCTTTTGTGGGGCAGAGCTTACTGCACAGCCCGCAGCCGGTACACTGATTCGCGTCGATAACAGCTTTTCCGTCAGCAGCCGAGAGCGCGGGACAGCCGATTTCTTTGATACAGCGCAGACAGCCGATGCATTTTCCGGCGTCGATATGCAGCTTTTTATCCGGCTTTGTAATTGCAACGCAGGGCGACTTGAAGATGATTGCCTTGACGCCCTTGATTGCCGCACATTCCCTGACCGCTTCGACAGCCGCGTCGAGGTCGAGCGGGTCAACGGTGACGACCTTTTTGACCCCGGCGGCGTTGAGAAGCTTTTCGATACTGATTTTCTCTACCGGCGTCGCCATCAGATTTCTGCCTGTGCCGGGGTGCGGCTGGTGTCCGGTCATGGCGGTGGTGGAGTTATCCAGAACGCAAACAATGATGTCGGCGGCGTTATACACGGCGTTGACAACGCCCGTGATACCCGACGCGAAGAAGGTGGAATCGCCGATAAAGGAGAATGCGACAGCGTCGGGGTCTACATGGTTGAAGCCCTGTGCCATTGTGACGCCCGCACCCATGCAGAGGCAGGTGTCGACCATGTCGAGCGGCATCGCATTGCCCAGCGTGTAGCAGCCGATATCGCCGCAGAAATACGCTTTTTTGCCCTTCATGGCACGCTTGACGGCATAGAAGGACGCGCGGTGAGGACAGCCTGCGCACAGCACGGACGGCCTCATGGGAGGCGTGGGAGCATCGGACAGATCCGCGGCGCTTTCCTGCACCTCCAATCCGAGGAAGCGGCTGATGATCCGCCTTGCGCTGTCTGCATCGTTTTCGCCGCTGTGGGGCACGTCGCCGCTGAGCTTTCCGCGCACCTGAATGTTGAGGCGGTGCTTTCCGATCAGCTTCAGCAGGCTTTCTTCGATATAGGGACTGAGCTCCTCAAAGCAAAGCACCTCGTCCACACCCGCGAGCGCCTTGAGCAAAAAGCTCTCGGGCAGGGGATAGGGAGTGCCTACCTTAATCAGCCTGATTCCGGGATGCTCCTTCAAAAACTCGCCCGCATAGGCGTAGCTGACGCCCGTGGCGATGACAGCCTTTTCTGAGCTGCCTGTATATTTGTTGAAGCGGCAGGAGGAAAAGTCCTCGCCGATTGCAACGTTTCTTTTCTCTATCATCGCGTGGTTGGTATAGGACAGCCGCGGGAAAATTACCCACTTTTTGGAATCCTTGACAAAGCCCTCGTACTCTCCCGCTTGGAACGTATCGGGGACGTCTATGGACGCGTAGGCGTGATCCACGCGGGTGGTCGGACGAAGAATCACGGGTGTACGGTACTTTTCGGAGCAGTCAAACGCCTCCTGCACCATCTCGAAAGCCTCCTCGGGAGAGGACGGGTCAAAAACGGGAATCCGCGCGAATTCGGCAAAGCGCCGGGTATCCTGCTCCGTCTGGGAGGAGATAGGGCCGGGATCGTCCGCGGACACCACGACCATGCCGCCCTTGACGCCGACATAAGCGAGGCTCATCAGCGGGTCGGACGCTACGTTCAAGCCGACCTGCTTCATCGTCACCATTGCCCGCGCGCCGCTGTATGCTGCGGCTGCGGCAACCTCCATCGCCGCCTTTTCATTCACCGACCATTCGACGTAGGTACCCTCGTGCGGGTACTTGGAGACGGTCTCGATGATTTCCGACGAGGGAGTTCCCGGATAACCGGAAACCAGATTCACTCCCGCCGACAGCGCGCCTAAAGCAATCGCGCCGTTGCCCATTACATATTGTTTGCTCATTTCATCATCCTCTGTTAAAATCCTTTCCATCTATCATATCATAAATCGCCGCGAATATCTACCCGTTTCAATAAAAAATATGCTGACGTAATACGGATTTCAATTAAAAAGCGGACTTAGATTAACGAGGATGATTTTTGCAATACGTCGTTGCCGTCTATAAACTTATTATGAATATTCGGACGCGAACATTGACGTAACGGCGGGTTAATGGTAAGATGAAGTGGAAAACTTCCTACAGTCATACGGAGGTCTGCATGAAACGACTGATATCAGCGGCGTTGATCGCGGTGATGCTTGCCGCGATGATTGCCGCTTGTATACCGGCGGCGTGCGCTGCGGGCTTTTACGATAAGGCGGAGCTGCTGGAAATCATGGAGCATATCGAGGACGACGCCGGTATGAACGAGTACGCGACCGTTCAGGGCGCCTGCACCGACGGACGCTACGCCTATTTCGCGGTACAGCAGAGCACGACCGTTATCCTCAAATATGATATGAGAAATTGGCGCTTAGCTGACAAAAAGACATATTCGGGCGAGCTGGGTCACGCCAACGATATGACCTACAACCCTAAACGGAACCTGATTCTCGTCGCCAACAACGGACCGGATTACAACGTGCTGACGGGAATCGACCCCGACACGCTGAAAATCCGCGGCACCGCGAAGCTGAAAATCGACGTGTATTCCATCGCCTACAACGCCGACAGGGATATTTACGTTGCGGGTATCTCGGGCGGCTACAAGTTCGCCCTGCTGGACAGTAAATTCAAGGTGCTGAAAACGTACAACGGCAAGGAGACGGGCTATACCCGTCAGGGCTGTGACTGCGACGAAAATTATATCTATTTTTCCCAGAGCGGCGGCGATAACGCCGTTGCTGTCTACAACTACGACGGTGCGTATGTCGATATCATCTCGCTCGGGCATACGCATGAGGTGGAAAACATCTTCCACGTCGGCGGCTCGTTCTACACGACCCTGCATTACTACGGCAATTCTGTCCACAGGGTCGGTCTGTCGGACAGCACGCAGATTCGCTTTACCGTCAGATACGACCCCGGCGACGGCTACGGCGAGATGAAGGCGACCTCCGTCCACTACGGTGAGCGCACAGCGCTGAGGGCGAACAGCTTCAAGAAAACGAACTACTTCTTCGGCGGCTGGCGCGCGTCAAGAAGCATGGACGGCAAATATCTCGGCTACAGAAAATTCTCTAAGGTCAGCGAGTGGCTGAACCAAGAGGATGTATATGAATACGACCTGTATGCCGACAGGGACAGCGTGTCCGAAACCATCAAGTACGGCAGCGTTACCATGACGCCGTTCTGGATACGTGAGAGCTATGTCCTGCGCTATGACGCGAACGGCTCCGAGGGCTGGATGCCCGAGGCGACCGTCGGCTATTATGACGACTATATCATCCCCGAAAACGGCTTTGAGCTGCCGGGGTATGTGTTTGCGGGCTTTACGGCGTACCGCGACTATGACGATAAATATTACGGCTACCGCAAGGGCGGGGACGTTGCCGAGTGGCTGGAGGCGGAGGATTTGTACAAGTCCTTTGAATTCAAGCCCGGTGAGATTATCAGCAGCATGACCTACGACGGCACAGTGACCCTCACGCCTGTGTTCCGCTTTGCCTACAGCTTCAGCGAGGACGGCAGCACCCTGACCCTCGGCGCCGCCGCCACCGTCTCCGCCGGGGACGTGATC
>CAJONB010000099.1 GCA_905235715.1 uncultured Ruminococcus sp. | reverse complement strand
GCGTTCAAATCCACGCTGGAGGAGGCGGCACAGGCAGATATCATCCTCAACGTCTGCGACGCGAGCAGCGAGGAAAGCCGCCTGCACCTTGACGTCACGCGCGAGCTGCTCGCAAGCCTGTCGAGCCTTGACAAGCCGGTTATCCCCGTGCTGAACAAGTGCGACCTGATTGCGGATAACATGAGCGGAATCTCGGGCGCGGTACGGATCAGCGCGAAGTACGGCGAGGGAATCGACGCGCTGCTGCAGGCAATCGAGGATAATCTGCCGAAGAAGCTTATCAGGGTGAAGCTGCTCCTGCCGTTCGACAAGGTGGGTATCGCGGCAAAGCTCAGAGAAAAGGCGATTCTGCACAGCGAGGAATATACCGCCGGGGGACTGGCGGTTGAAGTGACGGTCGACGAGGTGCAGTACGCGCGTATCAAGGAATATATCACGGAATGAAAAAGGGGAGCGGAATTTCGCTCCCTTTGTTATTTGCAATTGGTCAGGCTGCCTTGCGGGCGGCGCTTTGACGCTTTGTCAGCCCGTCGGTGGTGCGTACCTGCTGACCCTCGGTGACGAAAATCGCCTCGACGTTGGTATCGTTGAGCAGCGCCATCGCGTCCTTGAGGGACAGATTCAGCGCGGTGTTGCTCAGCGCGCTGAGCTGGACGGCATTGTCGCCGATTAAGGTGACGCTCACAAGCGCTTCGTCGGTCAGGCGGAGAGCCTTGCGGGTAACGGGGATACCGTTTTTGTCGCGGAGCTGTTTGGTGACGACCGCCTTGTCCTCAATGTCAATATAGGCAAAGTTCCCGTCCTCTGCGGTAAAGGGGTTCTGCACGCCGATTCTGCGGCTGCCGCCTATGACGATGACGGTGCTGCCGAGCTTGATGACAGCCTCGGTAACGCCTGCCGCAAGGAGAATCCGTCTGACCTCCTGCGCGGCGTAGCCGATGGTCACGGTGATGTCGGCGCGGGTGTTTTTGCGGTCGATTTCCATGACGCGCGCCTTGGCGCTTCTCAGCGCGCGACAGCAGTCGCCGCCGTATGCGGTCAGGATACAGGTCGTGTTGAATGCGAAGAAAATCTGCTGTGTCTGATATGCTCTTGTCGTCATGGAAAACAACTCCTTTTTGTCTGCTTTGATGTTATGTCTGTATTGTAGATTGTCAATCTGTTTTCTGCGTGATTCCTCGGTGAAAGTTGTGTGAAAAAACGGGGCTGTCGCATTAAGAAATGCGATAGCCCCTAAGAGTGTCATCCTGAGCATTAGCGAAGGATCTTATCGTGCAATCTACCCAATATGATTACACCTATCATGTATCATCTAACCGAAAGGTGAGCACTTTCAGATTCTTCGGCAAAGCCTCAGAATGACATTTTTCTATTTTGCGACAGCCCCGTCGCCTTTTATTTTAACAGTTCATCATAACTGGTATTGAAGAATTGTTTGATTGTGATTAACTCTATATCGGTTACAAATCGTTTCCCTGCCTCAATTCTCTGAATGGCATTTTTATCTAAATCCAGCCCCAAAAGTTGCAGTCTGTCTGCCAGTTCTCTCTGAGAAATTTTCATAGCTTTTCTCAGCATAGCTATATTTTGTCCGCAAATATTATTTCTGCCATCAGTTGTTTTATTGATAAACATAAAAAATTCTCCTATATTTGACATTTAGTGCTTGTCATTTATAAAATTGTATGTTATAATGATGACGAAAATGACATTTAGTGAATGTCAAAATATTAAATTTAGGAGGAATTTTAATGAAAAAGTTATTATCGGTTTTATTGGTCTGCATTTTGGCGGTAAGTTCTTTGACGATTTTCGCCCATGCTGGTTCGGTTGATTTGGCGGAAGAGGCGGCAAATATCGACGATTTGGCTTCTACTGGTGCAACCACCTTGTTATGGCCTGTTGAAGGACATACTTCACTATCAAGGAATTATGCTTCACATAATAACAAGGCGATTGATATCTCAGATTCAAAAATTAACGGAGCAAATGTCAAAGCAGCAATCGGAGGTATTGTTCAAAAGAAATTCACATGTACTCAGCAACACAGTGGATCAACACATACTTGCTATGGATACGGCACCGGTCTCGCTATAAAAGGAGATGACGGAAGATTCTATTGTTACGGTCATTTTCAATCAGGAAGCATCCCGAAATCTATAGAAGTAGGGTCACGAGTAAATACCGGCAATGTTATTGGCAAAGTTGGTTCAACAGGGAATTCCAGCGGGGCACATCTTCATTTTGAGATATGTAAAAAATTCTGGCCGAATTCAGATTTTGTAAACCCACAGAAAGAAACATATATTTATTCGTTCAAAAATATTAACTACGCTGATCTCGGCGCTAAATTTTATGCGAATGTTTTGGTTACTGATAATAAGAAACTCGCTATGACATCTAATACCAAGAATAATGTATATATCAGTACATTGAATTATAGCAATTATCAGAAGTGGCTTTTTGAGCGCCAAAGCGACAAATCCTATAAGATAACAAACATTCAAATGAATATGTGTTTAGATTTAGTAGGAAATAAAAGCGCTAATAATACAAATGTTCAAGTATACAAAAATAATGGATCAAATGCTCAACGGTGGTTTCTTGTAAAAAATGGCTCAGGTTACTCATTTCTGCCAAAAAGCTATTTAGGTTCAGCGATAGATATTAATGGCGGGAAATTGGCGTCGGGTACCAATTTGAAAGAGTATACCGGCAATATGACTGCTGCACAGAGGTTTACGATTGTTAAAACTGTAGACTATAAAGATATCGGTACGAATTTCAATGCAAAAATCAATAGCGTTACATCAGGCTTCAGCGTAGCCGCAAACAGTAAGGCAAATGTTTATCTGGAAAAAACCGCCAATAATACCTATCAAAAATGGAAGTTTGAAAGACAGAGTGATATGACATACAAAATCACAAACGTCAAAACCGGAAAATGTTTGGATGTTAACGGTGCCAAAACAGCAAACGGAACAAATGTACAGGTCTGGAAAAGTAACAATTCAGCCGCACAGAGATGGTATATTGTACCCAGTGGAAAAAATTATTTACTTATTCCGAAATGTAATCTTAACGGAGCTTTGGATATAAACGGCGCAAAATTCAAAGCAGGTACGAATATTCAAGAATGGACACGAAATACATCCAACGCACAAAAATTCAATATTGTAAAAGTTTAAGGAATGACCCGCTGCACGGATTATGTGCAGCGGGTTTCATCTTTGTATGGGGATTGTTTACAGTTTCGCCACACATTTGACTTTTGACTGTATATAATGTAAAATTACAGTGTATAACTATGCGAATTTTTTAGGAGGTGAGGCGTATCAGCTTTCAGGTGTTTCTGGACGTAGCGGTTATCGCGCTCAGGGCGCTGCTGCCTATTTACGCGGTGGTAATCGTTTACCAGTGCTTTGCGTCGGCGCGCCGCCATCAGCGTCCCGAAAAGCCCCTCGTCGCGCTGGAAATCGAGGCGACGGGTCAGATAATCCCCGTGCTGTTCTGGGAAAATTCCATCGGACGCAGCCGCGGCTCGGATATCTGTGTTGCGGATATGGCGGTCTCGCGCGACCACTGTGTGCTTCTCAGGCGGCAGGAGGGCTGGTTCGTGTCCGATATCGGGTCGAAGTTCGGCACCTTTGTCAACGGTGAGCCCGCCAAGGGGCGTACCAAGGTCAATATCGACGACGAAATCACCGTCGGCAATACGACCTTTGTCTTGAAGCGCGGCGACGAATATCAGCGCAAGCTGCGGCCGTCATGGTTCTTCTCCAAGGCGTCGGATAAGGGCAGCCTGCAGCCGTATAAGCTGATGCTGATGATTACGTTCTTCCAGCTCTTTATGGCGGTGGAGGCGTGCTTCTCCAACGAC
This sequence comes from uncultured Ruminococcus sp., assembly GCA_905235715.1. Classification (GTDB taxonomy): domain Bacteria; phylum Bacillota; class Clostridia; order Oscillospirales; family Acutalibacteraceae; genus Ruminococcoides. Next base: position 1,204 of record CAJONB010000099.1, on the reverse strand, counting down.
AGACAGGATATGCTTCCGCTGGTGTTCTTCGGCGGACTGGCGGTAGTAGAATGGGTGTTTTTCTGCATTTCGTGCTATGCGTTCAACCGCGTGAACTTCGAGATGGAGGCGCTCGCGCTTTTCCTCTCGGGCATCGGCATTATGATTGCCGTGCGGCAGAATACCGTGAGCAATCCCGACGCGGGCTTCCGCATGGCGCTGGTACAGCTCATTTCCATGACGATGGGCATTATCCTCTTTGCGTTCCTCGTGAAGTTTATCGAAAAGCCCGACAGGGTCGACTCCCTGCGAATGTGGATTATGGTCGGCGCGGTTGGGCTGCTCGCAATCAACGTGGTGTTCGGCACCGTGACCAACGGCGCGGCGAACTGGATCCGCCTCGGCCCGATTACCGTCCAGCCCTCGGAGTTCGTCAAGGTCGCGTTCATCTTTGTCGGCGCAGGTGCGCTCGATAAATTGCAGACGCGGCGTAACTTCATTGAGTTTATCGTGTTTTCCGCGATTTGTGTCGGCGCGCTCGCATTTATGGGCGACTTCGGCACGGCGCTGATTTTCTTCCTGACGTTCCTCTTGATTGCGTTCATGCGTTCGGGCGACTTCAAAACCGTTATCCTCGCGCTCGTTGCGGCGGCGTTGGCGGTTTTCCTTGTGCTTCAGATGAAGCCGTATGTCGCGGATCGCTTCGCCTACTGGGGTCACGCGTGGGAGGATTACGACAACCACGGTTACCAGCAGGTCAACGCGATGATTTATACCGCTTCGGGCGGCTTGATCGGCGTCGGATTGGGCAACGGTTATCTGAAATATATCAGCGCGTCCGAATCCGACTTGGTGTTCGGATTGGTGGCGGAGGAAATGGGTCTGATTGTCGCCTTTTCGATTGCGGCGGCAATCGTCGCGCTGTGCTTCTACGCGCGCGCGATTACGACGCGTTCGCGTTCTTCCTTCTATTCCATTACCGCCAACTGCGCCGCGGGTATGTTTGTGGTGCAGGCGGCGCTGAATATCCTCGGCGCGATGGATATTTTGCCGCTGATAACAGACTTTTAACTGTTAAATATGCTAATGATAAGGAAGAAAGTAAAGTTATTAATGGTATATATAAATTAATGCTCGATTATGATACAGAATATGAAGATGATTTATTCTTCCAACCATATTTATATAGAGCATATTATGAAGATTCAACATCAATTCCTGATAT
>CAJONB010000098.1 GCA_905235715.1 uncultured Ruminococcus sp. | reverse complement strand
ACGACCGCCGCCGTAACGCCGTCGCGCTCTTCCCTGATACCGATAGCCATGCCGATTTTGTCCGCGTTGTCATTTTCAAAGGAGTAGAAGCGGATATCCCCGTAGCCAAGCTCCGTGAGGTTCTCCTTCAGCAGCTCCTTGCTGACAGCCGACATTGCCAGCGTCGCGGCATATTGTGCCGTTTCGGGACGGAACATTCCGCCGTCCGCGCTGAAATCCACGGCATTGATTTCAATAAGGGACAGGCATTTTTTATCGCCGTCCGCCGAGGCGGGATATGCCGCCTCAATCCGCTTTAATTCTGTGTTTATCAGCATTTTATATCATTTCCCCCGACAATATCACACAAATTTTTACAAATTAATTGTTGACACAAATTCAAATAATGATATAATTGATAATGTGCTACAATATGTAATTCTAGGAGGATACTCATAATGAAGAGAGTATTGGCGCTTGTGCTGAGCGCGATGATGATTCTGACAGCGGTAATGTTGACCGCCTGCGGCAATAAGAATGACGACGGCTCTGCTTCACAGACAGGCGCTCCCGCGGACGCGGTAGCGAACACCACCTCCGATGGTGTTGTTACCAGCTTCTACAAGAACGAATTCGATGAGAACGGTAAGCTTGTACGCAACTATGATTACAATTCCAAGGGAGAGCTGCTTGGCTCCACCGCATACGAATACGACGAGTACGGCAATGATATCAAGACAGTCATGTACGGCGCCGACGGTGAGATTCAGGCGCAGATTAAATTTGAGAAGACTCCCGAAGGTCAGATTACGAAGCGTACCGATGTTGACGCGAACGGCGTTATCACAAGCATTATCACCACCGAATATACCGACTTCGGCAAGGAGGAGTCGATTCACCGTTACCAAGGTGACGGCACCCTCAAAAACTACGACGAATACGAGTATGACGCTAAGAAGAATCTGATCAAGATTTCGAACTACGACGCGGAAGGCAACCTAAAGAACTATATTACATACGTGACCGATGAAAACGGCAACATTACCGAGTATCAGTACGACGCTGACGGCAACCTGGTCAGCACTAACTAAATCAAAAGAAGAAGCAGGAGCAGTTACGCTCCTGCTTTTATTATAACCGCCGAATTCATTTTTAAACAAAAATCCTGCGGTGCGCGATTTTTTGTTGCTTTATTCACACAGCGACTTCAGATTTTTGATTGCCTGTTCCGCGTCGGGCGCTCCGAATACAGCCGTGCCCGCGACGCAGATATCTACGCCCGCCTTTGCGGCGACGGCGATCGTGTTTGCCGCGATACCGCCGTCGACTTCAATCAGTGTGTTGAGGTTTCTTTTTGCGATTTCTTCCCTTAAATATTCCACCTTCGGCATCATGTCCGCCATAAAGCCCTGCCCGCCGAAGCCCGGCTCTACCGTCATCACCAGCACCATGTACAGCCTGTCGAGATACGGCAGAATGACCTCGGGCGGGGTGCCCGGTTTGATTGCCAGCGCCGGCTTGACGCCGCACTCCTCAATCAGTCCGAGCGTCGCGCCGATGTCGCTGTCCGACTCGGTGTGGAACGAAATCATATCCGCGCCCGCATCCGCAAAATCACCGATATAGCGGTACGGTTCGCTGATCATCAGGTGAACGTCAAAGGGCTTTTGTGTGTATTTTCTCAGCTTTTTGATAACCGGCGCGCCGAAGGTCAGGTTCGGCACAAAGTGCCCGTCCATGACGTCGAGGTGCATGATATCTGCCCCCGCCCTGTCTACGCGGGCAATTTCTTCGCCGAAAACCGAAAAATCACAGGATAATAATGATGGTGCAATCAGCATAATGAACTCCGTAATCTAATCTCATTGTGGCTTCTACGTCCTTCGAATCAGTTCGGCAATAACAGTCGCCGCTGTCCAGAACAGAATGTATATCATCAGCTCCAGCACGGACAGCCGCGCGACGGACGAGTACAGCGCGAGCGTCGCGCACAGAAGTACGCCCAGCACCAGCCCGAACATCTCGATAACGATGCCGAGGGTTATGTTGGATTTTAACCCGATACATCCGCCGACAGCGCGCGCAAGGGAGGAGACTCTGCCTCTGGTCGCGAGGTATGCGCGCGAGGTTTCCTCAACCGTTGAGGTGACCTCGTCGATGGTGTCGGCGTAGCCCGTGGGCATGATTTTGACCGAGCGGTAAAAGAGACCGTACAGCTGAGCAATCATTTCTGCGGTAACATTCGGGTCAGAGGTACTGACGACGAATGCCAGCCCGCTTCTCTCTGCGCGCTGCAGCTGCGGCGCCGCGAGATTGGAGGGCAGATAGCGCAGTACGAGCATCGCGACAGCCTGTCCCGATACCGCGACATAAGCGACCTCGTTGTTTTTGCCGGCTGTACCGCGCGAGGGAACCGTGATATGGTAACGGTTCATCAGCGTCATGTTGCCGACCAGCACACGCTCGCCGTTGATCCAGCCGACCAGCCCGCTCTTATCTTCATAGATAACGCTTTCGACCTCGGGCAGTCTGCCGGAATTCTCCTCGACCAGCTCGTCGAGGACGGGTGCGATCGGCGAGTTCGCTTCGCGCAGGATCGCCGCCGCCATCAACAGACTTTCGTCTACCCTGAACTGCTGGTACGTTACCAGCTCCTCGAGCTTCACACAGCCCTTCGGGAATAACTCAGCGGCGTTTATCATCACTGCGGAGGTATCGCAGAATTGTCTGACGGACGGATAGCCCGCGACCATCGCGCCGTCCTTGAGCATCTTTTTGCTGAAAATCAGCATCGGAATATTGCCCGCGAGCAGTGCGGTAAAGGGTACGCTGATACACAGCATGACCGTGAGCGCCGAAACAGCTCCCGAAAAGCTCTTAAAAATGAACGCATAGACGATTGCGACGAACAGAGAGCTGATAATCGTGATGGGAGTGACCTTGCCTGAGATTTCCTCACTGGGGTCGGGCGCGTAGGAGATTTTTAAGAAATCCGATAAAAACCGTGTGATATGCTGATAGGCGACGACGCCCTTAGAGGCGGTCGTACCGCTGACCATGCGTCGCGCGGTTTCCTCATCCTTGTAGATTTTCGCGGCATAGGCGGGTGAGCGCGAGGTGATAAAGCTGAAATTACTCTTGACGCGAATAGCCATCAAAAGCCGTCCGAGCGTGTTGAGCAGCAGCGCGAACGCGGCGATAAAGCTGTAGAGATGGTGCTCTCCGCTTATGAATGTCGGCGCGGCGAACATAGCGACAATGCCCTGCAGCAAGCACCCCGTATACGCCAGCGCGGCGGCGGTGTCGCTGTTGCCTCTGAAATGTCTCAGCGGACGCAGACCGTCGATGATATAGGCTCTTGCCACAATGCCCAGACCGATTGTCAAAAGCAGGTTAATGCCGCAGAACAGCACAGCGCCTCCTGTACCGATTGTCTGCCGGGCCGTTTCGTCCAACGAACCGAAGCAAATCAACAGCACCAGCATGGTAATGGCAATCAGGGCAAATACGCCGGTTTGGATAGAGAGCTTTTTGATATTCGCGCGGATGTCGTCCAGGACGTATTTTTCATCCTCGCGGCTGTTGTAATCGTAGGAGCTTTCCTGCTTTTTCGTGCTCTGCGCGCCGATGCTCTGTGACAGCAGCGCGCCGGTAATACGGAAGAATTTTCCGACCTTTGATTGCTTTTTCTTCAGCGGGGGAGCGGGGTCTTCGTCAAAGTTCTCGCGCGTTTCTTTCTGTACCTTTTGCTGCTCCGCTTCCTCCTTGCGCTTCTGCGCCATCCGGCTTAGGGTGAGCAGAAGGCTTTGGCGGGGCTTGATTGCCTTTTGCATCGCGTGATAGTTATTAGAGATGGTCGGGTCGTCCGAGCGCAGATATTCGTCATATTCGCTCTCGACGACCTCGGTGAAACGTCCCGCCTTGAGGTAGATTTTATCGACCTTGCTGTCGTGCTGATAGACAGGCACGCGGGACACGATTTTCTCGCCCGTGGATTGATAGGGGATGACGGGCGTTTCGCTGTGACGTTCCTCATAGCGCTCCTTGTCGTCCGCTCTTCGTTCATATTCGCGCAGATTCTCCATCGGGTCGAGGCTGATATCGATCTCGTCGATATCCTGGACATACACATTGCGCAGGCTTCTGACGTCGTTTACATCCTCGATGATGTCTTCGGCGACGACCGCGTCTGGGTCAAGCTCCGCCTCGAGCTGTACCTCGGGCGCAACAAACACGCCGCCGTCGGAAAATTCCAGCTTTCCGCGAATCAGCTCCTCCTTGGTCAGCTCCTTGCGCTTGTCGGCGGCTTCCTCCTCGATGGGAGCGAGCCTTTTATATTTGATACGCTTTTCATGGGTGGAGTAGATCTCCTCCATGTCGTCATTATCGGTATTCAGAGATTGTGATGAAGCTTCTGACGCCTCGTTGATATCCGTCATTTCTTCCTCAGCCGCGTCTTCAATTTTCTCAGGCCCGGCGGGACGGACAGGCTTGTCCTTATCCTTGCGGAACAGGCTCATTGTTTCATCTCCTTGCTTAATATTTATCGATCTCTCTTTTCGGCGATTTTGTACATCAGGATTCCCGCCGCGACCGAGGCGTTGAGCGAGTTGATGTTGCCCTTTAAGGGAAGCGATACGATAACGTCGCATTTTTCCCTGACCAGTCGCGAGATACCCTTGCCCTCGTTGCCGATGATCAGCGCGACGCCGCCCGAAAAGTCGGTCTTTCGGTAATCCTCGCCGTTCATATCCGCGCCGTAGACCCAGATATTCTTCTGCTTCAATTGCTCAATGGTTTCCGAGAGATTGTTGACCCGCGCGACGGGAACGTATTCCAGCGCCCCCGCGGCGGCCTTATCGACCGTGTAGGTCAGTCCCGCGGCATGACGCTTTTTGATAATCACGCCGTGCGCGCCCGCACATTCCGCCGAGCGGATGATTGCGCCGAGGTTGTGCGGATCCTCGATTTCGTCGAGGAGGATGATGAACGGCGCTTCACCGCGTTCGCGGGCGCGGTTCAGTATATCGTCGACGCTCGCGTATTCCTTCATCGCACAAAGCGCCGCGACGCCCTGATGTGCCGCGCCGCCGGTCGTGCACCTTGCCGTAGAACGGCAGCATGTGGTGTTCGCACATCGAGAAGAAGTCGATGTCCTTCACGATGACCATCTGGTTGTATTTCTCCTCGAAGACCATGATTTTGATAATCGGTCTGCCGCTCGACAGAGCCTCGGCAATCGGATTGCGCCCGATCAACAGCTCGTCTGAATTTTGTTTTTCATCATTTTTCTGTCGATAGTCTGCCATAACAAGACGCACCTACACATGATATTGATAATCGTACTGTAAAAGTATACCATATCTTGATGCTTTCTTTGCTTCCCGCCGAGAAATAAAGCGAATTTTCTGAAAGATTTTGCTGACAAATTCTTCCTATTTCCGGAAGCGCTCGACCGTATTTTCCAAATAGCCGTACCCGCCGCTCGCAGGGTCGCGGAACAGCTCGAGCCTCGGCGGATAGATGGTGAACGAAAAGAACATCAGGTAATACAGCATCAGCAGGCACAGCGCCGGCGCAAAATATTCCCGCAGCGGCCGGCTCCCGACGGTCAGCCGGTAGCTTGTTATCTGCGCGAGAACCACAATGACTGCCGCGCCGAGGATATCCGCCCATGCGATATGCCTGCCCGTCAGCAGGGTACAGCCGTAGTGAATTCCGATGATCCCGCCCATCAGCAGGTACAGCCCTACGCATTTCGCAACGACATATTGGCGGAACTCCACCTGAAGCCACAGCAATTGCAGCAGCGCCCAAGCAGCGTAGGCGGCGGAGAAAATTTTTACGTGCTCCCATACACTCTCGTTGACCGCGCCGAATAAAATCGTCAGCGCGCCCGGACCGCACCATTGAAAGATAAAGTGCAAACAAATCGCCGCGGCGTAGATAAAGCCGCATCCGACCGCTTCTGAAATGAAAAACCGTTTGTTTTTCATATACAGCCCCCCGATAATCATTCTTTGTAACTATATGTCGGAGGTCTTGTACATTATGTAAATAAAGAATGATACGTGCGCGGCGGCTGAAAGCGCGTCTTTCAACAAAGCTACGTTATACAAATTGTATTATTCGTAATTTTCAATATAAATGTTGATAACTCTGTGGAAAACATGAATAACTCTTGCGAATTTCCATAGTAATTACCTGAGTTATTACAAAATTGTTCCCAAAAGCTACTTTTCCATAATTTATTTTACGGAAAATTATAATCTTCTTTTCGTGAAAAAAGTTAAAATGATTATACAAATAGTAATATTTTACTTGTCAAGTTCATTTTTCAAAAAGAGCGGAAGCTTTTCCGCAAAGTAATATAAAAGAAAAACGGAACGACGATTCGCTCCGTTTGAGTTATCCGTTTGAGTTATACGAATATCAGATTTTGAAAAATCAGGTTGACGATGCTTCCGTCAATCAATCCCAGCACGATGCCGAAGAGGACGTCCGAGAGGTAATGCACCCTCAGGTACAGCCGCGAGAAGCTGATCAGGCACGCGGCAACAAGTGCGGGAACCCAGAAATACCACGGACAGTTCCAGAAGGTTACGGTAAACGCGCAGAAGGACGACGCCGTATGTCCCGAGGGGAAGGAGTGATCCTTCGGCTTGTTGATTTTCAGCTCCTCTTCGTCAATCAGGTTAGAGGGACGGGGGCGTCCGACGGTTTTCTTGATGATGATTTCGCCGAGCAGGAAGTTAAAGCCGAGCGCGATAATCAGGATAATACCTGTCCGCCGGTATGTTCCGGAAATCATGAAGGGCAGCACCAGCGCGATCCACCAGATCAGCGCGCCCGTACCCCCGTAAGTCGCCAGAACCATCAGCCGGTCGAGGAAGGGACACTGTATTTTGGTGATGCTGTCGTTCACCTTGTAATCCAGCAGTCGCATTTTACGAAACATAGCTCTCTCCGTTTAGGGTGATTGCAGAAGGGAACTGCGGCGCTTCTGCGATAGCGGCGCAAACTGCCGCAGTCTAAGCTTATTATATCATAACAGGCTTTTCTGTCAATATCGGGGAGTGAAAAATATGCAATGAAAATAATGAATTTTCATCAAAAAATCCGCCGTCGGCGTGACGGCGGAGAGGACTCATTTTGTCGGGATCAGTCGTTTTCACGGCGCTGCTGGATCTCGGAGAGAATCGCGTCAATATCCTCGGAGGTAGTAGCGGTGTCCAGGGAGTCGTCGTCGTAAGGATCCTCAGCAAAGAAGTCGTCGGTGTTGTCAATGTCAACACGCTCGGGACGCGGGGCGGAGCCGGAGCGGCGAACGGGCATATCGGAATCCGCGGTTCTGCGCGATGCGGGTCTGCGCTCAGCCGTTTTGCGGGGAGCGGCTTCCTTATTTGTTTTCTTATTCTTTGACTTGCCCTTGTTGCCCACGATAATTTCGCCGATTGCCATTCCGAGGTAGCCGCACAGCAGATAAGAAACAAGATAAATAATCGCAATCAGCGCGCCGGAGCTGAAAATCGGATACAGGAACATCACGGGGATGAAGAAAACCGGCGCGACCAGCGTGAGCCAGATATCGCTTTCGTGATGGATGGCGTAGTGCGCACAGCAGCCCGCGGCAGTGAGCGGCAGAATACCAATCAGAACAAGATAGGACACAAAGCCCGACCCGACAAACAACAGAGCGGGCGTGAGCAGATAAACGACGCCGATAATGATAATGTAAGGCAAAAACGCCTTGAGCTTTTTCTCAAATTTTGCTTCCATTTGTATATCTCCTGACTTTAGGCAGCGGTAACAGCTGCCGTGATTTCTGTTTTCTCAACAATATTATAGAGGATAGGTCACATAAAATCAAGAGAAAACTTATGAATTTTTAACAGATATTCAGGTTGACTTCTCGGCATTGTCGGAGTAAAATAAATAGTACAGGCGAAATTCGGCTGAATCATGAACAGAAAGAGGCGAGAATATGGACGCTGGAAGTAGTAGCGGCACCGGAGGGCGACGAAGAGGATACCTTGCGATTTCCGGCGCGCCGGAGTGCGTCCGTAATTTCGCGTAATCAATACCGGCTTCCGGACGGCGCGGATTTCTGTGCCGCCGCGTTGTTGCGTCCGGTATCATATCGGTATCTTTTTGTACCCTTCTACCCGTGGCTTTTCCCACACCCATAATCGGTAGGAGGTTATTTTTATGGAAAGAACCAACACGGTGAGCTTGTTTGATACCATTTCAACCCTGCTCGAAAATAAGCGGTATTCCACCCTGCGGGATATCCTCAACACCATGAACCCTGTTGATATTGCGGCGGTGTTCGAGGATTTGCAGAGTGAAAAGACCGCGATACTCTTCCGGCTTTTGCCGAAGGAAACAGCGGCGGCTACCTTCGTCGAGATGGACGACGATACACAGGAGCTGCTGATACACGGCTTTTCCGATACCGAGCTGAAGGAGGTTATCGACGAGCTGTACGTCGACGACGCGGTTGATTTGATTGAAGAAATGCCCGCGAACGTCGTCAAGCGGATCCTCCGTCAGGCAGACCCGCAGACCCGTAAGGAAATCAACGAGATTCTGAAATATCCCGAGGACAGCGCAGGCTCGATTATGACGACCGAGTGCGTGATCCTCCGCCCCAAGATGACCGTCGAGGAAGCGATCAAGCGCATCCGCAGAACGGGTATCGACAAGGAAACGATTTATACCTGTTATGTCGCGGATAATTCCGCCACCCTGATCGGTATTATCACGATAAAGGCGCTGCTCCTCGCGGAAGAGGACGAAACCATCGAGAACATTATGGAAACCAACGTCATCGCGGTAAACACCCTCGACGACCAGGAAGAGGTTGCCCAGATGTTCAATAAATACAACTTCCTCGCCCTGCCCGTTGTCGATAAAGAGAACCGTATCGTCGGTATCGTTACGGTCGACGACGCGATGGACGTCATGGAAGAAGAGGCGACCGAGGATATCCAGAAGATGGCGGCGATTACCCCGAACACGGATAAGCCGTACGATAAGGTCGGCGTCTTTGAGACCTACCGCAGCCGTATTCCGTGGCTGCTGATTCTGATGATATCCGCGACCTTTACCGGCATGATTATCACGAGCTTTGAGGACGCTCTGGCAGGCACGGTCGTGCTGTCGGCGTTCATCCCCATGCTGATGGATACGGGCGGTAACTCCGGCTCCCAGGCGAGCGTTACCGTCATCCGCGCGATTTCGCTGGGCGAGATTGAGTTCAAGGATATCTTCATGGTTATCTTTAAGGAGAGCCGCGTCGCGCTGCTCTGCGGCGTTACGCTGGCGGCGGCGAACTTCGTGAAAATTATGCTGTTCGACCGCCTCGTCCTCGGCAATACCGCCATCAGCGTGATGGTCGCTTTGGTCGTATGCCTGACGATGATTATTACCATCTTTTTCGCCAAGCTCGTCGGCTGTACGCTGCCGATGTTCGCGAAGAAGCTCGGCTTTGACCCCGCGGTCATGGCGTCGCCGTTCATCACCACCATCGTCGACGCGATTTCTCTGATGGTCTATTTCGGCATCGCGACCGCCTTGCTGCATATTTAATCGGATAAATAACATAGGGGAGGGCAGAAGCCCTCCCTTTTTGAGTGCCGAAAAACTTTGCTGTCGGCATTAGCCCTCCCTGCGAATGGAGGGTGCGTCTTGCGGCACGATGGAATCTCCCCCGTGGGGGAGGTGTCATCCGCAGAATGACAGAGGGGTGCCGTCTCCGGCGAGGAAGGTATCGTCCCCTACGTCATCACCTAACGTCGCAGTAACTACGTAGGGGCGGATGCCCACATCCGCCCGCCTTCAGGTCTTCCCCTTGAGGGAAGGCTTTTCCCGTTTTATATACATAAATAAATCACTTCGCGTTACGGTTGATATACCTTGCCCTGCGCTTGCTGTACATGATTTTCTGACCCGTATACAGGCTGTAGTAGCCCGACAGCATATAGCTGACGCATACGGCGACCGCAAAGAACAGGATTCCCTCGCTGCCGAACAGCTCGACCGACAGCATGATTGACGCGATCGGACAGTTGACCACCGCACAGAACAGGGCGACCAGACCGACTGCCGCGCCGAACTGCGG
>CAJONB010000097.1 GCA_905235715.1 uncultured Ruminococcus sp. | reverse complement strand
GTGATATAATAATAATACAACGTGTAGCGTATTGACCGCGTAATTCCGGTTGGCGCTATGCGCTTTTATATTATGGAGGAAAAGACAATGACTCAGCTTGATATGATTAAGAAAAAGGTCGCCTATCTGTATTCTGTCTCTCCAAAGATTCATATCAATGTCAGATTGAATCATCCGAGACTGGAACTGAAAAACGATGTGGTAGAGATTAAGGGTGTTTATAAGAATATCTTTACGATTGAAGAGTACACGACAGGCGTTCCGAGGGTACACTCTTTGCAATACGTTGATATCCTGACAGGCAATATCGAGATTATCGAGAAGACTTGACCGAAGCACTTTGGATATGATAAAAAGAAAAGCCGAATGGAATTGATAGCTTGATTTTTTAACAAAGACATGATATAATCCCAATTAATGTGAGTAGCAAAACTGCGTAAGTCCGACATTTCGGGCTTACGCAGTTTTATGTTTTACGGAGGTAATTACTATGGAAAATAACTCATATCTTGCCGAGGAAAAGATCGGAAAGCTGATGCGAAAATACGCTGTACCGTGTATCATTTCGCTTTTGGTCGGCGCGCTGTATAACATCGTCGATCAAATCTTTATCGCAAACGCTGACTATCTCGGCTCCTATGGAAACGCTGCGAATACGGTCGTGTTTCCGTTGACGGTAATCGCCCTCGGTATCGCCGTTATGATCGGCGATGGCTGCTGCGCCTTTGTCAGCATTTCGCTGGGCGAGAAAAACAGCAAAAATGCGAAGCGCAGCGTAGGAAATTCTGTCTTACTGTGTGCTGTCGGCAGTCTGATTCTGACAGCTGTCTATCTGCTTTTCGCCGAGCCGATTCTGACCGCCTTTGGCGGCAGAGTCAACGCGGAAACATTTAAGCTGTCAAAGGAATACTTCTTTTGGATCACGCTCGGTGTCCCGTTTTATATGTTCGGTCAGGCGATGAATCCAATCATCCGTGCAGACGGCAGTCCGAAATTCGCCATGATCTCCACCTTGGCGGGCGCAGCAGCAAACATCATCCTTGATCCTATATTTATCTTTATTTTCAAATGGGGCATGATGGGAGCGGCTGTGGCGACGGTCATCGGTCAGATTATTACCGCGCTTCTGGCAGTTCTCTATATGTGTCACGCAAAGGTCATCAAACCCGGTCTCAGTGATTTCCGCCTGAAATGGAGCGTTGTAAAGCGGACGCTGTCGCTCGGCTTGTGCAGCTTTTTGGCACAGATCTCGCTGGTTGCGGCAATGATGGCAATCAACAACATGATCCGTCGGTACGGTGCAATTGATCCGATCTTTGGTCAGGAACAATATGCACAGATACCGATGGCGGTCGTCGGTATTGTGATGAAGTTCTTCCAGATTGTCATCTCCATCGTCATCGGCATGGCCGCGGGATGTATACCGATTGTGGGGTACAACATGGGGGCGAAGTTTAACGGTCGCGTCAAGGAGCTTTTTACTAAACTTCTGATTGCAGAAGCGTGCGTAGGTGCGATTGCTTTGATAATCGTTGAGTTGTTTCCGCAGTTCTTGATAAAGATATTCGGCGCGGCAAACGAGAGCGTTTATTACACTGATTTTGCTGTCAAAGCATTCCGCATATATCTATGCATGACAGTGCTTGCGTGCGTAAACAAAGCGACATTTATCTTCTTGCAGGCAATGGGAAAAGCGGTGGAATCTACCATTCTTTCAATGGTAAGAGAGATTGTTTTCGGCGTGGGCTTTGCGCTTTTGCTTCCGCGGTTCTTCGGACTCGACGGCGTACTGTATTCAATGCCCGTGTCCGATATACTGACCGCTGTAATCTCCTCGATAATTATAGCAAGAACTTATAAACAACTAGCCTCAAATTACAATGAGTTATAATACGAACTTATACGAAAAAGCACCGCTGAAGTATAGATGTTTCAGCGGTGCTTATCTAAGATTTTCAAAAGGTACTGCTAAAATGATGCTATGGTACTGCTATCAGGATTTTTTGGTCAAGATTTCTCGGAATTTTGCTCCCAAAGTTACTCTTTTTCTGCTGAAAACAGTTATGCGCGGATTGCCCAAGACGCCAGTGTTTAAGCCGTTCTTTTGGGTTTTGGCAATAAAAAAAGACTTCATACGAAGTCACTTTTGGAAGTTTGGAGACCGCTGCTCTACCAACTGAGCTATACCCCTAAATATTTTCTTAAACAATCCAGCGTCGCGCTGATGTGCGGCACTTCTTTTCGTGCGTGAATTAGTATATCATTGAATGGGAAAATTGTCAAAAATTATTTCAAAAGTGTGTTACATTCGCCGAGTCGATTCTACATCTTTTCACCCTCTTTTGTAAATACAAGGATATCGAGTGCTTTTCAGAGCATTTCAAAGAATTCTTTCCTTTCTGCTATCATTTCATTGTCTTTTCACAATGCGGCTGTTCTGCGGCTTATACACTTTAATCAGCCTCAGATATTTAAGTATCATAATTACATATTTATCCGAAAAAATTTTTTCTTGAAAATTTGTATATATTATGATAAAATACAAAAAAGACATTTTTTGAAGCAATTGAGGAACCCGATATGCTCTCGATAATTACGATTTTGCGTTCAACATCCGTTTTAATATTTACATAATCCTGTGCGGCGGCAGTATAGCGATATACCGTAGCTGCGCTTTGATTTATCAGCAGAATGAACGCAATTGCCGGGGCATATAGTACATATTCAGTATTTAGGAGGAAAGCTATGAAAAAAATAATCAGTATCATTCTCAGCGCTTTGATTGTCGTTTCCTTAGCCGCTGTTTCAGCGGGCGCGGCAAGCCGTATCATCGGTGATGCCGACGTCAGCGGTGATGTCTCGATTCTCGACGCGACAACAATCCAAAGGGTACTCGCCTCTCTGTCGGTCAGTTCATACGATGAAGCGGCAGCTGACGCAGACGCCGACGGCAAAGTCACGGTTCTCGACGCGACGGCAATCCAGAGAAATCTTGCGAATTACAAGGATGAAAACAGCCATGTCGGCGAGGAGGTCTTTGACTATAACTATTCGCTGAATGCCTTGCTGATGGACGGTACCCCCGGTGTATATGAGGTCAAAGCTGCCGTGGGCGACAGAATGGACGGTGACGACGCCAAGACCATCGGTATCCCCGCTATTGCCAAGCAGAATCTTGAGAACGCTCCCACCGAGGACGCTCCCGCAATCATCATGGGCGCCGCGAACGGCTTTGAAGAGAAGACCGGTCCCGTTGAATGGACGATGAACGAAGGTCTCACAGAAAACGATATCAGCGCTCCTTACCGCTATTTCAGACACAGAGTTATCGACGAGACGGTGACCGATGCCGACGGCAATGTGAGCACACATAAAAAGGCTTCCGGCTTTGACGGAACCTATTACATCATCCGCGTCGACGTCAGCGACCTGATTGACGGCAGAACGGGCTATCTGCACGTCAGGCAGGAGAGCAATAAAGCGATGATTGCGATGGCGGGTATGCAGGGCGGTATCAGCACCGGAATCAGCGGACTGAATTCCGACGGCACACAGTCAACTGTCAGACCCCGTATCGACGAGGCGACCAACCACTGGTTTGTCGGCACAGAGGATACGGGTATCGTCGCGACGGTCAATAACCCCTCGCTGTCTTATGTCGATGTTGACGGCAACTGGTGCGTCTACGGCACAGGCTTCGGCGACGGTCTGGGAAACAACACCGGAGCTTATTCGATTGAGAATAACGGCGAAGCCCTCAAGGATACCACCGGCAATTACACGACAAAACCGTATGTCGATATCATCGTCAATTCCTCGGGCAAGCTGTCCGCAGGCGCTGACGCCGGAGCCGCTGACGCTCCGAGCGCCGACATCAAGCTCAGCATGTATGTAGACGATACGATGGATTATGATCCTTCGCTTGCCTATGACCCCGCTTCCACTGACACCGAGCACGCGAATAAGGTCATGAATAAGTTCTATAAAGCAGAAGCTTTCACCGAGGGAAACAACGCGTCGAGTTATCTGGTGAAAGGCTCCGATATGGAAATAGACGTTGTTACCGATAATCAAAAGGACGACCATGATGTGCAGGAGTATTGGTCTTTGGAGAAGGCAATGGCATATCAGGAGTACGACTCGCATACCATCAAGCTGATTTGCGAGGTTCCCGTACTGGAGGGGCTGTCGGTCGAAGGTGCAGCCGATAATCCCCGCTCGGTCATTTTGGACGTCAACAGCTTTGACATTCAGGTTGCCAACCACACCGCAACCAACACAGCCGGACTGACGGTGAAAGACAACGCTACACTGACCATCACCGACAATTCCAAGACGTCGGGCGCCGAGCTTGCTATCGGCAACAACGCGAGCATGGAAATTGAATCGGGCGGCACCATCATCATCAGCGAATCCTGCCAGCTCGAGGTCGAATACGACGCCGCTACCATTACACAGAGCGGCGAGGGAGAACAGCCCTCCGGCGATACCACCCCCTTGGATAACGGCGTAATCACGGTTCACTCCGGCGGAAAGATTATCAACAACGGCGTTATCAACATTGAAGGTCTGGAGGTCAAGCCGCTGCAGCCCAGCTCGCAGGAGCAGGAACAGCAGCAGACGGTCACAACCGATATGAAGGCGTCCTGTATTCTGGTAGAGCAGGGCGGTGTGATTGATAACTACGGATGCATTTCCCTGAAGGGTAATCTGTATGTTCTGGGCACTATTAACAACTACGGACAATATGAAGACGTCATTACGGCACAGGATCCCGACAAGGGAAATATCAGCTATCACAGGGGTATCCAGCTGACGTGGAAGGACGATGTCACCGTTCTTGATGAAGCGACGCAGACCTACAAGATCAACCCCGACGTTGTTCCGGGAACGCTGTTTATCGGTTCGGACGCGGAAGGCAACAAAAACACAAGCGCGCAGTTGAACAATTACGGCGATCTCGTTCTGGTTCCCGGAATTTTGAACATTGAGGCAGAGTTTAATAACCTTTCCGGCGGCGAGGTCATCTACGCGGGACACCTCTATGTTTGCGACATAACGGAAGCGGTTGTTCCGATTACGCCCGACCCCAACGACCCGACTAAGACGGAAGAGAGAAGACAGCTCAGCGAGCCTTATCCCAGCGTTATCAACCGTGAGGAATCGGCTGTTATCA
>CAJONB010000096.1 GCA_905235715.1 uncultured Ruminococcus sp. | reverse complement strand
TCTCAACATCTGTAATTTCTTGAGTACTCTCCGTCTTCCAACGGATGCTCTCAAAGTAATTACGGGTTTCTTCTTCGTTGTTTAATTTTCAAGGTCCTTTGCTGTCCTTTGAGCGGTTACATTGCTGTAATTTCTCGCAGTTCAGCGTAAGTCATATTATATTGCATTATGAAGTATTTGTCAAGAGAATTTTTGAATTTTTTTCAACTTTTTCTCATTGTTCTTCATAAGCAAATAAATTTCGCCCAAGTTCTTATGATTTATCGTCGGATTTCTTCATAAGCCTTATTATAATAAGTGGAAAAAGCTCAGCTTTTATCCCGCTCGAGCGACTGCGCACAGTTGTATTATTACACGCGCGGATACTTTTATACCATATTTTGGCTTTCAGGTCAATAATTATTTTTTAAAAGTTACAAATTTGTTATTAGATTTCTTTATGTTGTGGTGTTATTATTAGAATAGCACAGGATATTGTTATCCTTAATTGAGGTGAATTATGGATAAATACATCATTACAATCGGCAGACAATTCGGCAGCGGCGGCAGAGCAATCGGTGAAAAGCTAGCCAAAAAACTCGGGATCTCTTTTTATGATAAAGAGCTGATTTCTCTCGCCGCAAAAGAAAGCGGAATCGACCCCGAGATTTTCGATAATGTAGACGAAAAGGCCGCCAACAGCCTGCTCTATTCTCTCTCGATGGGACTGTACAGCTTCGGCAGCGGTTTTTCCGCGATGGGCGATCTTCCCGTCAACGACCGGCTCTATATTTTGCAGCACAAAATCATCAAGGAAATCGCGGAGAAGGAAAGCTGCGTTATCGTCGGGCGGTGTGCGGATTATGTCCTCAGAGATAATCCGAACTGCGTCAACGTCTTTATCTACGCAAATATGGAATTCCGCAAGCGCGAGGCTGTCAAAAAGCACGGCATCGACGAGGAGCGCGCCGAGCATATCATCACAAAAACCGATAAGAGCCGCGCAAATTACTACAGCTTTTACTCCGGTCAGAAATGGGGCATGGCAGAAAACTATGACCTCTGTATCAACTCCGCCAAGCTCAGCGAGGACAGCATTGTCGATTTGATTATCGAATATATGAAAGAAAGATAAAACAAGGGCGACTCGCAGGAGCCGCCCGTACTTATTTATATATGACCTGAATTAAGCCTTTTTGCTTTTGAGCTTCCGAACGCCCTTTTCAGCCGCACCGTACAGGAAGTAATATACCAGCAGCGCCGCGCCGATACCAATCAGGATTCCCGCCAATACATCCGTCGGATAATGCACCAGATTGTACAGGCGCGAGAAGCATACAACTACGGCAAATACTATCGCAATTATACCATATTTCTTATTGTTCAGGAAAATCGCCGTAGCCGCTGCAAAAACATTGGCGGCGTGTCCCGAGGGGAACGAGGAATCCAGCGGCTTCTCCACCAGCGGAATCAAATCGGTATATTGCATATAAGGCCGCGGCCGGATGACGATATGCTTGATAATCAGATTCGCAATAATATACGCCAGCGCTATTGACATGAGCGTCTGAACACCCGTGCGCCGCGTACGTTTGAAAATAATCAGCACAATCGCCAACGCAACACTCAGTAAACCGTGAATATTGATGTACGAAAAGAACGCCATAATCCAGTCCAAAGCCGGCGAACGCAGCGACTGGATTGCCGACAAAAAATCATGCTCCCAAATCATAGTAAGCCTCCTAACCTTTTCTGTTAACTGAATTATAGCACAAATACCGGCGGACTGCAACCATCGTCAAAAAATAAATCTAAGATTTTATTGACAATCGGCTTTTGTTTTGCTATAATACTGCATGTGGATTAGGCGAGAGCCCCACCTCGGACACTCTCTTCCGTGTAAAAATAAGAGAGAATAATGAATTGCAGGTATGGCGGAATAGGCAGACGCGCATGGTTCAGGTCCATGTGAGCATTGCGCTCATGCAGGTTCAACTCCTGTTACCTGCACCATAGAACAAGGATACCCGGTTGGGTATCCTTGTTCTATTATACCGGCAAAGAAACAGGAGTTGAAGGCGAGCGTGCCGAGCTTCGAGCGTAAGTGAAGAAGCGAAGGTAAAAATGATTCGGGGAATCATTTTTAGCGAGAGAGCAGATAACACTTTTGTCAGGAGCAGCGTGCAACAGGCGAGATGTACCTATCCTCCCTCTTTTGCGAATGTTACCTGCACCATAAATGGTATATACACATTTGTGTATATACCATTTATTTTTACCAGCAAAGTGCAGGAAACAGG
Source organism: uncultured Ruminococcus sp. (assembly GCA_905235715.1). GTDB lineage: Bacteria > Bacillota > Clostridia > Oscillospirales > Acutalibacteraceae > Ruminococcoides. The sequence goes on along the minus strand of CAJONB010000096.1, from coordinate 7,499 downwards.
AGTTGAAGGCGAGCGTGCCGAGCTTCGAGCGTAAGTGAAGAGCGAAGGTAAAAATGATTCGGGGAATCATTTTTAGCGAGAGAGCAGATAGCACTTTTGTCAGGAGCAGCGTGCAATAGGCGAGATGTACCTATCCTCCCTCTTTTGCGAATGTTACCTGTACCCTATTATTATACTGGCAAAGTGCAGGAAACAGGAGTTGAAGGCGAGCGTGTCAAGCCGTAAGCCGTGCGCACGGCGCAGGCAAAAACAGTATAGTATACTGTTTTTAGTGAGAGAGCAGATAACACTTTTGTCAGGAGCAGCGTGCAACAGGCGAGATGTACCTATCCTCCTTCTTTTGCGAATGTTACCTGCACCAAACAGTACAAATCCGAACCTCGTCCCGATTGGGGAGAGTTTCGGATTTGTTCTTTTATTGAATAGTTTTTACTATTCAACTAAAAGAAAAGTATTATGAATAATCGATGAAGGCAGAGAGCGTTTAGCTTGTATGCTCGTTGTTTTTTCTTTGTATTTTTAATATAATAACAGATTAATTCTTTTTTGTGATAAAGCTACAAATCCTGTGTGATATAATAAACTCCATTACAGGATGACTGCGGGAGATAGTAATGAACGATACGGAAAGGCGCGACAACGGCTTGCTTTATCTGACAGATGAAACGCTGGCTGAGCAAATGAACCAGGCAAGACGAATACTGCAAAAGCTCAATACAATGGACAGAACAGATACAGACGGGATCAACAGCTTAGCAAAAAAACTGATGGTCTGTCACGGCGACCTTCTCTTGAATCCGCCTTTTTACTGTGATTATGGGTATAACATCGAGGTCGGTAACAACTGTCTGTTCAACTACAACTGCACGATCATTGACGTCGGGAAGGTCAAGCTGGGAGATTATTGTCTGCTCGGTCCCAATGTGAATATTTATACGGCAGGTCACCCGATCCATCCCGCGCTCAGAAACGGCAACTACACTTACGGGATCGACGTTGAGATCGGTGATAACGTGTGGCTCGGCGGCAACGTGACTGTCTGTCCCGGGGTAAAGATCGGCAGCAATACCGTTATCGGCGCCGGGTCTGTCGTCACAAAGGATATCCCCTCGTGGGTGGTAGCTGCCGGCAATCCATGCCGTGTGATCCGCGAGATCACGGAAAGTGATCGGGATTATTATTTCAAAGACAGACCGTTGGATGCTGAATTGAAAGAAGAAATCCGCCGAAGGATCTCAAAGACAAGCGATCATCACCAAAATTCCGTAAAGGAGACCCAATAATGGATTATGACGAATATTTGGATTCCATAAAAGCTCCGGTCAGGATATCCTTTGAGCCGACCATCAACTGTAACCTGCGCTGTCCTATGTGTGACCGCATACATAAGGACGATTACGCAAGGCACCGGGATGAGAAGCTGTCCTACGAAACGACCAAAGCCTTCCTGCATGAGGTCGGTCGTCTCGGAATCCGGTATTTTCTGTTCATCGGCGGCGGCGAACCGTTGATGGAGCCGCATATTATCGAGTATATGCGGATATTGAAATCCTATAACATATATGTGCATCTCTGGACGAACGGAACGCTGATCGATGATAAGAACGCGCCGCTTCTGGCGCAATACTGTGATATGATCACGGTATCTCTCGACAGTCCCGATCCCTCGATCAATGATATCCAACGAGGAATCCCCGGAGCGACCGAAAAGGCTGTTGAAGGGATACGGCTGTTACGAAAAAACAGCGAGAGCCTCTTTCTGCGGATTCACAGCGTGATCTCCGCGCTGAACATCGACAGCCTGAGATCGTTCGCGGATTTTGCCTCTGAGAACGGCGTCACCGAAATCGGAGGCGCGCTGATCGCTCCCTATGCCTTTATTCCCGACAATATGAGGTTTTCAAAAGAGCAGATAGGACAGCTCAGCAATAAGATCGAAGACCTCTGCGAGTACGCAAAGACAAAGGGTGTAGCCCTCGCGGGCTGTTACGCGAAGATCATCCAGAATCTTTCTCATATCCAAAATATGTACGCCGATCCCTGTGCTTTAACTTCAGATCATATCACCTGTATGGGGCTGTGGGGTCAGGCGCAGGTCAGACCGAACGGAGATGTGTCGGTTTGCTGCTTTACCTATAAGCCCACGCTTGGAAATCTGCACCGCAATACATTCAGCGAGATATGGCGCTGTGAACGCGCAAAGGAACTCAGGGAGCTTGTCAAGCGCGGAGACTACATTGACGCGCCGTGTATCGGGTGCGATACAGGCCGGTATTCACCAAAGATCTCGCGCTATTCGGGAACCTCGACAGCTTTTTTGATATGAGTATCAACGCAAGATAGAAAAAGGAGATCCCATGGAAGGAAAATCCCGAAAAGAACTAATCAAAGGCGCTTTTTGCCGCCTGATGATCAACAATATGCTGCTTGTTGTTGCTATCTGTGCATGCGGGCTGATCGACAATCTGTTCATCGGCAGGGTCTTAGGTAAGGACGCGCTTGCCGCGGTGAGCTTCTTTTCTCCCGTTACGGTCGCGATCGGCATTTGCTACGTGCTCATCCTCGGTACACAGGTGCTGACGGGAAATCTTGCCGGCAAGGGCGAGATCAAAAAAGTCAACAGTCTGTTTGCCGGCGTGTTCGTGATATTAGCGATTGTTTTTACCGTGTTTTCGGTATGCTGTATGGTGTTTAACAGAGGGCTTGCGTCCCTTCTCGGAGCAGACGGAAAACCGTTCGATCTACTCTGCGAGTATATCAATGGCTATGCTCCCGGGATCCTGCCGCAGGTACTTACCTCTATGCTGATGGCTTTATGTCCCTTTAATAACGAGATCAAGCGCTCCTATTGCGCGATAGGCGCGATGGTCGCCGGTAATGTACTCGGCGATTGGCTGTTGATCGAAAGCGGCGGTATATTCGGCGTCGGTCTTGCTTCAACTATCAGCAGCTTGGCGGCGCTTCTGGTTCTGCTTCCGGGTTTTTTCAAAAAAGACAAGCTGCTCAGCTTCAGCTTTAGAGAAGGCGTTGACTTTCGCTTGGTGCTGAGAGCCGCGGCTCGCGGACTGCCCTCTCTGATGCTGACGATCGGTGTTATCATCAAGAACTACTGCTTCAATTATTCTCTGAATCACTATGTCGGCACCGCCGGCGTAGCGGTCGCAGGGATCATGGCGACCGTCAGCGCTATGACAGGAGCCGTACCCTCCGGGTGCAGCAACGCTTACTCTGCGCTCGCGGGTATCTATTTCGGCGAAGAGGACCGCGAGAGCCTGATCGATCTGACGCGTATCGCGATGCGGATCGGCGTCATATCCTGCGCCGCGGTCACCGGACTGATCATGGTGTTCTCTTCACCGCTGTCAAGGGCGTTTGTACCGAACGACAGCTCTGTGCAAGCGCTTGCTCAGCGGATGTTTCTTCTGACGTTCACTTATCTTGTTCCGAACGTCATCTTTAATATCCTGCTGCAGGCTTACAGGGCGCAGAGCAGGATGCTGCTGGTCAATATCATGTCCTTTGCCGAAACGACGGTCATCGGCTTATTCAGCCTGTTCGCGATCCCATCATTCGGTGCTGACGCGGCTTGGATCTCTAACTTTGTCGTGGATGTGCTGTGTATCATTGTTGTGTTGATCTCGGTGATCTGCTATCATAAAAGATTTGATCTGTCCGTACCGGCGTTATTGAAGCTGTCAGATGATTTCGGTGCAAAGGCGAATGAATATCTGACTTTCTCCGCAGTATGTATGAATGATGTGACTGAGGCTTCCAAAAAGGTGATTGAATTCTGCCTGAAACACGATTATCCCCCAAAAACCTCTAATCTTGTAGGACTTTGTGTGGAGGAAATGACCGCCAACGTGCTCAAGCACGGCTTTGAAGGATCCGATAATTATTATGCGGACATCCGCGTCGTTTTGAGAAACGGAGGTCTGACCGTCCGCATCAGAGATAATTGTCGTGAGTTCGATCCGAGAAAGCGAATTGACCTTTTTGATCCCACACACCCGGAAACCAACATCGGTATCCGTATCGTGTCGAAAACAGCGCGTCAGATCGATTACTATAATAACGCCGGTATCAATACGGTGATCATGAAGTTTTAGTAGCAATTTGCAGAAAAAAGCTCTGTTTCATATATATGAACAGGGCTTTTTATTACGATCATTCTTGATTGTATTATCCTTAATCTAATTAAATATATATGATTTCATTGTTGACTATTTTCTGTGCTCGATTACGAATGCTATTCATCTGCCTTACCCAGAGCAATTGATTTTCTGCTTTGAGCCGTTCTGTAACACTTTCTTGCTTTGCGAGTTGTTTCACAAGTCGATCATACATCTTCTGCGCATTCATAGTTTTCTTTTTCCATTCAGATTCCCTCCGTTAAGCGAAATAGCTGTCGGCAGCCTTCCAGTACAGGTAAAGCGCCTTGACAACGTTTTTCAGGTTTTCGTCCTGCGTATTGTCTGCAAGCACATTCTTGCAGTAGTTCAGCGGGCTGTATTTGACTGTTGCGCCGTTTACGTTCAAGGTGAACACATCGCCGATATGCTTCGCCTTGATACCTCTGATACGCGCAATCTGATAATCGCCGGACGTAGCTTTTTCTACGGTGTAGCCGTCGCAGGAGAAGGTGAGCGTATCGCTGCTCATGAAGTACAGCGACAGGGTGGTTTCGGATTTCAGCGAAAGCGTCGCGCCCTCAAAGGTCGTGCCCTCGGGCAGTCCGCCGGTTACATAATCGGCAATGTCAACCGTTACTTCGCCGAGCGCCTTTTCTTCGTCGGTCAAGTCAACATTTGCGAGGGTATCGGGATTCTTATCGAAGTTGAGCTGTGAGTAAGCGCCGTAGTTGAGCGTCGCCTTGACCAGCGGCGCCGCTTTTGCGTATTCCGCAACCTCGGTATGCTTCAGCAGATAATCGGCGTATTCCCTGACGGAGTAGGTGTACTCGGTACCCTGCTTCTCGCCGTCGATGATTTGCGCCTTGATTTCTGATGCCATTTCCTTCGCGGCAACCTGACACTTGAATACATAGTAGGTCTTGCCGTCTGCCTCAACGGTTCTCGCGTCCTTTATCAAGACAACCGGTTTGTCGGGCTCGCCGTTCTTCGGAATCGTAAACTGCATATAGGCGGTATCCTTATGTTCAATAACGCTGCCGGACAGCTCCATGTAGAAGTTGATACCGATGTCGCCGTCTAAGCTCAGCGTATGACCGATCAGTCTTGCGCCGATTCCGTCCTTATAAACTGTTTTGGTATCGGTGTAGGTTTCGCCTGTCACATTCACCTCTGCGGTATAAACGGTTTTATCTTTTTCGTCGGTGACGGCGATATCGCTGTCCGTTAAGGTGTCGCGATAAGAACAGTTTATACACGCGAACTCCGCTGTCGCCTTGCCGTAGTCGCTGTCCCAAACCCATTCAGGCTCTTTGTGGCGGTCAAGACCGATGAAAGGCTTTGTCTTTGTGCTGTGGAGGCGGAGATTTTTCTGCAGGCTTGAAAAATGATAGCCGTACACGGTAACGTTATCGGTACCGCCGGTAAAGGGGTCATAGTACTTACCATCCGCGAAGACCTGACGCGTGGTGGATTCAAAGCGTATCAACGCAGGACAGTTATGGAACGCCTCGGAATACATAAAGTTCAGTCCCGAACCGACAACAACCTCTTCCAAATCATTGCAGCCGTTGAACGCGTGCCAGCCAATCATCTGAACCGAATCTCCTATCGTCACATCAGTGACAAAGGTGTTTTCAAAGGCGTAGTGATGGATTGACGTGACCGGCTTTCCTCTGAGGCTTTCGTCGGGATAGTTCACCGGAACGGTATCGGGCACATCTACTACCATATCAAAGCCGTTATAGTCCGTCACCGCTATATAGCCGTCGGTAGCTTTATACGAAAGAAACGGAAGCACGGTATCGGCAAGGGTGATTTCGTCGCTGCAATCTTCATCGGCGAAGTACTTGCCGCAGTCGCTGCAGTACCAATAGTCAATATTTCCGTTCATGATTTCGCCGTTATCATCCAGACCGGACACGGTCGGGAGGATTTCCGGGAAATACTGCAGAGAATTGTGCTTTAATACTTCTTTGACGTCCTTGTACTCCTCGCCGGAGAAATCGACCGTCGCGGTATAGGTGAAGCTGCCGGGCTTTTCCTCAACGGTGATCTCAGCGTCCTCTTCCAGCGCGTCATCGCAGCCTTCGTCGGTACAGGTAAAGACGGCGGTTGCGTCATCATAGTCTACGCTCCAGAACCATTCGGGCTCGCCGTAGTGATGAAGGATATGCGGCTTGAGCGTCTTGCCGCTGATACTCTCCAAATCGACCTCACCGGTATAGACGTTTTCGCCGTCGGTCAGCGCCTGACCTTCCTCAACTGTAAGAGAATCAAGCTGGGTTATGAAATCGTTGAAGCGAATGCTGTCGGCCTGCTCTGTCCATCCAATATAGATGTCACCCCTTCCCGAGCAAGTGTCGACTGAAACGTTTCCTCCGCCGATGTATAGATAATCACTTAAGCTCAGCGAGTTTGCCTCCAGCGTACCGCGCCGGATTTCTGCGCCGACCACGATGACGGAACGGTTTGTTAAGATTCTGCCGCCGTACATCGTCAGATCCTCGAATTGCATACTCCAACCACGGTCGGCTTCAAGCTGCAGGGTACCGCTTTGATTCGTTTGTCCGTAAAGGGTGAATTCGGAGAGCTTGTCACCCGCTGTCAGCTGTCTTCGGTCGTTGCCCTGCGAATTATTCAGATTAACGGTCACACCGTCGCAGAGAATCAAATCCACCTCGCCGCGTGTCGTAACGGGCGCGTCATAATTGATATTGCTGTCCGCCACATATCTGCCCGCAGACAGATAGGGAATATCCGCTTTCAACCGCCGCGCTTTGACGGTATTGAGCTTTCCGCTTCTGTCGATATACTGCGTTTCGACAAGCTCCGCATAAATCGCTTCGTAGGTTTTTTCCGTGACCTGAACAGAATCACCGGGGTTACGGAATTCGTCGGCGTACTGCCAGCCGATAAATTCCTTTCCATCGGGAACATTTTTGCACTCGGGAAGCTCTGTATGCGTCCATTTTGCGGCTTGCTTTGTGGTTTTGACTTCCTCTCCGGCGCTGTTCTTCTCGACAAATGTTATCGTGCTCATTGTCGCCGCGCCTTTGCAGACCTTGCAAATATTATCCGCATCAAAATCATGCTTTTCCGCATCGCCGAACGGTACGCCGCAAAGTGTACAGACTTTTCGATGGGTAGAGGTATTATCATACTTCCATTCCGAGTCCTTGTGCGGACAGGCGTAGATTTTTACGTAAGGATTGACAATCGCAGCTTCATATCGTTGGTTTTTTGCATATATAACTCCATTATTTTCGTTGTAGCCTGCATTTACAATCAATTCATTGGAAAGGTCCAAACGAACATCGGGTTTGGAGATAAAATAGTCGCCCCTGCCGATTGCCGTCTGCTCGCCTC
>CAJONB010000095.1 GCA_905235715.1 uncultured Ruminococcus sp. | reverse complement strand
GTAACGGGACGATGGGATCTCCCCCGTGGGGGAGGTGTCATCCGCAGGATGACAGAGGGGTGCCGTCTCCGGCGAGGAAGGCATCGTCCCCTACGAATATAACCAACGTTGCAGTAATTACGTAGGGGCGGATGCCCTTCATCCGCCCGCTCGCAGGAGCGTTTCTGCATTATCCAGCCTTTCGGCGGGAGCAAATAGCCTCCCTTTCCGCAAGGGAGCCTGATGGCGTTTCCCTCAACTCTTCACTCTTCACTATTTAATCACTCCATAAAAAGGAAGCCGGCAGAATAATCTGCCGGCTTCGGTGCTTTGGGTAAATTACTTGTTGACAGCTTCTTTGAAAGCCTTGCCTGCCTTGAAGGCGGGAACCTTGGAAGCAGGGATTTCGATCTTCGCGTTGGTTCTGGGATCAACACCGGTACGAGCATTTCTCTCTCTTCTCTCGAAGGTACCGAAACCGACAATCTGAATCTTGTCGCCGGCAGCGATGGTCTCGATGATGGTGTCGAACGTTGCGGCTACTGCAGCCTCGGCATCCTTCTTAGAGATGTCAGCCTTCTCGGCTACTGCAGCGATGAGTTCTGTCTTTTTCATTTTAGTTTCCTCCAAAAAATTATTCCGGCTAAAGCCGTTTATTTTTAACTTCTTCCCATAAGGAATCAATTAATGACATTGGTGCGGTTTTCATATCCACGCCGCGTTCTTCGGCGAGGGCTTCGACCCGGCGAAAGCGGTTGGAAAACTTATCGGTAGATCTCGTGAGCGCTTCCTCGGCGTCTACGCCGGCAAAGCGGGCGACATTGACGACGCTGAACAAGAGGTCTCCGAGCTCCTCGGTGAGCCTGTCCTTATCGGAGGCGGTCATCGCCTCTTGCAGCTCGGCAAGCTCCTCGGGGATTTTCGCGGCGGCGTCACCGGCGTCTTTGAAATCCATGCCGGATTTAGCGGAGCGCTTCTGCACCTTCTGCGCGCGCATCAAAGCGGGCAGAGAACGCGCGACGTCATCGACGGAATCGGCAACCTTTTTCTGGGACTTCGTCTGCATTTTGATTGCGTCCCAGTTCTTCAGAACCTCCTCGGGCGTTTCGGCGTCTACGTTACCGAACACGTGCGGGTGACGGATAATCAGCTTTTTGCAGACCTCGTCACACACATCGTCAAAGGTAAAGCGGCCTGCTTCCTCCTCCATAATCGAATGGAAAACGACCTGCATCAAGACGTCGCCCAGCTCCTCACGCATGAGGGTATAGTCGGCTTTGTCGATTGCCTCGACGACCTCGTAGGTTTCCTCGATGAAATTCTGACGGATGCTCCCGTGGGTCTGTACCCTGTCCCAGGGGCAGCCGCCGGGAGCGCGGAGCAGGCGCATAATCTCCAGTAGGTCGGAAATAGTATATGCTTCCTTATACTGAAAATCCATTATGTTCCTCCTAAAAACCCGCAAAATTCCACTTATATTCTATATATTACCTTATTAAATGGAGTTTTTCAAGAATTGTTACAATATTTTTACCTTTTGGCAGAATATAAATTTCTTCCTTGCTGAAGGTTCTGAGCAGCATCAGCGCGACAATATAGACGATAACGGCGACGATAATCGAAATAATGACGGAAATCGTGTTGCCGAAGAACATCGTGCAAAGCTGATACATACCGTATACGGACGCCGCGCAGAAAATCGCGGCAATCAGCGGCTTTAGCATGGTATTGATAAAGTCGGGCTTGACCTTGGAATGATAAATCAAGAGGTACATACCGGCAATAAACACGAAGGTGAACGCCACCAGTGAGCCGACAGCCGCGCCGGTAACATTCAGCTCGACCATGCTGACAAAAAGGTAGTTTGTCGCTATCTTAATCACCATCGCGATACTGCACAGAATCAGCGGGAGGTGAACCTTGCCGATGCTCTGGAGCATACTCATAACAGGCGTTGACGCCGCGACGACGATACAGGAGAAGCCCATGATCCGCAGGATGGACGCGGAGATATCCGCCTCAAAGCCGCCGCCGTAGAGCATGACGATAACAGGCTTTGAGATAGCAAACAGGGATAGACCCGCAGGCAGGGTAAACATCATCGTCAGCTTTAAGACGGTGTTGATGCTCTGCTTCAGCTCCTGCTTATCGCCGGAGGTATACGCCGCGGTAACATTCGGGAGCGCCGAGGTTCCGAACACCTGCGTGACGGTGGTGACAAGCTGCATCAGGGGCAGGGCGTTCGCAAAGCAGCCCCACAGGGAGGTATGGAGCGAAACCTCCTCCCCGTTCATAGGATGTACCATATTGTACAGCTCCTGCGCATAGCGGGAATCAAACTGCGCAATCAAGCCGTCGGGATTATTGACAGAGGTATTGTACAGCACGTTCTGGACAACGACCGAGTCAATCGTGGTGGAAATATTCATGATAAACGCCGACAGGATAATCGGGATCGCGGTTTTGACCAGAATCTTTAAGGTTTCCTGCTGGGTGCGCGCGTCCACGGAGTCGCGCAGCATTTCGTCGGTAACGGTGAATTTGTGCTTGGAATAGTAAATGCGCAGGAAGAAGAACGCCGACAGGGAGCCCAGAGAGATACCCGCGATTGCCGCCGCGACGGAATACGCAAGCAGATTCTGCATCGCAGTGGACGCCGATTCGAACGTCTTGCCGAAGACGGTGCCGCTGCTCATGAACTCGTTCATGCCGATTTCCATTACAATATAACCGAACGAAAGTCCGACAACGACCTTGACCAGCGTCTCGACGACCTCGCTGACCGCAGAGGGGAACATATTGCGCTGACCCTCATAATAGCCGCGGTATATGGATACAAGGCAGCCGAAAAGCACGGCAGGCGAAAGCGTCATCATCGCGTAAATCGACAGCGGCTGGCGGATGATCTGGACATAGATAAAGCTGAAGCCGACCATCAGCGCGAAGCAAACCGAACCCATGCCGATAAACAGGCGCTTGGAGGTTTTGTAGATGACCTCAACGTCGCGATAGCGCTTTTGGGCGACGCTCTCGGCAATCAGACGCGATACCGCTATCGGAAAGCCCGCCGTCGCCAATGCAAACAACGGGGTATAAATTTCATAAGCGTTACTCAACAGACCCTGTCCGACGCTGCCCATTGAAAAGCCCGCGATATCGTCGTAGCTCGCAAACATACGGTACAGAAAAATCTTGTAGAACATACCGAGCAGCTTGACGACGACCATGCTCACGGTCATGATCATAGCGCCTTTGACAAAGGTTTTTGACGTATTTTTCTCTAAACTGTCATTATTCATTCAATACGCTCCAAACTAACATATTGTTCATCTCTAAGGATTTTATCACAATAGCAGAGTGAATTCAATAGATTAAGTGTTGAATTGAGAGGTGGAATCCGTGTTTTATTTGTGAATAATTGCGAAAATCAGCCGTTATACGCGTCATAAAAGCTGACAACGCGTTCCTTGCGGGCAATCAGCTCGTCAAACCGGCTGATATATTCGTATGGAAACTTGAAGTTGAATATGCGTTCCAGATAGTTGGACGCGGTATCACGCAGCTTTGTCACCGCTCCCGCGCCGCAGGCGAGGATGGAATGGGTCTCTTCCATGATATACACGTTATAGGGGCTGAAATACCCCGGCTTCGCCCAGCCGACGTTCTCCAGATTACTGAGCATTTTTGACTGGCGGTAGAGATAATACGGCTCCCATCCCCCGCAGGTCAGCTCGCGCGTCGCGTCGGCGAGCATCTGTGCAGTGTAGCCGTGCTCCCGCTGTGCGTCGGACGCATTCAGCCGCGCGCTGCGCTTGACGGCGAGCGTATGAACGGTCACGCTCTCGGGGTCAAGGGCGCGGACGGTGCTCAGCGTATTGCGGAAGCTCTCCGGCGTATCGGAGGTCAGCCCCGCAATCAAATCCATGTTGATATTATCAAAGCCCAGCTCACGCGCCAGATAAAACGCGTCGAGGGTCTGCTGTGAGGTGTGCTTCCTGCCGATTGCCTCCAGCACGCTGTCGTTGAAGGTCTGGGGGTTAATCGAAATGCGGGTGACGGCGTGACGCTTCAAGGCAAGGAGCTTTTCGCGCGTGACGGTATCGGGTCTGCCTGCTTCGACGGTAAACTCCGCGCAGGACGAAAAATCGAAATCCGCTTCAATCTCGCTGAGCAATAAATCCAGCTGCTCGGCAGAAAGGGTGGTCGGCGTACCGCCGCCGATATAAACGGACTCGAGCCGCAGGCGGAGCTGCTTCGCCAAATCCGCAGTACAGCGAAGCTCGCTGAGCAGGAGCGGGAGATAACCGTCAATCAGCTTCTTCGCCTTTTCTATCGACTGGCTGACGAAGGAGCAGTAGCTGCAGCGCGTCGGGCAGAACGGAATCGACACATAGAGCGAAAAGGAGCGCTTTCCCGAGCGGGCGATAATAGCGCTCTGATTGGACGCGACCTGCTTTGCGAGGGCGGTTTTTTCCGCGCTGACAAGGAGGGCGTCGCAAAAATACCGCTCCGCTTCCTCTTCCCCGTCCTTTTCCGCTAAGCTCGAAAACAGCTTGATCGGGCGGACGCCTGTCAGGATACCCCACGGCAGCTCACGCCCCGTCGCCTTTGACAGCAGGGCGTACAGGAGCCGCGCCATCGTCAGCTCGTCGTCATCGCCTAAAGGTGCGGAAAGCTGTTCATGAAAGCCGTCCGTCTTTACCTCGACCGACACACAGTCATCGACAGAGGTAAGGATGTACGGCTCGCCCGGCGCTTCGTATTCATGTATGACCCTGACCTCGTCCGCAAAGTAAAAGGCACGGGTCAGGTTTTCCATTTCATAATGGTATTTGTGGTTGTGGATATAAAGGTTCATGGCTGTGTAACTTTGATATGAATATTTTCCGCATGACATAAGTGTCCGCACAATCAGAGATGAATTTTATCCTTCAAGGCGCTCCCGCTCTCAACTGTTATCTGTTATCCGCTATCTGTCAAATAAGCAAAAGCTCCGTCACCCTAAGCAAAAAAACGGCTTAGATATGCGGTTTTTTGCAGGTAAAACAGCAGCGGGAACACTGTCACCCGCTCTGTCATCACTCTGTCACCTGCCTCGGTGGTTGATAGTTAGTAGTTAGTAGTAGGTAGTAGTTAGTAGGTAGTAGTTAGTAGTTAGTAGTTGATAGTCGGTGGTTGTTTTCGGGGATAGGATATGCTTCGCCTTTAAGTAGCATCGTCCCCTACGAATACAACCGACGCTTCCGTTACGACGTAGGGGCGGATGCCCGCCTCCCTCTGACGAGGGAGGTGGGCAAATCGGCTTGCCGATTTGGTCGGAAGGAGAGATAACGCTACGTGATAAAGAAAACATAGCTTTATGCCTTTAAGTGCTTATGTAAAGATACTGCAAAAGTGCTTTTGGCAAAAGCAATCTTGTAACAGCTGTGTAACGTTATCTCTCCCTCAGCTTCACTTCGTTCAGCAGCTCCCTCGTCAGAGGGAGCCTTTTTGCTATGCTCCGCCTGTTAACAACATTTATCAACTACGTAGGCGGACGACCGGTGGTTGTTTTCGGGGATAGGATATGCTTCGCCTGTTAACAACATTTATCACCAATATTACGGCGGGAGCTAATAGCCTCCCTCTGACGAGGGAGGTGGGCAAATCGGCTTGCCGATTTGGTCGGAAGGAGAGATAACGCTACGTGATAAAGAAAACATAGCTTTATGCC
>CAJONB010000094.1 GCA_905235715.1 uncultured Ruminococcus sp. | reverse complement strand
CTCGCGCCGAAGAAGCTCAGCGCGTCCAGCGGGTGTTCGTCGATATGCTTCAACTCTTCATACGCGCGATCAAGCTCCTTTTCGCTGTAGAACAGCGCGGGCTCGTTCATGTCGTTCCAGAAGCCCTCGATACCCATGTCGGTGAGAGCTTTGTACTGCCTGCCGAACCATTTGTTGGCTTCGGGGTTGAGAAAGTCGGGCAGCACGCTTTTGCCCGGCCATACGCCTACGACAAAATCCCCGCCGCCGGCGTCCTTGCAGAAATATCCCTGTTCGTGTCCCTCGTCATAGACGGAGTAGCCTTCTTCCTTCTTGACGGCGGCGTCGATAATGGGTATCAGATGATAGCCGCGGTCGCGCATACGGCGGACAAAGCCCTCAAAATCAGGGTAGCGTTCGGGATTTGTCGTGAAGTCCTTGAACGCGTCCATGTAGTCGATATCGAGATAAATCATGTCGAGGGGAATCCCCGCCTGTTCATGGTTGTCGGCGACGGCGGCGATGTCGCGCTCGGTAATATATCCCCAGCGGCTCTGACCGTAGCCGAACGCCCACATCGGCGGGATGTAGCTCTTTCCGATGATCCTGCGGAATTCTCTGACGATTTCCCTCAGACTGCCGCCCTCGATGATGTACACGTCAAGCGCAAGCGCCCCGGGGGTGACGGTGAGGATATCGGGGTCGGTGTAGCCGACGTCAAAGGTGATGCGCGACGGATAATCGAAAAAGACCCCGAAGCGGTCGGCTCCGTCAATCAGCAGAAAGTTGTGCGCGCCGTAGAGCGAGCGCTTTTCCTCGGTGTGGTTGCACTCGTCGCTGCACCAGCCGTCGTAAATCCAGCCGCGCTTGTTGATACCGCGAACCGCCTCGCCGAGACCGTAGACGCAGGCATCTGCGGACATTTTATAGGTGAACACGCCGTTGTTGAGCGTAAAATAGGGGAGAGAACCTTCTGACGCGGGAATATCCTTAACGACCGCCCCTGTGTGAATCATCGGTGAATAGGAGAACTTTTGAAGCATAATGAACCTCCGCATGAATTTTACTTGATTTTTTTCGAAAATGATGTATAATACACTTGTGCTATTATGGATTGCGTTTCCCGCGCAATCCTTTACCAACGGTTGCTTTGGATTTTATTATAGCATTGATTCGGCGTTGATACAATACGCAGTTCATATTTTTTGGAGGCAGAAATGAGCAATAGAGTAATGATTACTGCAGATATTACCTGCGACCTGAACAAGGACCTCGAGAAGCGCTACGGCATAACGGTAATGCCGCTGCATATTGTTATCGACGGAAAGAGCTATGATGACTGGGTCAATATCACCCCCGAGGAGCTGTTTGACATTTTCTATCAGACCAAGGAGCTGCCTCACACTACGGCGGTCAGCGTCGGCGAATATATCGAGTTTTTCAAGCCTTATGTTGCGGACGGCTGGGATATTGTCCATATCAGCCTCGGCTCTAAGCTGAGCGTCACCCACCAGAGCAGTCTGCTCGCGGCGGAGGAGTTCCCCGGCAGAGTCTACTCGCTGGATTCCAACAACCTTTCGACAGGCTCGGGACTTTTGGTCATCAAGGCGGCTGAAATGCGCGATCAGGGGATGTCCGCCAAGGAAATCTATGACAACCTCAACGGTATGCTGTTGAAGTCGCACGCGTCCTTTATCCTCGACCGTCTTGACTTTATCCATGCGGGCGGCCGCTGCTCCGCGATTGCGATGCTCGGCGCGAACGCGCTGGGACTGCGCCCCTCTATCGAGGTACAGAACGATAACGGCGGCGCGATGGTCGTCGGCAAGAAGTACCGCGGAAAGTACGACAAGGTGCTGCTCCAGTATGTGGAGGACACCCTCAATAAGTACGACAATATTGATACCGAACGTGTTTTTATCACCCATGCGGGGACTCAGCAGGGGTATGTCGACGCGGTGTATGAGGCGGTTAAGGCGAAGAATATCTTCAAGGAAATCTTCATCACCCGCGCTTCCTGCACGATTTCGAGCCACTGCGGCCCGCATACCCTCGGCGTGCTGTTTATGACAAAGTAAGCGCGATAAATAATTCTTATTTAGAAAATAATGCTTGATGGATACCTCCTGTTCCTGTATGATAGGAGTGTGCCGGACGGCACAAAAACATAAAATGAGGTATTTGTTATGTCAAAATTCTGTCAGAATTGCGGTAATATGACCGAAGATAACGCGACGTTCTGCGATAAGTGCGGTAAGCCCTTTGAGGTTTCCGCTGCTCCTCAGTATGAGGCTCCCGCTAAGCCGGAGGCATCCGCTGCGTCTCAGTATGAGGCTCCCGCGGCTCCTCAGTATGATGCTCCCGCGGCTCCTCAGTACGAGGCGCCTCAGTATGCTGCGCCCCGGTACGGCACTGCTACTGCCGTTGCAGAGAAGAAGAATCCCCTGCAGGCTTGCCTGAGCTTTATCAAGGAGAAGAAAGCTCTGGTTATCGGCGGAGCTGTGATTCTTGTTCTGGTTATCGTTTTGATTGCGATTCTCGGCAGCTGCGCTTCCAACAGCCCCAAAGGTGTGTTACAAAAGATATACGAAAAAGCGAAGGTAATGGATATGCGCGGCGCTGTCGATTTCTATTATGACTTCAACTTCAACCCGGATATCGACAAGGAAGCTCAGCTGAAAGAGATTGAGGAGGAGTTGAAAGAATATCAGGGCATGGTTGACCTTTATAAGACAATGATGAAGAAGACAAAGCTCGAAATCATCTCGGATAAAAAGCTTGACGATGACGAGGTCAACAGCCTGAAGGACAGCTGGTCATCCTCCTTTAAGGACACCGATAAGATTTCGGAGATCCATGAGCTGACCTATAAGATTACGGGATTGGAGAATATGGGCGGCTCCGATAGCGAAGATACCTGCTATGCCGTGAAGGTCGGCGGAAAATGGTATATCAAAGGCTGGGACGCCCTCGGTATAATGTAAACAAACAAAGATAGCAACCGGTCGGATTTCCGGCCGGTTTTCTTTTTGATTTTATTGACACGCGGCGGCGAATGGTATATGATGAATGTAACATGAAACAGAGGTGCGTTATGGAACAGAACGGCAGTCAAGCGAAAAAAGTGAACACAAAGGGTATTGCGGGCTTTACCGGGAAGAAAAAGAGCCTATGTATCGGCGCGGGCGCGGTGCTGCTCGCGGTGATCCTCCTGCTCGTTATCGTCAACCCCGCCAACAGTCCGTCGTCGGTATTCAACCGTTATCTCAATTGCCTGTGCTCAGAGAACGCCGACGCCTTCTGCGCGATTTCTTATGAAGCGAATTTCTCGAATACGCTGACAGCGGAGAATGTTGCCGAGAGCTATAAGGGACGCTTCAGCTCCGCCGACCCAAGCTATTCCGTCGGCGGCAAGGTCAATCTGCTCAAGGATACCGGGGTGAAGGTGACTAAGACCGTGACCCCGACCCAAACGGAAATCGCCTCCCGGCGCGCGAACCTTGCGGCAAATTACCGCAATACCGGGAGCATTACCGATATCCGCAACCTGACCTTTACGATAAAGCGCGGTGATTTGACCTCTACGGGAACCGCCGAGCTGATTTGCGTTACGGGAAAATGGTATATCGCCGACGTGACGGGGATTTGATGAATATGCGTATTGAGCCTCTCCCAAGCGGAGGGGCTTTTCAGTTGATGACAGTTTTTTAATTATTCTAAAATAGAAAATAAACAGCGGTGGATAGGGGTATGATAATAAGGAAAAATTTGCTTGACGTATTTACTGTATTATAAAGGCAGATGATAGGATGAAAAAAAGTAAAAAACCGTTAGTCATTACGCTGGCGGTTGTGCTGGGTCTGGCGGTCGCAGGCGCGGGAGCATGGTTCTTCTACCGGTACCTGTATGAAGCCACCGGCTCTGATACGATTGTCGCCGAGGGGGTTTCGGTGAACGGCTCCGACCTCGGCGGAATGACAATAGAGCAGGCGCAGACCGAACTGGAAAATATCGAACGTTCCATGTTGTCGCAGGTCAGCGTGGATATTGTAACCGGCGATACCGTCCGCCACCTGACCGCTGAGGATTTTCCCTGTACCTTCAATTCCGGTGAGGTCATGGAGCAAATCAAGGAATTTTCCGCAGAAAAAGGCTTTGATAAGCCGTCAAAACAGTATGAGATCACCATGCAGACCGATACCTCCAATATCGGGAAGATCGCGGACAAGCTGGAGGAGGAGCTGTATGTCGCGCCGAAGAACGCGGATGTAAGGTCGTACAGACCCTTTGCCGACGAGGTGTTTACCTATCACGAGGAGCAGACCGGGCAACAGCTCGACAAGGAGGATTTGATTGAACAGCTGAATACGGTATTTGCAAACGGCGGCTTGTCCGGTACGGTCGAGGCGAAAATCGACGCTATCGAGCCGGATATGACGGTCGATTACCTCAGCGCCAATATCGTCAAGCTCTCGTCGTTCTCGACAGAATCGACCAACAACGACAACGGCAACGAGAATATGCGTATCTCTTTAAAGGCGTGCAACGGCTCGATCATCGACCCCGGCGCGACGTGGTCATTCAATGACCGCACAGGCGACTCCAACCTTGAATCCAACGGCTACAAGCCCGCGGGCGTGATTGTTGACGGACGCACCGAAACGGGAATCGGCGGCGGTATCTGCCAGTCGTCCACCACCATATACAACGCGGGGCTGCTCTGCGGGATGGAGGTTGCGGAACGCTACTGCCATTATTACAAGTCCGCCTACGTGGACGCGGGACGCGACGCGACGATTGATTACGGCAACCTGGATTTAAAGCTCGTCAATCCCTTTGACTATCAGCTTTTTATGAAGTGCTGGATGGACGGCACCAAGCTGACCTGTGAGATTTACGGCTTGCCGAATCCCGAATTTGACCAAATCAAGATTTCCACCTCAAAGCCGTCCTATAGCGGGAATTCTTATACCGTCGACGCGTGGCGCACCTACTACAACGGCGGCGAAAAGCTTTGGACGGAGGATTTGCCCGAATCTACCTACTATACTTCATAAAACAACTCCCCTCTGCACTTGTATGCAAAGGGGAGATTTTTTAGCTTTCAAGCTTATTCTAATACTAAACTCAATTAAAAGGTGGACTTAGATTAACGAGGATGATTTCCGCAATACTTCGTTGTCGGACTTAGTATAAAGCGCTCAGCGCGGTCAGCACCGCGTCGTCGGAGATATTGCACCGCAGGCGGAACATCGGCACGGCTTCTATCAGCCGTCCGAGCATATCCAACAGCGTTGAGGTATCATCCCTGCCGCTTGGGATAACGGTCTGCTGCATCAGCAGGCTCAGTGCGGTGAAGCCGTCCACAGGCTCGACGGAATTCTCCGGCGCCTGCGCGAGGAAAAAGACCGCGCCGACAGGGGCGCTGAT
>CAJONB010000093.1 GCA_905235715.1 uncultured Ruminococcus sp. | reverse complement strand
CGGCAACCGCCTTGACCTTCTCAATCAGTCTGTCGCGAATCGCTCTCTGACCGAGGAGCATACCCAAGCCGTGCTCGGCGTTATCCTCGAAGAGGGAGTTTGCCCAAGCCGGGCCGTGACCCTTCTTGTTGACGGTGTAGGGAGAGGTAGCGGCGGGACCGCCCCAGATAGAGGAACAGCCTGTCGCGTTGGAGATGTACATTCTGTCGCCGAAGAGCTGGGTGACCAGACGCGCATAAGAGGTCTCTGCACAGCCTGCACAGGAGCCGGAGAATTCAAGCAGCGGCTGCTTGTACTGGGAGGCGATAAGATTCATGTTCGCGGTGGTCTCGGGCTTCTCGGTAACATTCGCAACGCAGTAATTGAATACTTCCTGCTGCGCGTCCTGAGATTCGCGCGGAACCATCTTCAGGGAGTTGGTCGGACAAACGCCGATACATACGCCGCAGCCCATGCAGTCGAACGGAGATACTGCGAGGGTGTACTTATAGTCGGTCTTTACGACGGGCTTGGGAGCAATCTTGGTCTGCTCGGGAGCAGCCGTAGCTTCCTCATCGCTCAGCGCGTAAGGACGGATTGTAGCGTGGGGGCAGACAAACGCGCAGCGGTTACACTTCGCGCAGGTGTCGGGATTCCACTCGGGAACCATGACGGCTACGCCGCGCTTCTCAAATGCGGAAGCGCCCTGCTCAAAGGTACCGTCGGCATGGTCAACAAAGGCAGATACGGGCAGGTTATCGCCGTCCATCTTGCCGACGGGGATCATAATCTCGTCAACCTGGTCGACAAGCTCCTTGCGGCCGGTGGAGGACTCAGCAACAGCTTCGTCAACAGCGTCGGCCCATGCAGCGGGTACGTCAATCTTGACATAAGCGGTAGCGCCGGCGTCGATCGCCTTCTCGTTCATTTCGACGATTTCTTTACCCTTCTTCATGAACTTCTGGGCTTTTTCCTTCATGTAGCCGATTGCCTCGTCAACGGGCAGAACCTTAGCGAGGGAGAAGAAGGCGCTCTGCAGAACGGTGTTGGTACGCTTGCCCAGACCGATTTCGGCAGCAAGGTCGATTGCGTTAACGGTGTAAAGCTGAATGTTGTTCTTCGCGATATAGCGCTTTGTCTCGGCGTTGAGGTGCTTATCCAGCTCCTCGGGAGACCACTGGCAGTTAATCAGGAAGACGCCGCCGGGCTTAACGTCCTGAACCATCTTGTAGCCCTTCTGGATATAAGACGGGTTGTGGCAGGCGACGAAGTCAGCCTTGTTGACATAGTACGGGGACTTGATGGGCTTATCACCGAAGCGCAGGTGGCTGATGGTGATACCGCCGGTCTTTTTGGAGTCATACTGGAAGTATGCCTGTACGTATTTATCGGTATGGTCGCCGATAATCTTGATGGAATCCTTGTTTGCACCGACAGTACCGTCGCCGCCGAGACCCCAGAACTTGCACTCGATGGTGCCTTCTGCCGCAGTATTGGGAGCGGGCTCCTCGGGCAGAGAGAGGTCGGTAACGTCATCGACAATACCGATGGTGAAGTTGTGACGGGGCGCATCCTTCGCGAGCTCCTTGTAAACCGCGAATATGCTTGAAGGAGGAGTATCCTTGGAGCCCAGACCGTAACGGCCGCCGACAACCTTAGCGGAAACGCCCTTGGACGCGAGTGCGGAGATAACGTCGAGGTAGAGCGGCTCGCCGGGAGCGCCGGGTTCCTTTGTACGGTCGAGAACCGCAATTTTCTTAGCGGTTGCGGGGATTGCCTCTACGAGCTTATCAGCGCTGAACGGACGGTACAGTCTTACCTTGACCAGACCGACCTTCTCGCCGGCAGCGTTCATGTAGTCGATAACCTCTTCCGCGACGTCGCAGATAGAGCCCATCGCTACGATAACGCGCTCAGCGTCGGGAGCGCCGTAGTAGTTAAAGAGCTTATAGTCGGTACCGAGCTTCTCGTTGACCTTATCCATGTACTCCTCAACGATAGCGGGAAGCGCGTCATAATACTTGTTGCACGCCTCTCTGTTCTGGAAGAAGATGTCGCCGTTCTCGTGAGAACCGCGCATGGTGGGATGCTCGGGGTTAAGAGCGCGCTTGCGGAATGCGGCAACCGCGTCAAAATCGGTCATCTCTTTGAGGTCTTCATAATCCCAGACTTCAATTTTCTGGATTTCGTGAGAGGTACGGAAGCCGTCGAAGAAGTTGATGAACGGTACGCGGCCCTTGATGGAAGCGAGGTGAGCGACAGCGCTCAGGTCCATAACCTCCTGCGGGTTGGTTTCAGCCAGCATCGCGAAGCCGGTCTGACGGCAGGCGTAAACGTCACTGTGGTCGCCGAAGATGTTCAGCGCGTGAGTCGATACGCAGCGTGCGGAAACGTGGAATACGGACGGAAGTAATTCGCCCGCGATTTTGTACATATTCGGGATCATAAGGAGCAGACCCTGGGAAGCGGTGTAGGTGGTCGTCAGCGCACCCGCGTTCAGCGAGCCGTGAACGGTACCTGCGGCGCCTGCCTCGGACTGCATCTCTTCTACCTTTACGGTAGTGCCGAAAATGTTCTTGACGCCCTGTGCGGACCACTGATCAACGTAGTCTGCCATCGGGCTGGACGGTGTGATCGGGTAAATGCCCGCAACCTCGGTAAACGCATAGGATACGTAAGCCGCGGCGTTGTTGCCGTCCATGGTTTTCTTTTGTCTAGCCATATTTTCCTCCTGTACTAAACCGCTGTAAGATGAGCTCGGTCTTACACCGGTTTGAATATTGTGTTCTGCGCGAATAAACGCGCAGGCTTTCACGTTTACTATATTATCACTTTTCAATCCGTATGTAAAGGGATAAATACAGGGAAATCTACCGAATATTTGTATTTGCGACAAATGTTTTTATTTGCAGGCGCGGCAGGTGTTGTCCGCTGACAAAATGAGGGGAAGCTGTCAGACTGTGCCCGACTGATAAAACGGAAGCGCTTTCTTGTCTTTATTGCCTAAAATTTTTACGCCGAGCCGACTGACATTTTTGCACACGCTGTATAGACATTCCCGAATTTTATGGTAAAATAAGAATATAGCATAAGATAAGTCGGAGGGACGCGGATGTATCAAAACTTTATCTTTGACCTATACGGAACCTTGGTTGATGTACGCACAGATGAATATTCGCTGAACTTCTGGCGCAGGGCGGTGTCGGTCTTTGCTAAGGGAAAAGCGTCCTACACCCCCTCTGAGCTTATGCACCGCTACCATCAGTACGCGCGCTTTGCTCAACTCAGAGAAAAGCTCAGGCACCCTGCCTACAAATATATCGACATTGATTTGCTCGAGGTGTTCCGCCGTCTGTATTCCGACAAGGGCGTGAAGGCGGATGTGGATTTGCTCAGAGATACCGCGAAGCGTTTCCGGGAGGCGTCGATTGAAAAGCTGGAGCTGTACGACGGCGCGGTCGACCTGCTGGAATCGCTGAAAAACGCGGACAAAAAAATCTATCTCCTCTCGAACGCGCAGGAGAGCTTTACCCTGCCCGAGATGGAGGAGCTGGATATTCTCAAATATTTTGACGGCATTGTCATCAGCTCGCAGGAAAAGGTCTGTAAGCCTCAGAAGGCGTTCTTCGACCGCTTAATCGAGCGGTATAACCTCGACAGAGAGGAATGTCTGATGATTGGAAACGACAAGATTTCGGATATGCTCGGCGCAAAGGGCGCGGGCATCGACGCACTGTATATTCATCAGGAGATTTCGACGCCCGTAGAGGATGAAAGCGAAGTCTACGCAAAGTGGAAAATCATGGACGGCGATGTTTATAAAATCAAGGAGTATGTTTTATCTTAGCGCCGTAAGGCGCGGCATCGGGAGGTGCGGATATGAAGAAGAAAAACAATAATCTGGTGACAAAAATCGCGCTGATTGTCGCGATTATCGCGCTGTTGTTTTCTATCGTCACTTTGGTGCGTTCCATTATTATCCACGCGGGAATCGTGCTGGCAATCGTTCAGGTAATCGGCACGGCGATTATCGTTGCAGTCTGCTCAATTATGCTCTATGTCCTCAACACGACGGAGGATGACGACGAGGATGACGAGGAAGAAGAGCAGGATGAAGAGGAATCAAAAGCAGAGGAACTCCCGTTGGGCGATATCAATATAGAGCTGAAGGATATCGAAATGCCTGAAAACGGCGATTACGATTTATCCAATTTTGAATAATAAGCAAAAATGAACGCTTCCGGAATTTTCCGGAAGCGTTTTTCTTTATCACTGTTCAACAAGGGAAAAGTCCGACGAATCAAAAATGTAATTCTTATTTTTAATATCCGTCATAGAATAGCGGTGTCCGCCGAGATAGGAAAAACGGTTGATGCCGCGGAAAATCCGGAACAGCTCGTCGCTGCATTCCACCGTGCCGTATGCCGGGTCGTGATAGGAGGAAAAGTTCTTGACATCCAGCGCGTCGACCTCGCGTTCGCGGTCGGTTTTGCCGAAGTGGATCAGCTTGGCGTAATTGTTGCTCACTCTGTCCCATGTGGGGTCACAGTGGTAAAATTGATTGCCGTAGCGGAAGATGATCCATTCATGTCCGTCGCCGCGGTTGGTGCAGAGTCCGTAAACGCGGAAACAGTCGATTCCGCGCTGTAAAAGCGCATTGCTCATGACGTAGGCGAAGCCGTAGCAGAGGCTCTTTTTGTCCCGCAGCGCCTTGTAGACTTCGTCGCCGGGATACCGGAACAGCGGTGAGTCAAGCTCCTTGTTATCGGTGCGGTCGTGGTCGTACTGCATCTCGTGGGTGACCGCGAGATAGATTTTGAGGATAACGTCCAGCGCGTTGTCGTCGTCGCTCGCCTCATAGTTCGCTATCCCGAGAATACGGCGGTCAATGAAATCCAGCATTTCCTGTTGTTCTTCCGCGGAATAAGCGTAGGAAAAACGGACGGTATCGCCGTCAATTTCGGCGCTGCGGAGAAAGTAGTAATAGGGACTCTCGCGCATCAAATCGAGCAGGTCGCCGAGCGTTACGGTATCGACCTTCGGCGCGGCGCTGCCGGCGCGGTCGAGCATCGCCGCCATCAGCGTGCGATAGGCGATTTTATCCTTGTAGGTCAAACGCGCATTGTCGTCCGGCTCGAGTACGCAGTGGTTAATCGCGGCGGCGGCGGAGTAGGTCGGGGAATATTCGGTTGGAGCAGTTGTTTCCGTATGCCCGGGTGCGCTGACAGAGCAGGAGCAAAGCAGCAGACATAGCGCAAGCAGGAGCGCGGAGAAGGTTCTTTTTGTCATCATAAAGCTCAGTGTATAAAACCCCGAACACGCGGTTCGGGGTTTTGATTTGTCATTTAATACTAATCTCAATTAAAAGGTGGACTTAGATTAACGAGGATGATTTTCGCAAGACGAGGCGAAGGACGCAGGCAGGCTGGCGCCTGTCAGTTTTCGGGGTCCCCGACACGCCCCGCGT
>CAJONB010000092.1 GCA_905235715.1 uncultured Ruminococcus sp. | reverse complement strand
GTGCCGACAGCGGCGGCGGGCGCGACGACGGTGGCGGTGGCGGCGACAAGCGACAACCGACAGGCGACAGCGGCAATAGCGACGACGACAGGCGACAGCCGACAGCCGACAACGGTGACGGCGACAAGCGACAGCCGACAAGCGACAGCGCCATTAACCCAAACAACCCCAATAACCCAAACACCCAATAACCCAATAACCCAAACACCCCAGCCGATTGAAGTCGAGCTTCCGCTTGCGGCCGACGGCGTGGGGGCGAAGCCCTGGAAGTGGTTCAAGTTTCTCGCGAACACCGCGAGCGGCTATCTCCTCGTCGAGACGGACACCGGCGTCGTCACGATCAACCCGCACGCCGCCCGCGAGCGAATCGCCTTCGAGCGGCTGTTCGGCGGCCCGTCGGCGGACGTCCTCTCCCAGCAGCTCCTCATTCCTGAGACGGTTCACCTCTCGCCCGTGGACGCGGCGCGCATTTCCGCCGCGCTGGCGGACATCCAGTCGATGGGCTTCAGGATCGAGGCGTTCGGACGCGACACGTTCAAGATCGACGCCGTGCCGCAGCTGACCGAGGGACTGTCCCCGTCGGACGTCCTCGCGACGATCGCCCGCGACCTCGCCGAAGGCGGCGCGCGGCGCGGCGCGCGCTGGCGCGAGGAGCTGATCGCCCGGTCGATCGCGCGCTCCTTCGCGGGAATGTCCCTCGCGCTCGACGAAAAAGGCGCGACGCAGCTCGTCGAAGAGCTCGCCGCGTGCCGCATGCCCTACGTCTGTCCGCGCGGCAAGCCGATCATGATCTTCACCTCGACGCGCGAACTCGACCGCAAATTCTCCCGCTGACGCATGGCAGACGCACCGGCTACATCCATCACGCTCCTCAAGGGCCTCGCAAGCGGCGCCGACTCCGTCCGCTGGACGGAATTCTACCGCGCCTACGAAGCGTCCATGCGGTCGTTCCTCCAGTCGCGTTTCCCCAACGTCGACGCGGACGACGTCATCCAGGAGACGATGCTCGCGCTCACCCGGTGCATGCCCGACTACCACTACACGCCGGACGACGGCGGGCACTTCCGCAGCTATCTGATGGGCATCCTCAAGCACAAGGCCAACGACGCGATCCGCCGCAACGTCACCATGCGCCTGTCGCACTGCTCCAAAGCGCTGGAGAATGTCAGCTCCTGCGTGAACTCCGTTTCCGAACGCCTTTCGCGGCTCTATGACGCCAACGCCGATTGGATTTATGACCGCGCCGCCGACGAAACCTGCAAAAACTGCGGACTGCGCGTCTATTGCTGGGAAAAGGAGCGCGGGCTGACTGCGGACGATATGCACCGCCTGACCCCGCTGTTGAAAGAAAACGGCTTTGTCAAGGAGAAGGATATCGAGGATAACTTCCTCAAGCGCTGCTGCAAATGCTCCGAGCTGTCCCACAGCATCAACCGCAGCTATAAGGAGTACCTTTCTCTGGAGGCGGCGCGCCGCCGTATCACGCAGGTGCGCTCGGTGGTGGCGGGACAGTTCGCGGGGCTGTCGGATATTTTGCAGGATTTGTCCGAGGAATTCGAGGAGGTCGACAGCTATGATACCGCCGCGTCCGAGAAGATTATCGCATCCCTGACTGCGCTGGGGCTGGTGGTGGTCGATTGCTCCTGCAAATGCTCCGCAGGGCGCGGGATGACCGTCGAGCTGGAGCTTGCCGTCGGGAAAAAGACCGCGATTTCCAAATCCCAACTGACCCATGAGGTCGGCAAAGCCTGCGGAAGATATTTTTCCTCGCCGTCGCTCAGCTTTGAGGGCGACCGCGCGCGGATTACCCTCTGCGAATTGCCCCTCTATGACCTCGAGATCGGCTCCGCCCAGCACGTCTGCGACAACGGCGAGCTGTGCGGCGACTGTCTGAATTACTTTAACAACGGCGAGGGCAGTACCGTCGCGATGATTTCCGACGGCATGGGGACGGGCGGACGCGCCGCCGTGGATTCCAACATGGCTGTCAGCATTATGACGAAGCTCTGCAAGGCGGGGCTGAGCTACGACTGCTCCCTGAGCGTGGTGAATTCCTCGCTGATGATCAAGAGCGAGGAGGAGAGCCTTGCGACCCTCGATATGCTCGACTTCAACCTCTTTACGGGTCGCGCGCGGCTGATGAAGGCGGGCGCGTGTACCACCTATATCCGCAAGAATTCGAAGCTGATGAAGAAGGATTTGCCCTCTCTGCCGCTCGGCATCCTCAACGAATCCAAGCTGATGAAGGAGGACGTGACCCTCGGCGCGGACGACATGATTATCATGGTGTCGGACGGCGTGATGATCGGCTCCGCCGACTGGCTGGAAAAGCTGATACTCACCTTCCGCGAGGGGTCAGCCGAACAGCTCGCCGCGTATATCGTGGAGGAAGCCCGCAAGCGCCGCTTAAACGAGCACGACGACGATATCACCGCCATCGCCCTGCGCGTCGTCGAGAACGCATAAATAAAGCGCATCCGGTAAACAAGTCGGATGCGCTTCTCTGTTTTATTCCTGATTTTTGATTAAGAAAAAGCTCCTCGGATAAACCTTTACGCTGTCGCCGAGGTCCTCGTACCCGCCGAGGGTGTAGATATTTTCTGCATCCCCGAGGCGGTAGTCCACGAACGCGTCGCCGTCGGACGGATTGACAAAGGCGGTGAATTCGCCCCTGCGGTAGACGAACGGAAATTCCTTCGAGCGCGCGTAAACGACCTCAAACTCGCTGTCGTTGCACAGGCTCGGATTTGCCTTTCTCAGCGCAATCAGCGCCTTGAGATTCTCGTAAATACTCTCGGGATTGCCCTGCTGATTTTCGACCGTCGGCGCATTTTCGCGCTTATCGACAGGCAGATACAGCATATCCTCGTCGCAGTCGGAGAACCCGCAATTCTTCTCACCGTTCCACTGCATCGGTGTACGCGAGCCGGTGCGCGAGAAGCCGCCCTCCTTTGATACAAGGTCGGTGCGGTAGCGCATACCGATTTCATCGCCGTAGTAGATGAACGGCACGCCGGGCATCGTCATCATAAAAGCGTGGGTGAGCTTGATCATCCAGTCGCTCATGTAGAACGGCGCGCGGGGCATATCGTGGTTGTTGGTGATGAAGCAGATATAGCCCTTATCCTTTGAGCATTCATAGCCGAGGAAGTAGTCGGCGAGAAATTCCTCAATATCTCCGTGCGAGCGGTCGGCAAAGAAGCTCTGGTTATCGTCGCCGATTTTTTTGCGGAAAAGGCTGTTATAGCCGTTGCCGTGGTGGTCGAGGTAGAAGTCGGCGTGGAAGCCGCCGTCGACGATCGCTCTCTGCGGGTTGCTCCACTCGGAAATCATCACCGCGTCGGGATAATCCCTGTCGAGCATTTCGCGGACGCTGCGCCAGATTTTCGCGGTTGCGATTTTGTCGTCGTCGTTTTTGACCAGCGAGTCTGCCATGTCTACGCGGAAGCCGTCGATGCCCTTGTCCAGCCAGAACCGCATAATGTCCTTGAGCGCGTCGACCGTCGCCCATGCCTCGGGCGAGTCACAGCTCTTCTGCCATGCGGGATGAGTGACCTCATAGAAGCCGTAGTTCAGCGCGGGCTGGGAGGAGAAGTAGTTGACAAGATAGTTGCCGTCGCGCTCACAGATACCGCACATCATGCGATAGTCTGCCGGCGCTTCCCACACGCAGTCGGTGAAGATGTAGCGGTCGGACAGCTCGCTGCGTTCCGCTTTTTTTGCCGCCTGAAACCATTCGTGCGTGTCGCTGGTGTGTCCCGGCACCAAATCCATCAGGATTTTCATATCGCGCTTGTGCGCTTCCGCCAAAAGGTGTTCAAAGTCGTCCATCGTGCCGTAGCGGGGCGCGATTTTTTTATAGTCGCGCACGTCGTAGCCCGCGTCCATGAACGGCGAGTCGTAGATCGGATTGATCCAGACGGCGTTACAGCCGAGATCCTTGATATAATCGAGCTTCACGGTAATACCCAGCAAATCGCCGATACCGTCCGAGTTTGTATCCAAAAAGCTCTGTGGATAAATTTGATAAAATACGCTGTCCTTTAACCAATCCGTCATGTTGTCCTCCAAAAAATTATGTATTTGCCATATCATGATTCTACACATTTCCGCGTATAAAGTCAACAAAATCCCACATATCCGTCACCAAATTTTTCCTGCGGAATAGGATAATACTGCCATCCAGAAACATTCACTTGAACAGGCGCGAAAAAAGCCGTATGATGATTGAGAAGCAACAAAAGCAAAGCACGACAGGGAGGGGTCGGGATGACAATAGACCGTCTGGGAGAAAGCACGATTCTCGTGACGCTGATGCGCGACGATATGCGCCGCTATGACTTGGATTTTGAAGCTTCCGCCGACGCCGCCGAAACGCGGCAGGGGCTGACCCGGCTGATGTACCGCGTCGGTGAGGAATGCGGGCTGAACCACCGCGACAAAAGCTATCTGGTAGAAGCCCTCCCCGGTAAGGAAAGCTGTCTGTTGATTATCTCCGTGCGCTCGGGCAAGCCACGAAAGCGCTACCGTATCAAGCGCGAAACAACCGTGGAATGCTGTGTGTTTCAGCGCTGTGATGATTTCCTCGACTGGCTCAGCCGTCCCGAAAGCGCCGCGCTCGGCTACAGCCTTTACGCCCTGAGCGGCTGCTATTATCTGCTCCCTACATATCCGCTGAATCCCGCGGAGAGCGTGCTGCTGAACGAATACGGCGCGGTGACGAAGAAAAGTCCCGTCGCCGCCGCGCGCATCCGCGAGCACGGTACGTTTCTGCGGGAGCAGCCCGACCGCCGCGTTTTTCATTTCAGGAATGCGTCCAGCGCCGCCATGTAAGCGGCGGGGCTGTGGCTGTCCGCAACGCTGCACCGCGGAATTCCCTGCGCGGGCGAAAGAAAGGCGCTGACGTCCATTCCGCTGCAGAGAAAATCGCTCAGCTCCGCGAACTGAGAGACCATCGCGCCCATCATCACGTCCGCGGTGTTTTCATCCGCCTCATCCGCGAGGATTCCCGCGACCGTTTTCATATAGTCGTGCAGGCTCAGCATACGACCGCCGACGTCATATTTTCGCTCGTAGTAGGCGTGTACGTTAGGCGCGAGCCGTATCACGGCGCCGAGAAAGCCGTCGGCAGCCTCCGCCGTTTCAAAGCCGATGTAGTCCTCACCCGCGAGAAAACGGTAGCGCATTTTGATATCGCCGCTGTCGGACAGGCTCATGGTATGCCCGTATTTGGTATAGCCCCAGCCCGCGAGCGGCACGCGCGTGAAAAAGTCCTCATCGCGCACAAGGTTGAAGATGGTGCCGTACCGCGCGCCCTTGACGGTGATGGAGGTATTCGGCGCGCCGAAGGTATAGCACCGCACGGCGTCAAGCCCGTAGCGGTCGCACAGCCGTTTTGCGAGGATATTCGCCACCGCGCCGCCGCGCGAGTACCCCGTGACGAGAAACCGCGGAGAGCGGTTCGGCATACTGATGAACATTCTGTCACTCAGCTTGTCCTCCGCATATTCCGCCGCTTTCAGAAATCCGCTGTGCTCC
>CAJONB010000091.1 GCA_905235715.1 uncultured Ruminococcus sp. | reverse complement strand
GGAAGGGATCGTCGTTGACGGATGCAAGCTTCACGTCGACGGTGGGATCCTCTCCGGGGCGTACCTTGCGCGCTACCACTACGGTGCGGAAGTTGGAGTACTCGTAGGAGCAGGTCGAGAGAGTGAGGAGCTGGTCGTCCTCGTTGACCATGACGGGCACGTTGAACATCGAGCGGATACGCACGTTATAGACGAAGTTCATAAACTCCGCGTCGGAGTTGAACTCGCCCTGCATATAGTTGAAGAATTCGCCGTGGGCAAAGAGGGTCGAGGTCTTGAATACCGAGATAATCTTCCATTTCGCGTCGCCGTCGGGCGTATTGAAGGTCAATACGGAGTGGTCGCGGTAGTAGTCGAGGTCGCCGTCAAAGTTGTCGGAGAAATTCATCAGCTCGTGGAACATACTGCCGTCAATCATGTTGTGACCGTGCAGAATGACGTTCTTGGAATCGGTGCTTTGCTTTGAGCGGTAGTCGATAAATATCGTGCCGTAGGCGGACCATTCATGCTTGTAGGTGTGTTCAAGGTAGTATTGGCTGTACTGGTCGTCGCCCTCGTGGAACATGACGGGATAGTCGATACGGCTGTCGTCCAGACGAATCCAGCCGACGATCTCCTCGTTGATTTTTTTGAGCGCGTCCCAGTCCTGCTCGGATTTAGGCTTGCCGTCGGGAGTCGTGGGCGAGGAATTATTGCTGTACGCGATCTCGCGGATTTCGTCGTTGATTGCGTTGTTGACGGCAGGCTCAATAAAAAAGTAGTTGATGACGTAAATCAGCGCGCCGATAAAGACGACTATCGCAATCAGCACGGCGATTTTACGCGCCTTGACGCTCTTGGAGTCGCCCTTGTGGGGGATGAAGGAGCGGAAGAAGCCTTCCTTTTTCTTGGGCGCTTGCGCGTCGCCTGTCTTGACGGTCGATTCCGCCTCGGGATAGACGATACCGTCGGGATAGGCTTCGGCGTTGCGCTCAATGACGCTTTGCGCCGTGTTGATGCTCTCCAGGATCAGCTCGGTAACGTCCTTCTGTGCGAGCGACGCATACGGCAGGGTGATGAACAGCTTGTTATAAAGCTTGAAGCAGTAGCCGCGGTAACCCATGCCCACGTCGCCCATCGAGAAGATTTTCAGCTTTGGTGTCATGCCCAGATGCTTTGCGTCGGGCGTTATATTCGACTCAGTGCGGGCAATCGCTTCATAAAACAGATTCTTAAAGGAGGAACTGTCAGAGGTGTTCAGCGCGTTGACAAAGATGAACAAATCGGTATCGCCGGAGATAGATTCCTCCAGCGCGTCGGCAATCTTGCCCGCGTCGGCGCTGAGGTCGGTCTTGTATTTCACGTCGATTTCATTCTCACGCAGGATTGCGGTGGTGAATTCAAAGCTCTGTTCAAAGCTTTGAAAGTCCGAACGGCTTTTCCTCAGTGAAAAAATTTCGCAATTGTACATATAGGTGCCTCTTTTCAGAGTTTACTTAAGGGTCAATCGTCTTGACGACGGTGTTCGCGATTGCTTCCTCAATCATTTCATCAAGCTCCGCCTGTGCCTGCGCCTGTTCCACAAACCGCAGGACGGGCTTGGTGCGGGGATGCTTCGGCGTAAAGACGGTACAGCAGTCCTCGTAAGGCTCGATGGAGGTTTCGTAGGTGTTGATACGGCGGGAAATGTTGATGATTTCCTGCTTGTCCATGCCAATCAGGGGGCGCAGGACAAGCTTTTCCGCCGCGGCGTCGGTACAACTGAGCGCGTACATGGTCTGGGACGCGACCTGACCGAGGCTCTCACCCGTAATCAGCGCGCCCGAGCCGGTGCTGTCGGCGATACGCGACGCAATTTGCATCATCACGCGCCGCAGCAGTATCGTGAACAGCTCCTCGGGACAGCGGTCGCGGATAGTTTCCTGAATCTTCGTCAGTGAAACGGTGTGCATTTCAATTGAGCCGGCATAGCGGCTGACCTGACGGAGCAGCTTTTCTACCTTGAGCCGCGCGCGCTCGGAGGTGTAGGGAGGGCTTTCAAAGTGAACGGCGTTGAGCTTCAGCCCGCGCTTTGCCATCATGTAGGCGGCGACGGGGGAGTCGATACCGCCGCTGATAAGGACGGTCGCAAGCCCCGATGTGCCGACCGGCATTCCGCCCTGACCGCGCAGGGTCTGACAGCGGATATAAGCGCCGAAGTCGCGTACCTCAACGGTCACGGTGACGTCGGGATTTTTTACGTCGACCTTCAGCCGGGGAAACGCCTCGAGGATTTTCCCGCCCACCTGAGCGGAAATCTCGGGGGATTTGTATGGGAAACGCTTGTCGGAGCGCTTGGATTCCACCTTAAAGGTTTTCGCTTCGGCGAGCGCGTCCGCCGCATAGACAGGCGCCTTCGCCAGAATATCGTCGAAGTCCTTTTCGCACACGCAGGCGCGCGAGTAGGTGACGATACCGAATACCTCGCCGATACGCTCGCAAACGTCGTCGAGGTCGATGTCCTCCGACAGGGGAGTGATATAGATGGTGGACTGGGCAATCCGGATATCAAATTTGCCGAGCCCCTTGAGGCGGTACTTGATATTTTTGATAAGCACATCCTCAAAGGTGCGGCGGTTCAGTCCCTTGAGAACCATCTCGCCCAGCTTGATTAATACGATTTCTTTCATATAGGAACGTCAGCGTTCGGCAGTTGATACTGCTGCGAACTAACTCCTCACTTTCTGCAGGTTTTTCAATCCGCTTTGCAGACCCTCAACCAGCGCGTCAACGTCGGCTTTGGTGCTGTGCCTGCAAAAACTGATTCTCACGGCGCTGTCAATGCGCCCCGCGCTCAGTCCCATCGCCTTTAGTACATAGCTCGGCTTGCCCTTGCCGCAAGCGCTTGATGAGGATACGTACACGCCGTACTCCCGCTCGAGGTGGTGCAGCATAGTTTCGGAGCGAATTCCCTCGACGGAGAGATTGATGATGTAGGGGAGCGCGCCGGAGGGGGAGTTCAGGGTCACGCCGTCAACAGCGCCGAGCTTTTCAAGCGCGTAGGCATTCAGCTCGCGGACAACTGCCGAATCGGCGGCGACGTCTGCTTCCCGCACAGCTTGTCCGAATGCGGCAATCAGCGGCGCGCTTTCGGTGCCGGGACGCAGCTTTTTCTGCTGCTCGCCGCCGTACAAGAGCGGTGTTATCCGCGCGCCCTCGCGCATATAGACGGTGCCAATCCCTTTCGGACCGTGGATTTTATGGGCGCTGACCGTCATAAAGTCGACGCCCCATTTGGCGGGCTTTAGCGGCATTTTGCAGAATGCCTGCACTGCGTCAACATGAAAGTATGCGTTCGGGGAACGCTTCTTGATGAGCTTCGCGATTGCTTCGGTCGGTTGGACGGAGCCGGTTTCGTTGTTGACCGCCATCACGGACACCAGTACGGTTTGGCAGGTCAGCAGGTCGCTCAGCTTGTCAAGACAGACAACACCGTCGCTGTTGACGGGAGCGAACTGCACGTCATATCCTATCTCGGACAACCGCTTCGCGCTCTCATATACCGAGGAATGTTCCACAGCCGACACGATAACGCGCTTGCCGCGGCGCTTGAGCGCGTCCGCAGCGCCGAACAGCACGGTGTTGTTGGCTTCCGTGCCGCCCGAGGTGAAAATGATATTTTTCGGCTGTACGCCCAGCGCGCCGGCAATTGTCTGTCGCGCGTCCTCAACCGCAAGCTCGGCTTTCAGCCCCAGCCCGTGGAGCGAGGATGGATTGCCGAAGTCACCGGTCATCACCGCATACGCCTTATCTGCGGCGGCTTTGCTGACCGCCGTGGTTGCGCTGTTGTCCAGATAGTGAATTTCCATATACGTTCCTTTAATATACTACATACATATTCATTGTTATTATATATCTATAATGAACGAAAAGCAAAATACAGTTTTGTAACCTCTATAAATATTCTGTGAACACGCGCGCATACTGTGTGTAGGTGATATTATGACAAATCAAAAATATGCAACGATGGTAAAAATCCGTTCGAAGGACAGCCCGATCGTGAAAAACTGCGTGAAGGCGTTCTGTATCGGCGGAACAATCTGCCTGATAGGGCAGGGGATTCTGGAGCTTTATCAGGCGCTCGGCGTCGACGCGGAAACGGCAAAGACTCTCTGCTCCGTGACGCTGGTCGGTCTCGGCGTACTTTTGACGGGTCTGCATCAGTATGAGCGGCTCGCCAAGCACGGCGGCGCGGGTACGCTTGTGCCGATTACGGGCTTTGCCAACGCGATGTCCTCGCCCGCGATTGAGTTTCGCGCGGAGGGGCTGATTACGGGTCTGGCAGCGAAGATGTTCGTCATCGCAGGCCCCGTGCTGGTGTACGGCACCTCGGCGGCAATCATCTACGGCGTGATTTATTATTTTGCAACAGCGTTGTAGATGGTCGGTAGTCGGTAGTTGGTAGTCGGTGGTCAGTAGTTGATAGTTGCGGGATTAATAGAAATCAGGTGCGGGCAGCGCCCGCCCTTAA
Organism: uncultured Ruminococcus sp.; assembly: GCA_905235715.1. GTDB lineage: Bacteria > Bacillota > Clostridia > Oscillospirales > Acutalibacteraceae > Ruminococcoides. The sequence continues at coordinate 1,106 of CAJONB010000091.1, read as the reverse complement.
CTGTTATCTGTAATCTGTTAACTGTTATCTGTAAATGGGTGCGGGCAGCGTCCGCCCTCAACTCTTTATTCTTCACTAAAAAAGGCTCCGCCAACCGGCGAAGCCTTTACTGCGTTCGTTTATTTACTCAGCTGCTTGCGGGCGAGGATGATTCCCGCCGCTGCCGTGAGCATAAGGAGCGTGACGATGACGACGCTGTTGCCGCCTGTCTTTGGGCTTTTCTCCGTACTGTCGTCAGCCGCTTCGGCTGCTTCCTCTGAGGAAGGCTCTTTGTCGTCCGGCAGGGTGGAATTCTCTCTGCTCCATTCAATCTCCATGCCGCTCTCGATAACCGCTTCCTCGACCTCGGTGCGGCTCAGTCCCAGCCCCTCGGCGATATTGTCCAAAAGCTCCTGATCGCTCAGGTTCGCGTAGATGCGCGCGTTCTGCAGGGTGTTGCGCAGGAAGTTCTCAAACAGCAGATAGGGGGTGGAGCCCGCCGGACAGCAGGTACCGACGACCGTGCCGATAGAAGAAATCTGCAGCTCGGGACCGTAGACGGCAGGGTCGATTTTCCCGTCCCAGAACGCCGCCTGTGTGGTCTTGTTGCTGTTCTCGGGGTTCTCGTAAATCGTACCCTCGCATGCGGCAGTGTGTCCGATACACGGCGTGCCGAATATCAGATTATAGGTCTGATTGCCTGCCTCGTCATAGGTCATGCTGACTGTTGAGCCGAAAGACTTTACTTGTTTAGGTTTGCCATTGGAGAAATAAGTATAATCCACTGTACCGATGGGGTCGGTGGATTTTACGACATTTCCCCATGCATCGACGTTCTTTGTGTAATTGCGCCCGTTGAAGGCTGTCGTGACAGAGCGATTCCCGTAGGTGTAAGTGACCGACTTTCCAGTGCTGGAGGTTTCGGTCTTTACCCGACCACGCTCATCGTAGGTGAAATTTTGGGTAATGGTCAGGAGGCCATTTTTGTTCTCAACACTCTGCACCTGCCCTTTGTCGTTATAGGTAGTTGTTTTCGTTACAGAAACACCTTTCAGCCCAACTGACAGGCTTTGAATCTCATGCCCGGCTTTGTCATACCACGTAGTGACGGCAGGTTTGCCCGTACA
>CAJONB010000090.1 GCA_905235715.1 uncultured Ruminococcus sp. | reverse complement strand
CAAGCAGCATATTAATTCGGTCGGGAACCAAAGTACAGTTTTATAACTAATCTGTCTGCGCGACAACAATTTTCAATTTTCAACTTTCAATTTTCAATTAAATAATAAGGAGGAATTTTTATGATTCAAAAAATCAAAAAACCGGTCAGCATATTGCTTGTCTTTATGATGATCGTCAGCCTGTTTACCGTGGTTCCCATCACGGCGAGCGCGGCGGAAACCACGGTAACCGATACGCTGATGCTCGAAGATACAGGACGTACAGGTGTGAGCTATGGCGAATGGAGCAATGTTACCAAAGACTCGGATGCTGTGTACGCGGGTAATTCCGCGGGCGGCAATAACGCGATCCAGTTGCGCTCCACTAACAATTCCGGTATTATTACGACCGCGTCCGGCGGCAACGTCAGAAAAATTACCGTTACATGGAACGATAACACCACTAATGGCAGAACTCTGCGCATATACGGTAGAAACACGGCGTATAGCTCGGCGAGTGAATTACAAGGAGACTATCTGGGTGTTATAACCTACGGCGAAAGCACCGAGCTGACAGTGTCGGGAGACTACGCTTACATAGGTATTCGCTCCGCCTCCGGCGCATTATATTTGGATGAGGTGCAAATCACATGGGCTCAACCCGCTCCCGCTCCCAATCCCGCAAAGCTAATTCTCAATGTCGGTGAGAACGGTAAAGTTGTGATGAATAACGGTACCTTCGGTAACTTTGCGGAAGCCGGCATTATTGAAAATATAACCTCTGCTTTTTCGATTAATAGCGGCGCCAAAATCTTTATTCTTGATGGTAACTCCGTAAATGTTGTTGAAGGCGGTTCGATCAATATCGCCACCGGAGGCGAGCTTTCATTCTATCCCTCTGCCGACAACACCGGCGTGATCACCGCTATCCCTGCCGAGGGCTATGTTTTCTCCGGCTGGTATAACGGCGAAACCCGCTATTCAACCGACGCGGCTCTCGCTTATCAGAACATCGGCGAGGAGATGACCCTGACAGCTAAGTTTGCTCCCAAGCTCTTTGTCGGACATTCCCTTACGCTGCGCGGCGACATCGGCGTAAACTTCTTTATCGATCCCGCCGCAGTCGGCGCTGATATTGCAAGCGCCGAAAGCGCAACCGTGTCTTTCAGCGTTGACAAGTATAATTCCGAGGTTGATTTAAAGACTGCAGAAACCCGAGACGGACTGTATATTGCAACCTGCTACGTTCCTGCCGCGTACATGGCGCACGACATTCACGCCGAGGTCACGATCAACGGTGTAAAGCAGAACGAAACGGACGATTACAGCGTACAGGATTATGCCGAGACGATCATTGCCGACCCGGCAGCATATACTCCCGCCGGCAAGAGCCCCGAAGCTCTCTCTGCTCTGGTCAAGGAAATGCTCAACTACGGCGCAAAGGCGCAGGGTGTTTTCTCCGGTCAGATGAACGCTCCGGCAGACTATCACGAAATACCCGAATATACAATGGGTGATGTAACGACTGAACTGATCGATCAAGCGATTGCTGCCGCAAACAATGGCGCAACTGCTACCGATATGTCAACTGTTCATCCCGAGGCGGGCGCAAATTATTACACCACCAGCTTGATTTTCCTGTCCAAGAGCACCCTTAGACATTACTTTGCTATCCCCGGCGGCTCGGCAAACCCGAGCGCGTATGACGGCAGCCAGTCGGACTATTACTACAATGTAGATGTAGTGGATATCCCCGCAAAGGAGCTCGATACTCTGCAGGAGTTTAAAGTAAACGACACGACCTTCTACTATTCCGCGCTCGATTATGCAAAGGCTGTTTTGAATAGCAACATGGGCGATAATGCAAAGGCGCTTGTATCTGCGCTTTATCTCTACAATCAAGCGGCGAACGCGTATTTTGACGCGGCTCCGGCTCCTGTTGAGAACGTTGTTGATCTCAGCAAACGGAACGCCGCCTATGAAGCGCAGGACGGCGACGTGCTGACAGGCGAGCTCATAGGCAACTATCAGATCACCGTTGCCGCCGGCGCGACCGTTACGCTCAGAAACGTGGATATCACTTCTTTGAGCAATAACAACAACACAAAATATGCCGGCATCACCCCCTTGGGCGACGCGACCATTATCTTAGAGGGCACGAACACCGTCAAGGGCGGCTATGAAGATTATCCGGGCATTTATGCTGCCGAAAACGCTATCCTCACCATCAAAGGCGACGGCTCGCTTGACGCTTCCTCCAACGGCTACGGCTGCGGCATCGGCGGCGGCTTCAATATAGCCTGCGGCAACATCGCCATCGAAGGCGGAAATATAACCGCAACCGGCGGTCAATATGCTACCGGCATCGGCGGCGGTCAAGCAAACTGCGGCGCCATCACCATCAGCGGCGGAGATATAACCGCAACCGGCGGTCAATATGCTGCCGGTATCGGCGGCGGTCGTTCGGGAACCTGCGGCGCCATCACCATCAGCGGCGGAACTGTAACTGCAAACGGTGGTAAGTCCGCTGCCGGCATCGGCAGCGGCTGCAAAGATATTAACGTCAGCACCTGCGGCGACATCAAAATCACCGGCGGAACTGTAACTGCAAACGGTGGTTCCTATGGTCCCGGCATCGGCTGCGGCCAGGATGCAAGCTGCGGCAACATCACCATCAGCGGCGGAACAACCGAAGCAACCGGTGGTGTTTTGGCTGCCGGCATCGGCAGCGGCTATAGAGCACACTGCGGCACAATCACAATCCAAGACACCGTGACGAAGGTCACCGCGACAAAGGGTGCAGAAACTTCCAGCAGCATCGGCGCGGGCTTATATGGTTTCTGCGGCACCATTACCATCGGCGGCGTAGTAAAGGAAGCTATCACCCAAAACCCCTACACCTATCCGGCTTAACCAGAAAGGATGTGCATGAATGATGAATCAAGAAACTTATGAGCGCCTGAATATGAAAGTGACGAAGTTTGACGTTGAGGACGTTATCACCACCTCGGGCAACCCTACCCCTCCACTGCAAACCGGTGATAATGAAATGGGAGTCAATGTCCCTGTTAATGTCCCCTTCGGAATCTGATTATTTGCAAGGCGGTTGTTTGACCGCTGAATAAAGGTTTATCCGAACGGAATAAAACAATCGCGCCGCCGCTTTGAGCGCAATACTCAAAGCGGCGGCGCGGATAGTATCATACTGATATTCAATAGGAACCGATAAACAGCGGCGGTTTTTATTCAATGTCAGTATCAAGGAAGTGTTATCTTTGAAATTGAATCAACATTTTATCCACCATCAGATCGACAGCCAAACGGTCATCGTCCCCACCGCGGGCGCGGATTTTCACGGCTTGATTCAGGGAAACAAAACCCTCGCCGCGATTGCGGAGTGTCTGCAAAACGACACCACCGAGGAAGAAATCGTCGATACCCTCTGTAAGCGCTTTAACGGCGACAGAGAGGTTATCGAAGCCGACGTCCATGAAGCGATCCGTCAGCTCAAAGAGATAGGCGCGATTGATGAATAAGAAGTTTGAGGACGTGATCGCGGAAGATGGCTGGCTCGTCTATACCAACGTCGGCGACAGTATGTTCCCGCTTATCCGCGAGGGTAATCTGCTGATAATCGAAGCCGTCAAAGAGCCGCTCCGTGTCGGCGACATACCCCTCTATCAACGCGACAGCGGACAGTATGTGCTGCACCGTATCGTCGAAATCAAGAACGGCAAATACTCCATGAAGGGCGATAACCGCGCCGACGTCGAAAAGGGTATCACCGATAAGCACATCATCGGCGTATTGACCGGCATTGTCCGAAACGGCAAGACCTATCCCGTAGAAGCTACGCAGGAATATATCCTGCGGAACGCAAAGGATTTGATTTATCTTGTATCCTGCGCCGTCAATGAGGAAACGCCGGATGTAGAGCTCCTGAAAGAAATGGACTTTACGGAAATCTACCGGTTAGCTCGTGAGCACATGCTGAACTCAGCCGTTGCTTTTGCGCTCGAGAAGGTAATGCCCCTGCCGCACGCCTTTGAGCAAGCACAGACAAAGGCAATCCGCAAGCTGGCGCTGTTTGAAATCGAGCGTACCGTCATTACAAAGGAACTTGAAAAGGCGGGGATATGGTATCTGCCGCTGAAAGGGATCCTGCTCAAAGACGATTACCCGGAATCCGCTATGCGTGAGATGAACGACAATGATATTCTGGTCGATAACACGCGGATGAACGACGTAAGGACGATCATGGAAGGGCTGGGATATACCTGCGAACAGTATGAGGAATATAACCACGATATTTACGCAAAGCCCCCGACGCTTGAATTTGAAATGCACCGCACACTGTTCCCCGAAGATCAATTCCCCCTGTATTACGAATATTTTAAGAATATACAAGAAAAGCTGTTGCAGGGTAAGGAATCGGCATACTGCCGCCAAATGACAAACGAGGACTTTTATCTTTATGTTCTCACCCATACCTACAAGCACTATACCCACGCAGGCTCGGGCTTGCGCTCGCTGCTTGACGTATATGTGTTTTTGCGCGCTCACCCTGATTTAGACCGTGAATATCTGGACGCGGAGCTTCAAAAGCTGGAAATCACCGACTTTGAAGAAAAGCTGCGCCGCCTGTCGCAGAAGGCGTTTACCGGCGCAGAGTTGCATGAGCAGGAGCAAAAAATGCTCGATTACTTGATTTTATCGGGCAGTTCGGGCACCTGTGAGAATCAGGAATATCACCGATGGGAGAAAAATCTCGGAGGCGACGACAGCAAGGAATCAAAACGCCGCTTTATCAAGAGCCGTATCTTTGTATCAGATGATTATGTGGAGAAGCACTATCCCTTTGTCGCAAGGCACAAGGCGCTCTATCCGCTGCTGCTTGTTTGGCGACCTATCAAGGGCGTGTTCACACACCCGAAGGGGATATTGACAGAATATAAGAAAGTAAAACATTTTAAAAAGAAGGAAGAACCGTGAAAGAATCAATTTTAACGAACAGGAAAGTGCAGCTTGCTTTTCGGTTAGTGACAGCGCTGTCATTCACGCTGTTTACAGCCTATCAGGTATATTTGGCAATCAACATAGAAACAAACAGGATCGGCAGGCTGATTGGTATCGGCTTTTATCTGTTGATAACCGTCGCGTCATTTCTTGATTTTTCTGAGAAGGATAGCGCATGGCTCGCTCACTCGGTGCTGATGGTTGCGGGGCTGTTCCTGCTGTTTGGCATACGATTGTTTAACGCGCCCGCTATATTCGGATATCTGAATTTTGCAAATCCGGCTTCTGTCCTGTACTTTGCCGTATATATCTTATCGCAGCTCGGCACACTCTTATTGGCAGCGGGTTATCTGATGCTCACGGTTGATTTGACACAAAGTCAAATGCAGAAGCTGACGGTTGTTTTGATGTCTGTCACAATCGCGCTCTATGCTGTATGCTTCATCATGGAATGTGTGCTGATGATTAAATACCGGATGAATATTGATTTGGGATTGAAGTCCACGCTGTTCAGCAGGCTGCTGTACTTCCTCGGCTTTGCCGGTGCCGCGTTCTGCTTTATGCTCCCCGCGCCAAATATTAGATAGTAAAGTTGAAGAAGGAAAATTTGTATATTCAAACGGTGACGATGACGAAATTGATATAATAATATAAATAATCAGGAGGCTTGAAAATGAAAAGACTTGGTATTATAGGTTTAGCTGTGATTTGTTTATTGGCGGCTGTCGGTATGATTCTGCCGGTATCTGCCGCAGAAAGCTACATTCGCGGCGACGCTGACGGCGACGGCGAGGTAACGATCATGGACGCTACGGTGATTCAGAGAACGCTCGCCGACTTAGCTGTGTCTGCTTTTAACGAGAAGGCTGCCGATATAGACGGCGACGGGCTGAATATCATAGACGTTACGGCGATACAGCGCTATCTGGCAGGCTTTGAGAACATCCACCACATCAACGAAACGGTTACCGTCCCCGATCCAACCGAAACGCAGCCTACAACGCCCCGGCCGACAACCGATCCGTATGAATTACCGTTTATACCGAACAAGTGATAGATAGGAAATCACAGAGGTCACAATGTATAAAAAACTTTTAATGCTTTTGGCTGTGCTTGCGCTGAGCGCCTGCTTGCTTGCGGGCTGTGGAAAAGATAAAAAAGACGATTCTGAGTCAGCTACAATGCCGGGCAGGTCAGTATGATTGCGCAAGGGCGACAAAATCCTCGATGGAAGAGGTATAGGCTACCTTCGCGGACGCGCCCTTAAATACGATGAATTCACTCAGTCCGTATTCCGTGCCGTTATCTGCCCAGTCGTAGGTATATCCGAGTCTTGTCCAAGGGATCTGATTGTCGACATATGAC
>CAJONB010000089.1 GCA_905235715.1 uncultured Ruminococcus sp. | reverse complement strand
CTGTGCGATCCGCATCCTTGAAACGCAGGCCGATGCTTTTGCGCGAACCGTCCGTTCGCTCCTGCAAACACTGCCGGACGACTGCCCTCTCGGACTGTGGGGCGGCGTCTTCCGGCACGTGCCGCGTTTTACCGAACGATTTCGGCAGTCGTTCCCGCAGCGGGATTTGTCTGCGCTGCCCTTTCCGCCGCAGCTCGGCGCGGTGTTCGCCGCTTGGAAACAGGCGGGTGTCCAGCCGACGCCGGAACGACTCGCGCGTGTACGCCGGACTTATTTTGATCGGGATGTGTAACCAATGGCAATCTGTCATCCGAAAAAAGCACTGTCGGAGTGTAAAGTAATTCCCCTTGACGTCTGTACCGTCGCCCCGTGCGGCGGCGATGCGGATTTTATGCGTGCGTTCTTCCGGGACAGACGCATTCCCTGCGGCAGCAGCGGGAATCTGTCTGTTACGTCGCGGCTGTGCGACACACGCGAACTGACCTATATTGAAGAAAGCCGCCGCGTCACGGACGAAAAATACCGTCTGAACGTCCGGCGGACGGAAACAGGCTTTTCCGCCGGCATTCTGTACGGCGGAAAGCGCGGTCTGTTCTACGCGCTGTGCGATCTGTACGGACAGCTGTCGCAGAGCCGGCTGCGCCTGGGTGAAGTCGAGAACTACCCGCTGTTTCCGATACGCGGTTATATCGAGGGATTCTACGGCACGCCGTGGCAGCCGCAGCAGCGCGCCGATAATCAGAATCACTGCGACCGCCGACAGTTCAAACGCGCGGCTGCCGATGATTGACTGAAAGCGCTCGGAGAGCGGGCGCTTTTTTCTGATGATTCCTGCGATGATCATAGCGATGATAATCAGCATCAGCGCGGCGATATTAAAATATTCCATAAGGGTTCCTCCGAATCGTCCGGGATTTCTTACTGATAATCAGACTGTTTTTCTGCCCGTTTTGTTTCAAAAAATTGAAAAAAATTTAAAAAATAACCGTTTCCGGCGCAGTTGTGTCCGCATTGCGTAAAATCCGGAATGCTTCTTTTTTCAGTTTATCGAAGATTTTTGATAAAGTCAACGCTTTTTTAGATAAAAACTTGAAAAAAACACGTTGATATAGTATAATAAATAAAATATACTGGCGGACTATGCTTTTTAAAAGCAGTCCGCGGAGGAGCTATGTTTTTAAAAGCGTTTGAAAAATTACCGCAGGAATTTCAAAACGATTCCGTGCGTAAATATTATGATATACTGGCTAAAAAACGGTTCAGCATTTGCGTAAAGCGCCTGACGGATATTCTCTTGGGGCTGATACTGCTGGTGCTGCTTTTGATTCCGATGGCGGTAATTGCCGTGATGGTGAAGGCGTCCTCAAAGGGACCCGTTCTGTACCGTCAGGAGCGCGTGACAACCTACAACCGCCGCTTTAAGATTCTTAAATTCCGCACGATGACGGTCGGCGCGGATCGGGCGGGCGCGCTGGTGACCTCGGCGAATGACGCGCGCGTCACAAAAATCGGCGCAAAGCTGAGAAAATACCGCCTTGATGAGCTGCCGCAGATTTTTCATGTGCTTTCGGGGAAGATGAGCTTTGTCGGAACGCGCCCCGAGGTGCCGCGTTATGTCGACCGCTATACGCCCGAGATGACGGCGACCCTCTTGATGCCCGCGGGAATCACGTCGCTCGCCTCCATCCGCTATAAGGACGAGGACGCGATTATCGGAAGCGTCAGCGATCCCGGCGAGGTCGATAAAATCTATCTGGAAACCATCCTGCCGGAGAAGATGAAGTATAATCTGGAGTATCTCGCTGATTTCAGCTTTTTCGGCGATATCAAGCTGATGTTCTCTACCTTAAAGAATGTTTTCTGATGTAAAGAATAGAGGAGTATTATGATGACTCGATTCAAGGCAGCGCTGCTGGATACCTCGCTGTTCCGCCGCAGCTATATTATTTGCCTGCTGCTGTGCAACGTGACGTTACTGCTGATTCCCGCTTATGCTGCGCTGGCGGTGATGTTTGTATGGGGCTCGTTTCTCGTGATATATAACGAGGTCAAACGCCATACCGCCCTCAAGACGCGCTACGGATTTTGGCTGATTTTATTCTTGACAGCGTCGTTGATTACGCTGGTATTCCATATCAGCAGTCAGCTCCTGACGAATTTGTATAACGTTGTGATGATTCTGCACGCGGCGATATGCTTTTTTATCTTCTACGGCGTACATACCGAAAAGCACCTCAACTTCCGCCGCGAGTTTTACGCGATTTGCTCCTTTGTTGTTTACTGCACCACGGTGCTGGGCGTGATTGGAATAGCGTGTCTGATGGCGGGGATCAAGGTTGAGATCATGGGTATCGGCTTTATTATCTTTGAAAACCGCTTTACGGGTATGTACATGAACCCGAACTATCTCGGCTACATCGCAGTGTTCGCGATATTCTGCTGTCACGCGCTGACGAAAAAGGAATTTATCGAGATTTCGGGGCGCAAGAGGGTCAGCCGTATCTGGCTCGGCTCCTGCCTGGCGGTCAACGGCATTTCGCTTTTGCTGTGCGATTCCAACGCCTCGATGGTGCTGATGATTGGCTACGCGACTGTTTTCTGCGTATACAAGATATTTTGCAACGACTTTCAGTATGATTTCAAAAAGCTGGTCAAAAAGACCGTCGCGTCGCTGCTTGCGGGAGTTTTCATTGTCGCCTCGCTGCTGTTTGTGCGGAATATCGTGCAGATCGGTTTTTCCGAGGTCGTCCGGATGACCAGCACGATTTCGGTGCTGGAGACCGAGGAAGCGAAGGACGAGGAAATCATCACCTTTGAGCATGAAAACACCAATCTCGATTCGGGCCGTATTACCCTCTGGAAGCAGGCGGCGCAGATGTTCACCGTCAGCCCTGTGATGGGCGTCGCGCGGGGCAATATCTACGAAATCGGTGAAAGGATGTTTGAGCACGGGGTGAAATTCTCCGACAAATACGGATGGTTCGCGCCCTATATCACCGACTTCCACAACGGCTACATTATGATTATTATCAGCGCGGGCTTGCTCGGCTTCGTCTTATTCTGCATTTTCGGCGTGAAGTTTTTCCTGAGCATCACGAAGCACGTGCTGCGCAATCAGACGCTCGGCGACAGTATGCTGCCGTGTATGTACGCGTTTTTGTGTGCTTATCTGGTGTTCGCGCTGGTGGAAATCACCATCCTGTTCAACCTGACGTTCATGGTGGTTTCGTTCTGGCTGATTATGGGGTACACCTCGTGCTTCCTGACAACCTTCGAGCCGGATCACCCATTGGAGCATTTTTCGCTGCTCGGCATGAAGCTCCGCAAAACGCTCCTGTAATATTTTTCCTTTGTATATGTATTTTTTATCCGCTGCCGGACGACAATATGCTTGGTGATGATTGTGAAATTATATTTGAAACGCGATACCTCCGAGCTTTATGCACGCTTTGAGGTGCTGGATGAAAAGGGTATGCCGAAATACACGGTGCGCGGCAAGCAAACGCCCTCGGGCGAGAGCGAACAGATTCGTGATATCAACGGCGTGACGGTCTGCAAAATACGCCGTCTGGGGTTTCAGTCCCTCTCGGCATACAGCATCACGGTCGGGAGCGAATCCGCGCGCCTCAATATCGCTGTGTCCGGCGGCGTGGCATCGGCACGCTTTCGCGGTATCAGCTTTGTGCTGCGCGGCGACGTGACAGCGGGTAATTATGATATTCTCGACGCGGATAACAGCGTCGTCTGCGCCGTCAGCAAGGACTTTGCGAAGCGCGCCGCTACACTGACGGTTTATTTGGAAGAAAGAGAACTTTTCTGTATCGCCGCGGCGGTATGCCTCGACAGCCTGTCGATGGATTTGTCGCCCGCCCTGCAGATGATATAACGGAGGTCATTATGGACAAGTTACTACAGCTTTTATCTGAAAATTCATCCCTTACCAACGCAGAGCTTTCAATGATTCTCGGCGAGCCTGAGGATTATATTGCCGCCCAAATCAAGGAATACGAAAAGAGCGGCGTTATCCGCGGCTACCGCGCCGTCGTTAACTGGGACGCTGTTCCCGAGTCGGGCGTTGTTGCGCTGATTGAGTTGAAGGTCGCGCCGCAGCTGCAAAAGGGCTTTGATGAATTTGCCGAGAGCCTCCTTGGCTATGACGAGGTCGAGTCTGTCTATCTGATGGCAGGCGCGTATGATTTACTGCTGACTGTCAAGGGCAGAACCATTCAGGATGTTTCCGCCTTTGTTGCAAAGCGGCTTGCCGCGATGAACGGCATCCTTTCCACTGCGACTCATTTTATGCTGAAGCGCTATAAGGAAAACGGCGTTTCTCTTGTCGACGTCGACAAGAAGGACAGAAGGGAAATGGTCATCTGATGAATTACACCGATAAGCTGACGGAGTCGATTCAGACGGTCAAGCCCTCGGGCATCCGCCGCTTTTTCGATATCGTCAACGAGATGGACGATGTTATTTCGCTGTCGGTAGGCGAGCCTGATTTTCAGACGCCGTGGCACGTGCGCGAGGCGGGAATCCAATCGCTCGAAAAGGGCAGGACTTGGTATACCCCGAACCGCGGCTTCAAGGAGCTTCGTCAGGAGATAACAAAATTCTATAAAAGAAAATACAATATTGAATATGACCCGCTGACCGAGGTGGTCGTCACCGTCGGCGGCTCCGAGGCAATCGACGTCGCGATTCGCTGTATGGCGTCAAGGGGTGACGAGGTACTGATTCCTCAGCCGTCGTTCGTCTGCTATGAACCGCTGACGATTATGTCGGGCGCAACGCCTGTGATTATCGAAACAAAGGCGGAGGATAATTTCCGCCTGACCGCCGAACAGCTTGAGGAAAAGATTACCGGGCGCACAAAGCTCCTGATTCTGCCGTACCCGAACAATCCGACGGGCGCGATCATGGAGCGCGGTGACCTTGAGGCGATTGCCGAGGTTATCAGAAAGCACGACCTGATGGTGCTGTCCGACGAAATCTACTCCGAGCTTACATACAGCGGCAAAAAGCACGTTTCCATCGCGGAAATCGACGGGATGCGCGAGCGCACCGTCGTCATCAACGGCTTCTCTAAGGCTTACGCGATGACGGGTTGGCGCTTGGGTTATGCGCTCGGACCGGTTGAAATCATTTCTATGCTGACAAAGCTTCACCAATTTTGCATTATGTCTGCGCCGACGACCGCCCAGTACGCGGCAATCGAGGCGCTGAAAAACGGCGACGACGATATCAAAATGATGCGCGATGAGTACGATATGCGCCGCAGACTGGTGGTCGGCTCGCTCAATCAGATGGGGCTGACCTGCTTTACTCCCGAGGGCGCGTTCTACGCCTTTCCGTGCATCCGCTCAACGGGACTGAGCAGCGAGGAATTCTGCACCCGCCTGTTACAGTCAAAGCACGTCGCTTTAGTACCCGGCTCGGCATTCGGCGAATCGGGCGAGGGTTATGTACGCCTGTCCTATTCGTATTCCATCAAGCACCTCAAAGAGGCATTGAAATTAATCAGCGATTTCATTACGGAGCTGTGATATGATTACCGTAAAAGCACCCGCAAAAATCAATCTGACCCTCGATATTACCGGCAAGCGTCCCGACGGCTACCATGACGTCGCGATGGTGATGCAGACGGTGTCGCTCTACGATACCGTCACCGTCGATTTTGCCGCAGGCGACATCTTTAAGCATTGAGAT
>CAJONB010000088.1 GCA_905235715.1 uncultured Ruminococcus sp. | reverse complement strand
AAGGGCGTCAACGGCTCGGGCAAGCACAACAACTGGTCAATCGGCACCGACACGGGCGTGAATCTTCTCCAGCCCGGCGAAACGCCGTTTGAGAACGTCCAGTTCCTGCTGTTCTTAGTCGCCGTTATCAAGGCGGTCGACGAGTATCAGGATTTGCTCAGACTGTCCGTCGCGACCGCGGGTAACGACCACCGTCTCGGCGCGAACGAAGCGCCGCCCGCCGTTATCTCGATGTTCCTCGGCGACGAGCTGAGCGCCGTCCTCGACGCGATTGAAAACGAGACGGAATATGAGGGCGCGAAGAAGGAGTACATGAAGCTGGGCGTTGACGTCCTGCCGCAGTTCAGACGCGACACGACCGACCGCAACCGTACCTCACCGTTTGCATTTACAGGCAACAAATTCGAGTTCCGTATGCTCGGCTCGTCCAACTCTATCGCGTGCTGCAATATGATGCTTAACTCCGCTGTTGCGGAATCCCTCCGTCAGTTCGCGGATATCCTCGAGAAGTCCGGTGACTTTGAAAACGACGTACATACCCTGATCCGCGACACCATCAAGGCGCACAAGCGCATCATCTTCAACGGCAACGGCTATGACGACGCGTGGCTGGAGGAAGCCGAAAAGCGCGGCCTCTCGAACCTGAGAACCACCGCCGACGCAATGCCGCATTTGCTCGACGAGAAGAACGTGAAGATGCTCACCTCGCACAAGGTGTTCACCGAGGCGGAGCTGGAATCCCGTCTGGAAATCATGCTCGAGAATTACGTCAAGCAGGTCAATATCGAGGCGCTGACGATGATAGATATGTCAGGCAAGCAGATTATCCCCGCAATCGAAACCTATCTCGGAAAGCTGCTGCAGAATGCTTCGCTGAAGAAGTCGATTTGCGACGATATCAACATCGAGTATGAAAAAGCAAATATCGACAGGCTCAGCAATATCACCGCCCGCATGAGCGAAGAATCCGCAAAGCTGGAAGCGCTGACGGAAAAGCTCGCAGGCACGGATGATATTATTGCACAGGCGAATATGGTGCGGGATGAAATCCTGCCGCAGATGGATGTGCTCCGCTCTTACGCGGACGACGCCGAGACGGTTGTCGACGCAGAGCTGTGGCCGCTTCCGACCTACGGCGAGCTGCTGTTCGGCGTTTGATCGGCATTTAGTATAAAACAGATAAATGATACGGTACAAAGGCGTACTCTGTAGCTTACAGGGTACGCCTTTTAACTTTAAGAAGAAAACCATGAATTCTGTCGACTGATTTAGGGAGGTATATTTATGACAGTAGAATTTTGGCTATTAATCGGCGCAGCATTGGTCTTCTGGATGCAGGCGGGCTTTGCGATGGTGGAGGCAGGCTTCACCCGTGCGAAGAACGCCGGCAACATCATCATGAAGAACCTGATGGACTTCTGTATCGGCACGGTGGTATTCGCCCTCTTAGGCTATACCATCCTGATGGGCGAGGACGCTCTGTTCGGTCTGATCGGTATTCCGAACATGGATTTGTTCACCCACTTCAAGGAGTTTATCGCAAGCCCCGGCAACGGCGATTTTACCGCCGCGTCAACCTTTGTATTCAACCTCGTTTTCTGTGCGACCACAGCGACCATCGTTTCCGGCGCGATGGCGGAGCGTACGAAGTTCTCCGCCTACTGCATTTATTCGGCGGTTATCTCGCTGTTTATCTATCCGATCGAAGCGCACTGGATTTGGGGCGGCGGCTGGCTGTCTCAGCTCGGCTTCCACGATTACGCAGGCTCCTGCGCGATTCACATGGTCGGCGGTATTGCGGCGCTGGTCGGCGCGACGATTCTCGGACCGAGGCTCGGCAAATATGAGCGTGACGAAAACGGCAAGGTCATTAAGGTCAACGCCTTCCCGGGTCACAACATCGTTATCGGCGCGCTGGGCGTGTTCATCCTCTGGTTCGGCTGGTACGGCTTCAACGGCGCTGCGGCGACGTCCCCCTCGGAGCTTGCTTCTATCTTCCTGACCACGACCATCGCCCCCGCAGTTGCGACCTGCGTCACTATGATATTTACATGGATCAAAAACGGCAAGCCCGATGTATCCATGTGCCTGAACGCTTCTTTGGCGGGATTGGTCGGCATTACGGCGGGCTGTGACGCGCTGGATGCTGCCGGCGCAGCCGTCGTCGGCATTATATCGGGTATTCTGGTCGTTCTTGTTGTCGAAGCTCTTGACATGAAATTACATATCGACGACCCTGTCGGTGCAGTCGCCGTCCACATGGCGAACGGTATCTGGGGTACGTTAGCAGTCGGTCTGCTTGCAAATCCCGACGCGCCCGCCGGACTGAACGGTCTGTTCTATACCGGCGATTTCAAGCAGTTCGGCATACAGCTTTTGGGCTTTGTGTCTGTAGCGTCTTACGCGGCGATTATGATGTTCATTACGTTCAGCATTATCAAAAAGACCATCGGTCTGCGCGCGAGTGCAGAGGAAGAAATCGTTGGTCTGGATATTACCGAGCACGGTCTGCCGTCAGCCTACGCGGACTTTGCGCCGTCGGTTGAGGATTACGCTATGTACGGCGACGACGTCACCGTCGTTACGGGCGATACGCCTGTTGCCGAAGCGGTCGAGGTTAAGACAGTACCCGATTACTCAGGCGACAATACCTTCACCAAGGTGGAAATTATCTGCAAGGAAGCCCGCTTTGAGAAGCTCAAGCGCTCGATGGCAAAGCTCGGTATCACCGGCATGACCGTCACCCATGTTATGGGCTACGGTACGCAGAAGGGTAAGCCCGAGTATTACCGCGGCGTTCCCGTTGAAACTAACCTGCTCCCGAAGATTCAGGTGGAGATGGTTGTTTCCGCAATTCCCGTGAGGGATGTTATCGAAGCCGCCAAGAAGGCGCTGTACACCGGTCATATCGGCGACGGAAAAATCTTTGTCTATGACGTTGAAAACGTCGTAAAAATCCGTACCGGCGAAGAAGGCTTCGACGCGCTCCAAGGCGAAGAATAATGGACATTTGAGGAGCGGAGGTTGACAACGCAGTTTCCTTTCCCAAAACCTTCATCAACAAAGAATAACTCTCAGTACATGTTGTCGGATTCATCCCTTTATCTCCGCTTCTCTTGTCTGCAGACCCGGTTAACCCCGGGTCTGTATTAATATAATATAAAATATGATAAATATGACATATTTTTTGAAAAAATATTGACATATTGCATATAAATGTGTAAAATAAAATCAGCTTAACAGGAAGCGGCACGGAGTGTCCGGCTTGTTAAGAAAAAATGATGATTTGGAGGAATTACCAATGGGCACTTTAAAACAAGTAAAATTTGCAATGCGTTCTGACGCGGAGCTTCGTCCGCTGCTCGTTCGCTCTCAGCGTCATGAGCTTCTGATCGATCTCGACGGAGATAAGGTTGCGGATATCGCTCTGATTGACAACAATCACGACGGCGATATTGATATGATTGCGGTAGATACTACCGGAAACGGCGACTTCAACCTCTATGTCGGCGACGAGGACGCCAACGGAATCATCGATACTATCGAGTATTATGATGACGACGACGAGATTCCCGCAGTTGCTTACTTCGGCAGAGCTGTTGAAGAGCGCTTTATTGAGCTTGGCGACGCTATCTATACCCGCATTGTTGCAGGTAAGATTATTGCTTCCGAGCTGATTGCCGCGTTCAAGGATTTAGTCGCTGCGGCGGAAGAAGCATACGCAGAGATTCAGGCGGAAGAAGCAGAGAAGGCAGAGAAGAAGGACGAATAATCAAAGGCAAAAAGCTGTGTGGTTGCAGTCAATCACACGGCTTTTTTCGTGCTTGACACACTTTCCGCAAAACCGTATAATATGAGATGAGGTACGCGCAGGTTGACTGAGCTTTCGCCGGTATGATGACAATTGTTCAGCGGGGTTGATGAAAATGAAAAAAGTGATATTGAATCTCAAAAAGGACCGGCAGGTATATGTGTTCGTTATTGTCGGTTTGCTTTTGATCGCGTTTCCGAAGCAGTTTGCGGGCGCCGCACCGTATATCCTCGGAATTACCGCGCTGCTGTACGCGGCGGTCAATATTTTCATCAGCCTAAAATATCCCGACGCGCAGACAAGTCTGGGCGACGCCGTTATCAAGGCGGTTATCGGTTTGGTCTTGTTGTTTCTGAAAGAGGGTTCCATCGCTGTTATCGGCGTGATTTGGGCGGTTCAGTCCCTGCATGAGGTGGCGGATGAAATCGACGAATACCGCGAAACAAAGCATATCAGGGTCGTCGGTATCATCAGCATCGTGATTTCCGTGATACTCGCGGCAATGCTGATGATCAATCCCTTTGAGCATTTCAGCTTGCACATCCGTATCCTCGGCTTAGAGATTATTTCTTCCGCCTTTGTCCGCAAGAAAAAGCAGGTTGTGGAAGCAAAGAAAATCCCGGCAACAGAATAGTCACGGATTACAAATACAAAAAACAGGAGCGAATGTACACGTCATTCGCTCCTGTTTGATTTTGCTTTTCTATTAGATATGCAGCAGTTTTTCGGCATTCTTATGGGCGATAAGCTCCTTTTCTTCATCGCTCAAATCTGCGTTCATCAGGAAGTCCGTACTGCAGGAGTCGAACGGGATGTACGGATAGTCGAGCGCCCAGATAATCCGCTCCGCGCCGAATACCTTGACCATGTATTCGAACTGGTTGCGGGAGAGAATTCCGCTCGGCGTGTACCAGATATTTTCGTGGAAATAGTCGGAGATTTTCTTTTTCAGACCCGTTGCCTGCGGGCGCATAATCTGATCCATGCGGTCGAGCATAAAGGGAATCGTTTCGCCCCAGTGACCTGCGATGAATTTCAGATTCGGCAGCTTGTCGAAGATACCCGACAGCACCATCCTTGTGATGTGCAGACCGACGTCCAGATGCCAACCGAAGCCCGCTGTTGCGAACTGCATTCCCGTTGCGACCGGATAATTGTCCGACAGATAATAGTAGTTCTGAATCTTCGCGTCGGGGAATTCCGGGTGCCACGAAATCGGCACATCCAGCTCAGCCGCTTTCTCAAAGATGGGGAAGAACATCGGGTCGTCATAGAACTTGCCCTGATAGGTTCCCGTAATCAGCGCGCCGACAAAATGATGCTCCTTGACACAGCGCTCCAGCTCCTTTGCCGCTTCAACCGGGTCAGCCATCGGCAGGGTCGCGAAGGCATAGAATCTGTCGGGATGCTTTTTCACGACGTCCGCCAGAATATCGTTTGCCTGACGGCAAATCCTGACCGCGTCTGAGGGCGGCACCGCGTCGCATACGGGAGCGGTGTAGCTTAAAACCTGGATGTCGACCTTCTGCGCGTCCATAAAATCGAAACGCAAGGTATCGGTATCCATGAGCTGATTCCCCGTAAAGCGCATGCCGTTATAGGCGGCGCGAACCTCCTCGGGGAGAGCCGCCATGCTTGACGGAGCGCCGTATTCAGCCGTTGCGTCAATGGTTCTTTGGTCTGCAAAGTGTTCTTCTATCGTGATGATTTTCATTGGTTTTTCTCCTTTAGCTTCGTGTATGCTTCGCTTGCCTGCCACAGCTCCGCCGCGTTTTCCCGGTTATAGGACAGCTCGGACGATTTTGCGGTATTGGTGCTGCGGTCAAAGTATTTTCCGCTGATGTTTTCAAATTCCCCGCCGGTCGCAATCGCGGCAAGCGCGTCCGAGGAGCCGCTCAGCGTGCCGAATCTGTCGGGCATGGTCATCTTGACCATCGCCGCACGCGCCTTGCCGGAGCCGGGGGAGAAGTTGGTGTCCGCCATAAAGCCCGGATTAAAGGCGTTGACGGTAATAT
>CAJONB010000087.1 GCA_905235715.1 uncultured Ruminococcus sp. | reverse complement strand
GTTCGGGCATTCCCACACGAGCTTGCCGTCGTCCTCGACGACCTGAATCTCGCCGTCATAGCCGCAGACCTGACAATAGTCGCTCTTGGTGTTCAGCTCGGCATACATGATGTTGTCATAGATGAAGCGCATGACCTGCAGCACGGCGGGAATATTATCCTGCATATTCGGCACCTCGACGTAGCTGATTGCGCCGCCCGGCGAGAGCGCCTGAAACTTTGCTTCGAATTTCAGCTTGGTGAACGCGTCGATATGCTCGGTCACGTGGACATGATAGGAGTTGGTGATATAGCCCTTGTCGGTGATGCCGGGAATCACGCCGAAGCGCTTTTGCAGGCATTTTGCGAATTTATAGGTCGTGCTTTCCAGCGGCGTGCCGTACAGCGAGAAGTCGATGCGGTGCTGCTCCTTCCAGCCCTTGCAGGCGGCATTCAGGCGCTGCATGACCTCGAGTGCAAACGGCTCGCCCTCGGGGTCGGTGTGGATATACTTGACGCATTCATACAGTCCCGCAAAGCCCAGTGAAATCGTGCTGTAGCCGCCGTAGAGCAGCTTGTCGATAGTCTCGCCCTTTTTGAGTCTTGCGAGCGCGCCGTACTGCCACAGAATCGGCGCCGCGTCGGACAGAGTCCCCTTGAGGCGGTTGTGGCGGCACATCAACGCGCGGTGGCACAGCTCCATGCGCTCGTCGAAAATCTCCCAGAAGCGGTCGAAGTCGCCGCCCGAGGACAGCGCGATATCGGGCAGGTTGACGGTGACAACCCCCTGATTGAAGCGGCCGTAATATTTCGGCTGATTATTCTCGTCCACATACGGCGTCAAAAAGCTGCGGCAGCCCATACAGGTGTAGCAATGACCCTCGCCGTTCTTGTCAACCTTCAGCTCGAGCATCTTTTTCTCGGAGATATAGTCGGGCACCATGCGCTTAGCGGTGCATTTCGCGGCAAGCTCGGTGAGGTAATAATAGGGACTGTCCTCGTGGATATTCTGCTCCTCCAGCACGTAAATCAGCTTCGGGAATGCGGGGGTGATATACACGCCCTTTTCGTTCTTGACGCCCTGCATACGCTGGGTGAGGGTTTCTTCAATAATAATCGCGAGGTCCTTCTTTTCCTGCTCGTTGCGCGCCTCGCCGAGATACATGAACACGGTGATGAACGGCGCCTGACCGTTGGTAGTCAAAAGGGTGACGACCTGATACTGAATCGTCTGCACGCCGCGGTTGATTTCCTCGCGGACCCTGCGCTCGACGATGGAATTTACCTTTTCCTCGGTCGGCTCAACGCCTAATTCCTCAAATTCCTTGAGGACGAGCTTGCGGATTTTTTGACGCGATATGTCGACGAACGGCGCGAGGTGGGTCAGCGAAATCGACTGGCCGCCGTACTGGTTGGACGCGACCTGTGCGATAATCTGGGTCGCGATATTGCAGGCGGTCGAAAAGCTGTGGGGCTTTTCTATCATCGTGCCGCTGATGACGGTGCCGTTCTGGAGCATATCCTCGAGGTTGACGAGGTCGCAGTTGTGCATGTGCTGGGCAAAATAATCCGCGTCGTGGAAGTGGATAATGCCCTCCTCATGCGCGCGCACGATATCCTCGGGCAGGAGGATGCGCTTGGTCAGATCCTTGCTGACCTCGCCCGCCATATAGTCGCGCTGGACGGAGTTGACGGTCGGATTCTTGTTGCTGTTCTCCTGCTTGACCTCCTCGTTATTGCACTCAATCAGGGTGAGGATGCGGTTGTCGGTGGTGTTGGCGGTACGCGCCAGCGAACGCGTGTAGCGATAGCGGATATACAGCTTTGCGGTCTCATACGCGCCGAGCTTCATCAGCTCGGTTTCGACCAGCTCCTGGATTTCTTCAACGCTCAGCGCGCGGGAAACACACTCGCCCGTATTCTTGATGGTGACGGCGATACCCTCAATCTGTTCGTCGGTCAGGCTGCGGCCGTTGGTATTCGCCAGATCCGCCTTGCGGACGGCATCCACAATCTTTTGCGGATTAAAGGTCTCCTCGGAGCCGTTTCTCTTGATAATCTTCATGTTCAATTCCTTTCGGGTTCTGTTTTACTACAATATCTTGGTTACAATATCCAGTATAACAACAATATCTTGTGGTGTCAAGGAAAATCGCCTAAGATTTTGGTGACAATATTTTAATTATTTTCAAAGGCTATAGGTGCGTTGCACCCTACGGCTTACGTTGCATTTGTTTCACAAATTCCTATATTCCAAAACGCGTCAGCGTTTCCCCATTTACAGATAACAGATTACAGATTACAGATAACAGTTAAGGGCGGGCTCTGCCCGCACCCGATTTCTATTAACTATCAACTACCGACTACCAACCACCAACTACCAACCACCAACTACCTTATCTGTTAACTAACAAAAGCGCCGCTCCCTACAACTCCTCACGCAACAAATAAGGCTCCCGTTGTTAGCGGAAGCCTTCTTCGTCAATCCTTCTCGTAGAACACCAGCGTCATCTTATCGTTGATGACCTTGGTGCCTGTCTGCTGATAGCCGGCTTTTTCGTAGAGGTAGCAGTTCGCGTCCTCCTGCAAAATCGTCGAGAGCTGCCAGTGATTCTCGCCGTAGAGCTGCTCGGCTGCTTTGATCGCCGCCTGCGCGTAGCCCTTGTTGCGGTAGGCGGGCAGGATAAACAGGGGCGAAATTCTCTTTTTGCCCTCCTCGCCCTGCGGGGCGACAACACGGATAACGCCGACCTTTTTCTCGCCTGCGGTGATGAAATAATAGGTTGCGCCGTCCTGATTGAAGCGGCGCAGGATATCCGCGTACCGCTCGTTGGCGGGGCTGGTTTTATAATCACGGTACTTCGCGAGAAGTCCCGCAAAGGCTTCGACCTGCATGGACAGCACCTTCGTCAAATCCTTTTTCTCCGCGGCGACGAGCTGAACCTTTTTCAGGCTGTTATAGCGCTCCCATCCCCACCAATCCGGCATGGTTTCGCCGAGGGTGACGGTTTCGCGGCTGTCGAAATCGACGAGGATCTCCGTATCCGCGTTGCGCTCGCTGAGCTGCAGCAGAAATTCACGGCACGCGCCGCAGGGCATACCGCTGCCCTCGCCGTAGGGCGGCATATCGCGGAACGTGACCAGTCGCTTGACGACCGTCTGACCGCTGCTTGTATACATATTCAGCGCGGCGACGCGCTCGGCGCAGAGGTTCATCACGCCGCTGCAGCCCTCAATGCAGAAGCCGGTGAAGATTTCGCCGTCCTCCGCCTCAATCGCACACGCTACATGGTGCGCCGAGATAAAGGGCGATACCTCCTCGGGGCGATACTCCGCCTTGGCTTTTTCGATCAATTCTTCCCAGATGTCCTTTGTGTTGTTGATATCCATTGTGTGCCTCCTTACAGCCATTGGATAAACGCGGTTTTGTCGGTGCAGTTATAGCCCGCGTTTTGATAAAATTGCAGTGTTTTTTCTTCTTTCGCTCCCGTGAGGAGCATCTTATTAATCTATAAAAGCTCCCTAAAGAACAGGGAGCTTCGGTTATGCCGCGTCGTTGTATTCCACAACGGCAATCTCCGTCATCATTTCACTGATGTTCTTGACAATAGCATCCAATCGCGCGACAACTTTATCATCAAGGATAATCTCGCCGCATTGTTCGCACTCCCAACAAGGAACATTTTTTACGATTATCATGCATTTCTTTAAATCTACAAAATGGGTAGTCGTCGAAGGCTTCATTTCGCCTTTACAAAGATAACACTTCATGCTAATGCTCCTTTCTCGTTTTGAAATCTTCTTCAAAATTATCTCGGTCAGGTAAATAAGCTGTTATCAAATACAGAATCGTACCGTCAGAAGCGACAACAATATGCAAAGGTCGATTGTGCAGGTCTTGTCCCAATATCAAGCAGGACGGATAAGGATAATCATCGGGATATTGCTCAATTATTTTTCCGCTGCGTATCGCGTGATATACGTCCTCGCGATAAATACCGCGTTCTTGCAGTTTTCGGATCACGTGAATTGTCCATTTAATATCACCTTTGTCACATAGGCGGCGGATAAACTCCATCGTCAAATCAATCATAACATGACCCTCTTCTGCTTTATTATACTATGATATGCTTCATTATTCAATAATAACCGTTAAATTTCTTTTTGATTTTCCCTGTTCCTCCACATCCCGTATGCTTGCGCTATCTGCTCCAAGGTTTTCGGCGTGTAGTCCATGTACGGCAGCATACAGCCGGCGTTGAGCATATTGCAGCTCTTACCGTCGCGCTCAAATTCCGCGCGGCAGTTCTCCATCATCTGCCACTCGGCAGATTGATGCACGTGTCCGTAGAGGTGATACCAGCCGCTGAAATGACGGTTGAAGCACGGTATCGGATAGTGGCTCAGCACCACGCCCGTACCCTTGCGGATATGGATTTCCTTATACGGCGTGATTTCCGCAAAGCGCTCACAGAACGCCTGATTCTTGCAGAGGTTCTTGTCATGGTTGCCTGTTATCAGATTTTTGACGCCGTTCAGCCTGTCGAGGATTGCGACCGTCGGCTTCGGCGGAAGCCAACTGACGTCGCCGAGCACCCACACCTCGTCGTCCGCCGTCACAACGCTGTTCCAGCGGCGAATCAGCTCCTCGTCATTTTCTTCGATTGTCCGAAAGGGCCGGTCGTCAAAAGCCAGCGCGTTCTTGTGACCGAAATGCAGGTCGGCGATAAAATAGCGGTTCATCACAGCCTCCGATAGCTTTTCTGTATTATAACACAAAATTCCGCTTTACACAAGAAAAATCCGCAGACCGGCGCCCGCGGAATTCATACTCTCGTACTAATTTCTAATAAAAAGCTTTAAAAAGATATTAGCGGAAAATTTCGTAGAACGAGGCGGAGGACGCAGGCAGGCTGGCGCCTGTCAAGTCCGACAACGAAGTTATACGGGATTTTACGCAATAGATATTATAGGGTTTTATTAGAAATTAGTATAAGATTTCAAGACGATATACGTAGTCATCCATGTAATAGCCGCTGCCGATATCGTTCTTTTCGCTTCGCACACGCACAAAGCCGAGCTTCTCATAAATCTGCTGCGTCCGGTTATGCTTATTAACATTCAGCTCGATTGCGTCAAAGCCGCTTTTCTTCGCTTCATCCGCAACCAAAGCGAGCATCGGCCTCGCAAAGCCCTTGCCGCGCATATCCGCGCGCAGATACAGCTTGCTCAGATACATCACGTCGTCATGCGGATAAAAGCAGATAAAGCCGACGTCCTCTCCGCCGAGGGAAGCAAAATAATAGCGCTTGCCCTCCTCCAGCTGCTTTGCAATCGACCGCGCCGACTGGAACATCTCTATCATGTAATCATTCTGCTCCGCGCCCAGCAGCGGGTCGTAGTATTCCTTGACAATACTGCTCGCGAGCGCGGACATATTCTCAATACGCGCGGTATCGCCCGCGTGCAGCTCTTCAAATTCCAATTCCATTATTTTCACCTTCTGCCCTCTATCATAGCAGAAAAAAATTGAATTGTCTATATAGACAGATGGATTCCTGCCTGCTATAATGAAAAAAACAAATGCAGGAGGCATAAGATGGACTACAGAAATTACAGCGGAAAGTATTATATCCGGTTGGACAAGGGCGACGAGGTTCTCTCCTCCCTTGTCACGATTTGCGAAAAAGAGGGTATCACTGCGGCGCAGATTCAGGGCATCGGCGGCTGTGAAAGGGCTGTCGTCGGCGTGTTCGATACCGCCAAAAAGGACTACGACCGCGAGGAGCTGCGCACGATGCTCGAGATGATTTCGCTCGACGGCAATGTAACGCAGTACGAGGGCAAGCCGTATATCCATGCCCACGCAGCCTTCGCCTATCACGGCGCGGACGGTAAGCCCGCAACGGTTTCGGGTCATTTACTGGAGGCGGTCATCGGTCTGACGGGCGAAATCGTCCTCACCCCCGCCGACGGAAAAGTTACCCGCAAATATATAGACGGGCTGGGCATCCGCGTATGGAGCTTTGAATAAGGAGCGGCTTTGTCATGAAAAATCCGTTCAAGCGGTTCCGTCCCGCTGCGGAAGAACCGCCGACTGTGACAGAAGCGCCCGAGCCCGCAGTTGAAGCCGAACCCGAACCGGTTCCCGAAGTACCAAAGGACAGCTTCACCGAGTGGTGCCGCTCCCAAATCCGCGGCGGCATCGAGCGCCGCGAGCGCAACGATATTTTTGAGGCGTACAGCGTCTACGGCGTTGACGGCGGCAGGCTGACCTGCCGCTATTATCACCGCTACCCCGAGCACGAGCGGGAATTTGACCTCTCCGATACCCGCGCGCTCAGCTTCAACGACTTCAACCGCCGTCTGCTCAGTGAGCTGGACAGGGGCGACCTTCGCCTCGCGGCATATAACACGATTGTATCGAAAAGGCGGTCGCGCTGGCGGATTCCGAGGCGCCGGCACCTGCCCGTGCGGGCTTTTCCGATAACGAACTGACGGCGCTGAAAGACTTCTGCAATTCTGCCGACACACTTAAAAATCAGTCTTATCTTCACAGCGACGGCGTCCTCAGCTGTGACTGCGAGAGCGTTGTCGGCGAGGAAAGCCTGACCGTCCGCTTTCGTAAGCCCCTGCCCTTTGACGCGCTGAACCTCGATATTGCGGGCGTAAAGAGAGAGCCCATCGGCGGCTACGATATTGACAATATGTGGGTCATGGGCGTTTACAACCGCCTTGCCGGGCGCTGCTCCTGCAAGGTGCTGCGTCTGACCTCCGAATGGAGTCTTGAAAGCGAATCCGTTTACCTGATAACCGCAGAAGGGTTTCCCGGCGTAGAGGGTATGCTGCTCGTCGCCGTCGCTCCGTCCGACAGCTTCCGGCGCTTCGGCTTCTACTCCCTCGACTTTGCCAATAAATAACACAAAGGGGCTATCGCATTTCTTAGTGCGACAGCCCCTTTTTCATGCAGATGGTTTAGTATTAAATCCGGATATTTACTAAGTGAGCGATTGACGGGATGGTCTGCTTTTGCATAACGGTCGTCGGGCTGAGCAGCGCGCCGGTCGCGATAAAAAGAATATTGCGATACCGCCGCCCGCAGAGATTCCGCAGGATATGCCCGCACAGCACCGACGCACAGCATCCGCAGCCCGAGCCGCCCGCATGGACGTCCTGATGCTCGTCAAATATCATCACGCCGCAATCCTTGTGCTTTTGTGAAATGTCGATTCCCTTTTCCAGCATCAAATCATACAGCAGCCTCGACCCGACCCGTCCGAGGTCGCCCGTAAATATCGCGTCATAGTCGTACACGTCGGTGTTGGTCGAGCTGAGATAGCGGTATATGGTGTCCGCCGCAGCAGGTGATGATGGTATACTGGGAACAAAAGGAGGTAAATAAGACTGAGAATTGCACAATTAACCGAGTGCAACAAGAAGTAGAATTAACCGTATGCTGTCTTTCATCATCACAAAAAATCCCACCTGATTTCTTTAAAAACCGGTGGGATTTTTTTATTGAATATTAGTTATACAGGCTCAAAAAATGTGTCGGGATGATTTGGGTCGAACAGCTCGTTTGCCCACATGAGGGTGACAAGGTTTTCGGTGTTCGACAGATTGATGATATTATGCGTCCAGCCGGGGATCATGTGGACGGCTTCGATCTTTTCGCCGCTGACCTCAAAGCTGACCTTTTCGTTCGTGTGGATATTGCGCTCCTCAATCAGCGCGTGACCCGACACGACGATGAAGAATTCCCACTTACTGTTGTGCCAGTGCTGACCCTTTGTAATACCGGGCTTGCTGATATTCACGGAAACCTGTCCGTGATCGGCGGTCTTCAAAAGCTCGGTGAAAGAGCCGCGGTCGTCACAGTTCATCTTCAAGGGGAATTTGAAATCCTTTGTCGGCAGATAGCTGAGATACAGGCTGTACAGCTTTTTCGCAAAGCTGCCGTCGGGGATGGGCGGT
>CAJONB010000086.1 GCA_905235715.1 uncultured Ruminococcus sp. | reverse complement strand
TGTATTTCAACGAACACGGCAAGCCATATATCGATGGGGACGAAACCTACTTCTCGGTATCGCACAGCGGGGAAGTCGTCGTCATCGCCGTGGATGATAAAGAAATCGGCGCGGATGTGGAACAGCTTCCCGGACAGGATTATCTGAAAATCGCCGGGCGGTACTATCACCCGAACGAATTGAATTTTGTCACGTCGTCGGCAGATTCAATGCGCGCGTTTACGCGGATATGGACGCGCAAGGAGGCGTACCTCAAACAGCTCGGTATCGGCATAGCGACCGATTTGCGCGGCTTTGATACGACCTCAAAGGAGCTGAGCGGGCGCATCACGAGCTTCGATATCGACGGTTATGTCATTTCCGTCTGCACGGAACGTCCGGTAACGGAAACTGTCGATATTTCTAAAATAGAATTAAAAGATTTGGGGCTGTAAATTGACAGCCCCTTTTATATGCCTGTTTTCAGTTGTATGACCGGGTCGTTATGACGCGGGAGAAATATCTACCACCGCAGAGATAATGCGGCGGTTTTTGACGCGTTTGACGGTGAAGCGCAGGTTCTGGTAGCGGATTTTCTGACCGCGCATCGGAATATCGCCGCACTGCTCAACGATGAACCCGCCGACCGTGTTGCTTTCGATATCCTCGTCGGGCGCAATCTCCAACAGCTCGAAGAGGTCGTCCAGCTCCATGTCGCCGCTGACAAGGTAGCGGCCGTCCCTGAGCTTGGTATAGGTATGCTCGATATCCTCGTCCTCGTCCCAGATATCGCCGACGATTTCCTCGAGCAGATCCTCCATTGTGACGATACCGAGCATCCCGCCGTATTCGTCGGTGACGATAGCGATATGCAGACGGTTCGCGCGGAAATCGTTGAGAATATCCGAGAGCTTGAGCGATTTGTAGATGAAATGCGCGGGGGTCAGCAGCGGCTTTATCTCAACGATGCCGTCGCCGTCGATGACCTTTTCCAGATAGTCGCGCGTGTGCAGGATACCGATAATATTGTCGATACCGTTTTCGTAGACAGGGATGCGCGAGTAGCGTTCCTTGATAATGAGGTTGTGGATTTTTTTCGGGTCGTCGTCAATGTCGATTGCGGTGACGTCAACGCGCGGGGTCAGGATTTCCTGCGCGGTTTTTTCGTCAAATTCCAGTGCGGACTGGACAAGCTCGGATTCCTGCTCCTCTAAGATACCCTCCTCCTCGATGGATTCAATAATGTATTTCAGTTCGTCCTCGGTGACGGAGGGGGAGGTCTTTTTGATGTGCGCCAGCTTCATAAAACCGTTTTTAATTCCCGAAAAGAAAAATATCAGCGGCGTCAGCACATAAGTCAGCACCCTGAGAATGAACGCGGTGTGCAGGACAATCGTGTCGCTCGCCTCGCGTCCGAAGCATTTCGGGATGACCTCGCCGAAGGTTAGTACCAAAAGGGTCGTCAGTCCGGTCGCAATCGCTGCGCCGTGATTCTCAAAGATATTCAGGCACAGGATTGTCGCAAGGCTAGAACACCCGAGGTTGACGACGTTGTTGCCAATCAGAATCGCGGTCAGCGCCTTGTCAAAGCGGTCGGTAATCCACAGGGCGTTTTTTGCACGCTTACTACCGCCGTCCGCGAGTGCCTTCAGGCGGATGGTGTTCGCACAGGAAAAGGCGGTTTCGACACACGAGAAAAAGCCCGATAACAGAATCAAAACGGCAATCACAATGCCGTAGACAGCATTTGTACTCAATGGATACTCCTTAAAAAATCAAAATGATGTATTATACTAAACTCAAATAAAAGGTAGACAATCTTAACGGTCTGATTTGTCGGACTTGACAGGCGCCAGCCTGCCTGCGTCCTTCGCCTCGTCTTGCGAAAATCATCCTCGTTAATCTAAGTCCACTTTTTAATTGAGATTAGTATTAAGCATACTATATTCTCATATATTTAATATGTTTTAAGAGAAATTTGCGGATTTTTATTGAAGAATGATTTGACTTGTGCTATACTAAATGATGGTATATTTTGAGCTGTCATATACATGATTTTGTACCTGCGGGAAATACTAATGAAAATGTATTTTTGAGGTGCAATCATGAATAAATACAGCTTTAACCGGCAGGATAAACCGAACCGCGCGAAGAATCCGAAGAAGATTTCCCAAAACGCTCCGCTTGACGAGGATGCTCCCGAAAAAGAATTCGAGAATCCCACCGAACCATCCGGCGACAGTTCCGATAAGGATACCGCTCCGCAGGACAGCATCACGGGCATGGGCAGCGTGATTGCCCACCGCGGCGACGATATCATCTATTGCCTGACGGTCATCGGACAGATTGAGGGGCATTATATTCTGCCGACCAACAACAAGACCACGAAGTATGAGCACGTGATTCCGTCCCTGCTCGCCATCGACGAGGACGAACATATCGACGGACTGCTGGTATTGCTCAATACCTCGGGCGGCGACGTGGAAGCGGGACTGGCGATTGCCGAGATGATTTCGGGAATGCGCAAGCCGTCGGTATCGCTGGTTCTGGGCGGAGGACATTCTATCGGAATCCCGCTTGCCGTAGCGGCTGACAAGAGCTTTATCGCAAGCACCGCCTCGATGACGGTGCATCCCGTCCGCACAACGGGGCTGACGGTCGGCGCGCCGCAGACCTTCCGTTATTTTCAAAAAATGCAGGAGCGCATTACCGGCTTTGTCGCTGAGAATTCCGCTATCAGTAAAGAGAAATACAGCGAGCTTGTGCTGAACACCGGCGAGCTTGTCACGGATATCGGAACGATTCTCGAGGGGCGGGAGGCGGTCGAGTGCGGGCTGATTGACGAGGTCGGCACGCTGTCCGACGCGACCGACGCGCTTTATGAGATGATAAAGGAACGTAAGAAACACCATAAATAATGCGCTTTAGCGCTACATAAGGAGTTAATGTATGAGTATATTTGAAGCGATTATCCAGGGTATCGTACAGGGCTTGACCGAGTTCCTGCCGATCTCGAGCAGCGGGCATCTGAACATCACCCAGCATATTATGGGTATGACGGAGGATAACCTTTTCTTTAGTGTGATGCTGCATATCGGAACGCTCGTAGCAGTCTGCGCCTTTTATTACAAGCTGATTTGGCGCTTGATCAAGGCGTTTTTCTCCATGCTTGCCGATATCTTCCGCGGACGCTTTCGCTGGAAGGAAATGGACGAGGACAGGCGCATGCTGATGATGCTGATTATCGGTCTGCTTCCGCTGTTCCTGCTGTTCCTTCCGATTCCCGGTACAGATATGAACGTCAAGGATTTGGCGGATGTGCTGTCGAACGCTAAGTATTTCATCTTTGTCGGTATCTCGCTGCTGCTGACCTCGCTCCTGCTGTTACTGGGCAATATGTGCGCGCAGGGCTATCTTGCCGGACAGCGTTACCGCCAAAATCCCGAGGGCAGAAAATCCATGACCGTAGGCGACGCGATTGCCGTCGGTCTGGTACAGTGCTGTGCGGCGCTTCTTCCCGGCTTATCGCGCTCCGGCTCCACGCTCGCTACGGGACAGATGCGCGGCGTGAATAAGCAGAAGGCGCTCGACTACACCTTTATCCTCGCGATTCCGTCGATTATCGCGGCAGCATTGTTGGAGCTGAAGGACGTCATGAAATCCCCCGAGGGGATGCAGGTCGAAATTTTGCCCGTGATTGTCGGCATGATAGTCGCCGCGTTTGTCGGTTACTTCTCAATCGTGCTGTTCAAGTGGCTGCTGAAAACCGACAAAATGTACATATTCATTATCTATACCGCTGTCGTCGGTATCGCCGTTGTTGAAGTCAGCATTATTGAGATGAACACCGGCGTAAACCTGTTCACCGGCGTGCCGGTTTAATTTATCAAAAGGATTTTATGCAGGGTCGGCCTTTGCGCCGTCCTGCAAAACAGAAACCAAAATACATAGGAGTTGATTGTTTTGGCGGCAAAAAAGAAATCATCTACCGCTACCAAAAAGAATCAGAATTCAAGTAAAAGCACGAGGAGCAATTCACGGCAGACGACAACCTCGCGTCCGAAAACCACCGCGAAAAAGAGCGGCGCTTCCAATCGTGCCGTTGAAGAAAAGCCGCGGATGAACCCGCAGGTCAAGGCGCTGCTGCTCTGTGCGGCGGGTATCATATTCCTTGCGCTTGTGCTGATTGAGGGCGGCTCGTTGTGGTTCACCATCCGTTCGTTTATCTTCGGCTTATTCGGCGTGTGCGCGCTGTTGATTCCCGCGATTTTCATTTACATGGGAATTATGACGGCGAAGGAACAGCAGATGGAGCATAAGGGCGCAAAAATCGCCCTGTCCATCGCCGTACTTGTGCTGACCTGCACATTGATTTACATACTCGGCGCGACGGATTACAATAGGGATCACGGCTATATACAAGCGATTGGCGCGACATACAAGGGCTCATTCGATCGCCGCAGCCTGTGCGGCATGGTCGGCGCCTTGCTCGGCTATCCGTTCAAGGAATGGTTCACGACTGTTCCTGCCGTTATCCTCTGCGTGGTCGGCTTGGTCGTTGATATCATGATTCTGACCAGAGTGACCCTCGCTGATATTGCGCGCGTTGCGAAAAAGAGCTATCACCGCCATGTCGAGCCGCATATCCGCAACCGCCGCCCCGCAGTGGAGGAGCATACGGACAACGGCTATGAGCTGCCCGAGGTAGCGGACTATTCCGGCAGAAGCTCCCGCGACCGCATTGATATTCCGCTGGACAAGCCGAAAAAGAAAACCCGTCAGAAGGACGCGGAAGAAATCGAAGCCGAACAGCGCGACGAAAACATTCTGAATATTATCCAGAACGCGAATTCGGGCATGACGCCCGACGCGGAGCTTGACGCGACCGGGGTCGCCCGGCGAATTTCGAAGAATAAAAACAGCAATAAGCTATCCGAGGGCGCGAAGCAGCCCGACCCCCAGACCGTACCGGTTGATTTTGACGACGAGATTCAACGCATGGACGACGCGGTGAAGAAGGAAGAGGAAAAAGCCGCGGACAAGCCGCAGTATGTTTATCCGCCGACGCGTCTGCTCGATCCCGTGATGGATTCAGAGGGGACAAGCGCTTACGAGGAAATGCAGAACAACGCAACCAAGCTGATTGAAACCCTCAAGAGCTTCGGCGTAAACGCGAGCATTACAAATATCTGCCGCGGCCCGTCGGTTACCCGCTATGAGCTGCAGCCCGCCGCGGGCGTAAAAATCAGCAAAATCACCAACCTTTCCGACGACATCGCCCTGAACCTCGCTGCGAACGGCGTGCGTATCGAAGCGCCGATTCCCGGTAAGGCGGCGGTCGGTATCGAGGTGCCGAACAAGGTCACCTCAATCGTCACGCTCCGCGAGCTGATAGAAACCGATGAATTCCAAAGGAGCAAGAGCAAGCTCAACTGCGTGCTCGGCAGAGACATCTCCGGCGAGATTGTCTGCACCGATTTGGCGAAGATGCCCCATCTGCTGATTGCGGGTACTACCGGCTCCGGTAAATCGGTATGCGTCAACGCGCTGTTGATGTCGATTCTGTTCAAGGCGTCGCCCGACGAGGTCAAGCTGCTGCTGATTGACCCGAAGATGGTCGAGTTCAGCAAGTATAAGGGCATCCCGCACTTGCTCGTTCCCGTCGTATCCGACGCAAAAAAGGCGGCGGGCGCGCTGAACTGGGCGGTTTCCGAAATGCTGAACCGTTACCGCATTTTTTCCGAGTTTGACTGTAAGGGCGTCGACAGCTACAACCAGTTGATTGACAAGAACCTGAAATATATCGAGGAGCAAAAGGCAAAGCCGGACTACGACCCCGGGGCGGAGGAACAGCCGTGCCTGGAGGTCGAGGGACTGAAGGTTCCGACCGAGCACATGAGCCGCATCGTTATCGCTATTGACGAGCTGGCTGACCTGATGATGGCGGCGCCCGCCGAGGTTGAAGAAGCGATTTGCCGTCTGGCGCAGATGGCACGTGCGGCAGGTATGCACCTGATTATCGCGACCCAGCGTCCGTCCGTCAACGTCATCACCGGCGTTATCAAGGCGAACATCCCCTCGCGAATCGCCCTCAAGGTCAGCTCCCAGATTGACTCCCGCACGATTCTCGATTCAGGCGGCGCGGAAAAGCTGATTGGTCACGGCGATATGCTCTATTCACCCGTCGGCGCGCCGAAGCCCATCCGCGTCCAGTGCTGCTTTGCGAAGGATGAAGAAATCGAGCGCGTTACCGGCTTTATCAAAAAATCCCATCAGGCGGAGTACAACGCCGAGATCGAGGATAAGATTCGCAAGATTGCGTCCGAGGAGCTGAACGGCAAGGGCGGCGCGAAGGACAGCGGAGCGGCTTCGTCCAACGCCCCCGATACCGACAGCATGATGGAAGAGGCGATCAAAATCGTTATCGAGGCGGGACAGGCTTCCACCTCACTTTTGCAGCGCCGCTTAAAGGTCGGCTATGCCCGCGCGGGCCGTATGATTGACGACATGGAGCAGATGGGCATTGTCGGACCGCACCAGGGCTCTAAGCCCCGCGACGTGTTGATGACCTATAACGAGTGGCTCGAGCGCAACAACGTAATGGGCAGCCCCTCGGATGAACCGGTAGGGGACGATACCGACGATGACGATCCGTGGTAACAATCAAATATAATTCTATATTAGAATTATAAACACGATTATTTGTTTTATGAACAGATTTTCTTGACCTTTTTGTCGAGAAAGGCTATACTATCACTAGTAATGTATCTTAGGAGGACGATTTTGGGAGTATATGAAGAACTGATTGCGCGCGGTTTGATAGCGCAGGTCACGGATGAAGAAGAAATCAGAGAGCTTGTCAATAACGGCAAGGCGGTATTTTATATCGGCTTTGACCCGACAGCCGACAGCCTGCACGTAGGTCACTTCATGGCGCTGTGCCTGATGAAGCGCCTGCAGCTTGCGGGCAATAAGCCGATCGCGCTGGTCGGCGGCGGCACAGGCATGATCGGCGACCCCTCGGGACGCACCGATATGCGCCAGATGCTGACCAAGGAAACCATCGAGCATAATTGCGAGTGCTTCAAAAAGCAGATGTCGAAGTTTATCGACTTTTCGGACGGCAAGGCGCTGATGGTCAATAACGCCGACTGGCTTTTGGACCTCAACTATGTTGATTTGCTCCGCGAGGTCGGCGCGTGCTTCTCGGTCAACAATATGCTGCGTGCCGAGTGCTACAAGCAGCGCATGGAGAAGGGCTTGTCCTTCCTCGAATTCAACTATATGATTATGCAGAGCTACGACTTTTACGCGCTGTACCAGAAGTACGGCTGTAATATGCAGTTCGGCGGCGACGACCAGTGGAGCAATATGCTCGGCGGTACGGAGCTGATTCGCAAGAAGCTCGGCAAGGACGCCTACGCGATGACCATTAACCTGCTCCTCAACAGCGAGGGCAAGAAGATGGGCAAGACCCAAAAGGGCGCGCTTTGGCTCGACGAGAATAAGTGTTCGGTTTACGATTTCTATCAGTATTTCAGAAACGTCGAAGACGTGAAAGTCGCGGAGTGTATGAGACTCCTCACGTTTATGGATATGGAAGAGATAGCCGAACTCACCAGATATAACGACGAGAGAATGAACGCAGCCAAGATGAGGCTCGCATACGAGGTTACCAAGCTCGTCCACGGCGAAGAGAAGGCGAAAGAGGCTGAAAGACAGGCGAAAGCGGCTTTCGGCGGAAACGCGGAGGATATGCCGTCTTTCACGACGGGTACGAGAGATATACCCGAGATAATGGTCGCGGCGGGCATTGCGAAGTCGAAAGGCGAAGCGCGCAGACTTATCGAGGGCGGCGGCGTATCGGTGGACGACTCGAAAC